>JAPSIA010000041.1 GCA_031179215.1 Agrococcus sp.
GGCAGCCGCTACCGCGGCGACTTCGAGGAGCGCCTCAAGAAGGTGACGAAGGAGATCCGCACGCGCGGCGACATCATCACCTTCATCGACGAGATCCACACGCTCGTCGGCGCGGGCGCCGCCGAGGGCGCGATCGACGCGGCGAACATCCTCAAGCCGCTGCTCGCGCGCGGCGAGCTGCAGACGATCGGCGCCACGACGCTCGACGAGTACCGCAAGCACTTCGAGAAGGATGCCGCGCTCGAGCGCCGCTTCCAGCCGATCCAGGTGAACGAGCCGTCGGTCGCGCACACGATCAACATCCTCAAGGGCCTGCGCGACCGCTACGAGTCGCACCACAAGGTCACGATCACCGACGGCGCGCTCGTCGCGGCCGCGAACCTCGCCGACCGCTACGTGCAGGACCGCTTCCTGCCCGACAAGGCGATCGACCTGATCGACGAGGGCGGCGCTCGACTGCGCCTCTCGATCCTCTCGGCCCCGCCGGAGCTGCGCGAGTTCGACGAGCGGATCGCCGACGTGCGCGCTCGCAAGGAGGGCGCGATCGAGGGCCAGGACTTCGAGGCGGCGGCGCGGCTGCGCGACGAGGAGAAGGAGCTGCTCGGCGAGCGGCTGCGCCTCGAGAAGCAGTGGCGCAGCGGCAACGGCGGCCCCACGGGCGTGCTCGACGAGGGCGTGATCGCCGAGGTGCTCGCGAACGCGACCGGCATCCCGGTGTTCAAGCTCACCGAGGAGGAGTCCGCTCGCCTCGTGTTCATGGAGAAGGCGCTCCACCAGCGCGTCATCGGCCAGGAGGAGGCCGTGAGCGTGCTCGCGAAGACGATCCGGCGTCAGCGCGCCGGCATCAAGGACCCGCGCCGCCCCTCGGGCTCGTTCATCTTCGCCGGCCCCACGGGCGTCGGCAAGACCGAGCTCGCGAAGGCGCTCGCGGAGTTCCTCTTCGACGACGAGGACGCGCTCATCTCGCTCGACATGTCGGAGTTCAGCGAGAAGCACACCGTCTCGCGCCTCTTCGGCGCCCCTCCCGGCTTCGTCGGCTTCGAGGAGGGCGGCCAGCTCACCGAGAAGGTGCGGCGCAAGCCGTTCTCGGTCGTGCTCTTCGACGAGATCGAGAAGGCGCACGTCGACATCTTCAACTCGCTGCTGCAGATCCTCGAGGAGGGTCGTCTCACCGACGGCCAGGGCCGCGTGGTGGACTTCAAGAACACCGTCATCATCATGACGACCAACCTGGGCACGAAGGACATCTCCGGCGGCCCGGTCGGCTTCGTCCTGGAGGGCTCGTCGGAGAACGACTACGAGCGGATGCGCGCGAAGGTCCGCGAGGAGCTCAAGAAGAGCTTCAAGCCGGAGTTCCTCAACCGCGTCGACGAGACGATCGTGTTCCCGCAGCTGTCGCTGCCCGAGCTGCTGCAGATCGTCGACCTGTTCATCAACCGGCTCTCGGAGCGGCTCCTCGACCGCGACCTCACGATCGAGCTCACGGCTGCGGCGAAGGAGCGGCTCGTGCACATCGGGCACGACCCGGCGCTCGGCGCCCGGCCGCTGCGCCGCGCGGTGCAGCACGAGATCGAGGACGTGCTGAGCGAGAAGATCCTGCACGGCGAGCTCGATGCGGGCGAGCACATCACGGTCGACTTCGTCGACGACGAGTTCGTGTTCATCCACACCAAGCCCGAGCCGAGCCAGCCGGAGCTCGAGCCGGCCGACGCCTGATCGAGCGATCCGCCCGACCGATCGAGGCAGCGAGAGGGGAGCCCTGCTGGGCTCCCCTCTTCGCGTGCGCGGCGTCGCGTCACGCAGCGTTCACCCGCGCGTCACACTTCCCTCTCGCCTTCTCGAGACCGAATCCATAGGCTCTGGAGCGTGCGCGTCGAGCGCCGTCCCCATCCCCTGCATTCGGAGATCCAGTGAACAAGCACGCGAAGCGCAACCTGGCGGCCGGAGCCGCCTGCGCCGTCGGCCTCGGGGTGCTCGTCGCCCCCTCGGTCGCGGTCGCCGCGCCCATCACCGTCGACCCCGCGACGACCGCCGTCGTCAACCTGCTGCACTTCAACGACTTCCACGGCCGCCTCGACGTCGACGAGACGGTGCAGTTCGCCGGCACGATCGAGCAGCTGCGCACCGACTACCCGACGAACACGCTGCTGCTCTCCGGCGGCGACAACATCGGCGCCTCGAACTTCACTTCCGCGTCACAGCAGGACGAGCCGACCATCGAGGTCCTCAACGCGCTCGAGCTCTCGGCGGCCGCGGTCGGCAACCACGAGTTCGACCAGGGCATCGACGACCTCACGGGTCGCGTCGCCGACCTGGCCGACTTCCCCTACCTCGCAGCCAACGTCACGGTCGACGGCGCCCCGCTCGGGGACGGCTACGAGACCTTCGAGGTCGACGGCGTGACCGTCGCGGTCATCGGCGCCGTCACGCAGCAGACGCCGAGCCTCGTCGACGGCTCCGGCATCGTCGGCGTCGAGTTCAGCGACCCGATCGCCGCCGTCAACCGCGTCGCAGGGGCGCTCAGCGACGGCGATGTCGCCAACGGCGAGGCCGACGTCATCGTCGCCGAGATCCACGAGGGCGCCGACGTGCAGCTCGCCGCCGACGCGACGCAGGAGGAGCAGTCTGCCGCGCTCGGCTCGCTCGGCGGCTTCATGGAGTCGCAGGTCGAGCAGCTCTCGGCCGAGGTCGACGTCGTCTTCAACGGCCACACGCACCGCACCTACTCGTGGCTCTCGCCCGCGCCCGGGGAGGCGGAGGCCCTCCGGCCCATCGTGCAGTCCAACGAGTACGGCAACCTCGTCGGCCAAGTCGTGCTCGCCGTCGACCGCGAGACCGGCGAGGTGTCGGTCGAGGTGATCGCCAACCACGAGCGCTCGGCCGAGGACGCCGCGGCGCTCGCCGCCGCCTACCCGCGCGCCGCGGCCGTGCAGTCGATCGTCGAGGAGGCGGTCGCCACCGCCGACGTCATCGGCAACACGGAGGTCGGCACCATCACCGGGCCGATCTCGGTGCCGCTCGGCTCGAACGGCAACCGCGGCGAGGAGTCGACCGCCGCGCAGATGGTCGCCAACATGTACCGCGACCAGCTCGCCGACGAGGCGCGCGGCGGCGCGGAGATCGGCGTCGTGAACCCCGGCGGCGTGCGCGACAGCTTCCTCTACGAGCCCACGGGGCCCGAGACGGAGCCCGGCATCGTGCGCCTCGCCGAGGCGAACACCATGCTGCCCTTCATCAACAACCTGTGGTCGATCACGCTCACCGGCGCCGACCTCGACGCGCTGCTCGAGCAGCAGTGGCAGCGCCAGGCCGACGGCAGCCCCGTGCCCGAGGGCACGCGGGAGTACCTGCAGCTGGGCCTCAGCGACAACGTCACGTACATCTCCGACCCGACGCGCCCGATCGACGACCGCGTGAGCGACATCCGGATCGACGGCCGCTTCATCGCGCCCGACGAGGAGATCCGCGTCGCGAGCGCCTCGTTCCTCATGGGCGTCGGCGGCGGCACGCCGGGCGACAACTTCTGGGCCTTCGCCCAGGGCACCGACGCGCGGGACTCCGGGCTCGTCGACCAGGACGCGCTCCTGGCGTACCTGGGCGAGAACCCGGGCCTCGCGCCCGACTACACGGTGCGCCACGTCGACGTCACGGGGCTGCCGACCGAGCCCGTCGTCGAGGGCACCGAGGTCACCGTGCAGATCGACCAGCTCGACCGCATCCGCTCGCTCGGCGCCGAGGCGTCGACGACCGCGCAGATCGTCGACGCGAGCGGCGCGGTGCTCGGCTCGGCCTCCGTCGTCGTGAACGAGGACGCCGAGGGCGCTCCGCTGACCACGTCGGCCGAGATCACCTTCGCGGCGACGCTGCTCGACGAGGCGGCCGAGGGCGCCACGCTGCAGACGTTCGAGATCCGCACCGACAACGGCACGGTCATCCCGTTCCAGGTGCTCGTCGCGCCCGCGCCCGTCGCCACCGAGCCGCCGGTCGAGACCGAGGAGCCGACGGCGACGCCGGCACCGACGGCTCCTGGCGGGGACGACGACGGCGGCGCCGGCGGCGAGGGCGCGCTGCCCGAGACGGGCGCTGACGTCTCGCCGATGCTGTGGCTCGGCGCCGGCGCGCTCGTGCTGCTCGGCGCGGCGCTCCTCATCGCCGGTCGCCTCCGCCGCCGCGCGGAGTAGGCGCAGCAGATCGCGAGGGGGCGGGGCTTCGGCTCCGCCCCCTTCGCCGTGCCGGCCCGTCGCAGGGTGTCGGTGGTCCCGCCTACCCTCCCCGCATGGGCACGATCATCTTCGACACCGCCACGACCCTCAACGGCTACCTCGCCGACGACGAGCACTCGCTCGACTGGCTCTTCGCGGTCGACGGCGGCACCGACCCCGACGAGACGCTGCTGCCGACGGGCGCTGCCGTCATGGTCGAGGGCTCCCACACGTACGAGTGGGGGCTGCGCGCCTGGCACGACGCGGGCGACACCCGCTCGTGGCAGGAGTTCCACGGGGATCGGCCGCTGTTCGTCTTCTCGACGCGCGAGCTGCCCGTGCCCGAGGGCGCCGACGTGCGCTTCCTGCGCGGCAGCGTCGCCGAGTCGCTCCCGCAGCTGCGCGACGCGGCGGGCGGGGGCGACATCTGGGTCGTCGGCGGCGGCGACCTCGCCGGGCAGTTCCTCGACGCGGGAGCGCTCGACGAGATCGCGATCTCGATCGCGCCCGTCGCGCTGCCCAGCGGCGCCCCGCTGCTGCCGCGCCGCGTCGAGTCCGACCGGTTGACGCTCGTCGAGGCGCGGCAGGTCGGGCAGTTCGCGAGGCTCGTCTACCGCGTCGGCTGAGCGCGCGTGCCCTCGCGCGCGGCGCGCCCGCGTAGGCTCGAGACCCATGAGTGCCGACGCATCCCCCATCACCGTGCGCGACGCGCGCACGAGCGACGTCCGGGCCATGCAGGCGCTCATCGAGCCGTACGTGCAGCGTCGGATCCTGCTCGGCAAGGAGCTCGTGACGCTCTACGAAGCGGTGCAGGAGTTCGTCGTCGCGGAGCGCGAGGGCGAGATCGTCGGCTGCGGCGCGCTGCACGTCATGTGGGAGGACCTCGGCGAGGTGCGCACCGTCGCCGTCGCGCAGGGGACCGTCGGCAAGGGCGTGGGGCACGCGATGCTCGTCGCGCTCGAGGAGCGCGCGCGCCGGCTGGGGCTGCGTCGGCTCTTCTGCCTGACGTTCGAGACCGAGTTCTTCGGCAGGCACGGCTTCGAGGAGGTCGCCGAGCAGGTGGTCGAGCCCGAGGTCTTCGCCGAGCTGCTGCGCTCGGCCGACGGCGGCGTCGCCGAGTTCCTCGACCTCGCGCACGTGAAGCCGAACACCCTCGGCAACACGCGCATGCTCAAGCGCCTCTGAGCCGGCGGTCGCCTACCCTGGATCGGTGAGCTCGGGGTCATCAGCGAAGCGTCGCGCCGCCGTCCGCCGGCGCCGCACGCTCCTCGCGCTCGTCGTGCTCGTCGTCGCCGTCGCGGTCGTGCTGCTCGTGTGGCGGCCGTGGGCGGCAGGCGTGCCGGCTCCGGCACCGGGCGCGACCGAGACCGCCCCGACCGAGACGCCGGCCGCGGAGGAGCCCGAGGAGGAGCCCGAGGAGCCGAGCGCGACGCCGACGCCGAGCGCGACGCAGCCGTTCACGCCCATCGGCGGCGACCCGGATGCGCAGTCGAGCGCGCCGTGCGCGCCGGAGCAGATCCGCCTCACGCCCCAGACCGACCGCAGCGCCTACGTCGACGGCGAGCCCGTGCAGCTCTCCTTCACGATCGAGAACACCGGCGAGGCGCCGTGCTCGCTCAACGCGGGCACGAGCGTGCAGGAGTACGAGATCCGCACGGGCGACGAGCTCGTCTACCGCTGGTCCGACTGCGCCGCCGATGTGCAGGACGACGTCGTCGCGCTCGACCCGGGCGTCCCGCAGTCCACGATGCCGATCGAGTGGGATCGCACGCGCTCCTCGACCGCGACGTGCGGCGCCGAGCGGGAGCCCGTGACCGCCGACGGCGCGGCCTACAACCTCAGCGTGCGCGTCGGAGACTTCTCGAGCCAGGAGAGCCGCCAGTTCATCCTCGAGTGAGGCCCGGCGGCGGCGCGCCCGCGCAGCGTCGCAACGCGCGCGCCTTCGGCGCGCCGGCCTCTGCTTCGTGCCCGTCGTGCCCGAGGCCGGTGCGCGGCACCGCCCGCTCCTGGCAGGCTCAGAAGTCGGGCACGGCCGCGAGTCGCGGCGCGGCCGCGGCTTCCCGCCGGCCCTGGCCGATCGCCTCGGGGATGGCGTTCCGCACGAGCGCCACCGCGTCGTCGAGGACGCGCGAGTAGCCCAGGCGCCGCGCCTCCTGCGCGCGCCGCTTGGCGGCCGACGCGGCGCGGATCTCGCCCGCGAGCGAGATCTCCCCGATCGCCGCAAGGGTTCGGGGGAGCGCGACGTTCTTCTCGGCGCTCGCGATCGCGAGCGCGATCGCGAGATCCGCGCCGGGCTCGGTGAGCTTGATCCCGCCGACGGTCGAGACGTAGACGTCCTTGCCGCCGAGCGGCAGGGCCGCGTGGCGCTCGAGCACGGCGAGCACCATGGCCACGCGCGAGGAGTCGACGCCGTTCACGACGCGTCGCGGCTGCGGCGTCGACGCGGCGACGACGAGCGCCTGCACCTCGACGGGGAGCGCGCGCCGCCCCTCGAGCGCGACCGTCACGCACGTGCCCGCGAGCGGCGTCGTCGAGCGCGAGAGGAACAGCCCCGAGGGGTCCGGCACCTCGAGGATGCCGTCGCCCGTCATCTCGAAGCAGCCCACCTCATCCGTCGGCCCGAAGCGGTTCTTCGAGGTGCGCACGAAGCGCAGCGCCGTCTGCCGGTCGCCGTCGAAGTGCGCGACGACGTCGACGAGGTGCTCGAGCACGCGCGGCCCGGCGACCGAGCCGTCCTTGGTGACGTGCCCCACGAGCAGGAGCGGCACATCCGCCGCCTTCGCCGCGCGCGTGAGCGCCGAGGCGACGTCGCGCACCTGGCTCGGGCCGCCCGCGAGGCCCTCGTTGTCGGCGTTCGCCACCGTCTGCACCGAGTCGACGATCACGAGCTCGGGCTGGGTGTCGCGCAGCTGGCCGAGGATCGTCGCGAGATCGGTCTCGCTCGCGAGGTACAGCAGCGGCTCGAGCGCGCCGGTGCGCTCGGCGCGCAGGCGCACCTGCGCGAGCGACTCCTCACCCGAGACGTAGAGCACGCGCCTGCCGGCCGCTGCCGCCTTCGCGGCGACCGCGAGCAGCAGGGTCGACTTGCCGACGCCCGGCTCGCCCGAGCACAGCACGACGGCGCCCGGCACGATGCCGCCGCCGAGCACGCGGTCGAACTCGGCGACGCCCGTCGGCCAGCGCGGTGCGTCGGCCGCCTGCAGCTCGGTGATCGGGCGCGCGGCGCGCGCCGCCGGCACCGCGGCCGCGGCGATGCGCGAGACGGTCGCGCCGACCTCCTCGACCGTGCCCCACTGCTGGCACTCGCCGCAGCGGCCCACCCACTTCAGGGTCGTCCAACCGCACTCGGAGCAGCGGAAACCGGGTGCCTTGGCCATGGGAGCGAGGCTATCGGCGGCCGCCCACCTCGCTCGCCACCGCGGCGCTCGGCTGTTTGCAGCGGCGCCCGCGCGCCGCCCACGGTGGCGCGGAGCGGTCGGCGCGGAGCGGTGCCCGCGCACCGCCGGAACGACCTGCACCGTGCGGCGGCCCTCGCCAGCGAGCGCCCGCCGTTCGGTGCAGATCTGCACGCGTGCCTGCACCGATCGGCGGCGCCCGCTCGCGCGCAGCCGCCACCTCGTGCAGGTCGCAGCGCGGGCGAGACGTTGTACCGCGTCGCCGCGAGAATCCTGAGACTTCGGGCAGGATCGCGAGCCAAGCGGCTAGGTTGGCCGCATGCTCACCGTCGGCGCCGTCGTCATCCGCTGCAGCGACCTCGAGCGTCAGCTGCGCTTCTGGTCGACCGCGCTCGACTACGAGCCGCGCCTGCCGATGGACGACGACTTCGCGCTGCTGCGCCCGCGCACCGGGGTGGGCCCGAACGTCTCGCTCGACGCGCACGAGAGCGAGCGCTCGCTGCCGCCGCGCATCCACCTCGACCTCTACGCCGACGACCAGGCGGAGGAGGTGGCGCGGCTCGAGGACCTCGGCGCCCTGCGCGTGGACTGGCCGGGGCGACCCGCCGACGCCGACTTCATCATCATGGAGGATCCGGAGGGCAACCGCTTCTGCGTCATCGACACCGCACCGGCAGGCAGAGCATGACCGCCAACGTGCGCGATGCGACGATCGCCGACGTCGCCGGTATCGCGAGGGTGCGCGTCGAGACGTGGAGGGCGGCGTACGGCGGCCTCGTGCCACCCGAGATGCTCGAGCGCATGGACATCGAGCGCGAGACCGCGCGCCGCATGGAGCACTGGGACGACATGCACGCGGATGCGCGCTGCCACGACCTCGTCGCGGTCGTCGACGGCGAGGTCGTCGGCTGGGCGATGTGCGGGCCCGCGCGCGATGCCGAGCCGCCCGCGACGGGGGAGCTCTACGCGATCTACGCCGCCGCCGACCGCTGGCGCCGCGGCGTGGGCCAGGCGCTGCTCGCCGAGGTCGAGCGCCGCCTCGTCGCCGACGGCCACGAGCGGGCCTACCTGTGGGTGCTGCTGGGCAACGCTCGCGCGATGTCGTTCTACGAGGCGCACGGCTGGCACGCCGACGGGGGCGAGAAGGTCGAGGAGGGCATGCACGAGCGCCGCCTGGTGCGAGACCTCGAGCCGGCGCGCCGCCCTGAGGCGGCCGGCTCGTTGGCGCGACGCTCACCGCTCGTGTAGGGTAGCCCCTTGGTGACGTGTCCGAGCGGCCGAAGGTGCGACTCTCGAAAAGTCGTGTAGGGCAACCCCCTACCGTGGGTTCAAATCCCACCGTCACCGCGGTCACGAAGGCCCCGACTCCCGAGCGCTAGCAACGGAGGCGGGGCCTTCGTCGCGTCCGTCGGCACGGCCCGCCGCTCGCCGACCTCCTCCGCCCGGCCAGCTTCCGCGGCCTCGCCGGCCCCCGCCGCCCCGCCGGCCTCCGCGGCCCCGCCAGCTGCTGCAGCCCCGCCGGCCTCAGCGACGGCGCCGAGCGGCCAGCGCGATCGGGACCGCGACCGCGACCAGGGCTCCCGCGACGAGCAGCCCCCGCGGCACGCCCGGCTTCGGGTCGACGCGCGTCGATGGATCCTCGCCGCCGCGCATGAGCGGATGGTGCTCGACGGCGTGCGCGACGCGCGTCAGCGCGCTCGAGGCGGCGTGGAGCGCCCCCTCCGCGGGGCCGGCGCCGCGCAGGCGCATCCGGTCGAGCCGGTCGCGGGAGCGGTCGAGGATCGTCAGCGGCAGCGCGGCGATCACGTTGCCCGGCGGGCGACGGGCCACGATCGGGTGCGCCCTCGTCGGCGCCACCCGGCTCACCACCTCCCACGCGATCCCGAGGAGCCGCAGCTGGTCCACGGGCACCCGCTCCTGCAGGCGGGGGAAGAGCTCGTCCTCCTCGTCGCGGACGTCCTCCCGCAGCACGTCGACGAGGCGATCGATGGCGGCTTCGCGCTCCGGCGAGCCGAGCTCGAGTCGCTCGAGCCGGGTGACGAGCTCGTTCACCTCCTGATGCTCCTGCTCCACCTGGAGCGTCAGCTCCTCGCCGTCGGGCAGCACGCGGCGCATGACCGGCCAGAGCACCGACTCCTCGGCGAACGCGTGGGGGAAGACGAGGCGGTAGAGCTCGAGCAGCACCGGCAGCTGCTCCTCGTGCGTCGACGCGCGCAAGCGGTGCAGCAGCCCGTCCAGTCGCACGTGGTCGCTCTGCTGGCGCGCGAGGACGCTCAGGCGGCCCCCCAGCTCCTCGACGCTCTGGTCGGCGACAGATCGCATCGTTCCCCCTCGGTTCCGCTCAGGCGACCATCGTCCGGGGGGGAAGGAGGGAAGTCCACCCCCCAAACCGCGTGCAGCGCATCCAGGGTCGGCGCGCGCACCCCGCCCGGGAGGACGCCCCAGCGCAGCGCATAGGATCTCCAGCGCCGGAGCGCGAGGGGCCGGCAGCAGGGGAGGAGCTCGCATGGCGCCGATCGTCGACAACGGGGTGTACGTCGGAGGCGAGCGCGTCGAGACGCCGCAGAGCCTCGACGAGACGTTCGAGCGCATGCGCCACCACGCGGGCGTGGCGTGGATCGGCCTCTACCGGCCCAGCCCCGAGGAGATCGCGGCCGTGGCGGAGGAGTTCGGGCTGCATCCCCTCGCCGTCGAGGACGCGCTCCACGGGCATCAGCGCTCGAAGCTCGAGCGCTACGGCGACACGCTCTTCGCGGTGCTCCGGCCGGCCCGGTACCGCGACGCCGAGGAGACGGTCGAGTTCGGTGAGCTGCACGTGTTCGTCGGCCCCGACTTCGTCGTCACGATCCGGCACGCGGAGTCCCCGGACCTCGCGGCCGTGCGGCGGCGCCTCGAGGCGGCCCCCGAGCTGCTCGCGCTCGGGCCCGAGGCGATCCTGTACGCCGTGCTCGACGAGGTCGTCGACGAGTACGAGCCGGTCGTCGCGGGTCTCGAGAACGACATCGACGAGATCGAGGACGAGCTGTTCGGCGTGAGCGACGACGACGCGCTCGCGCGCCGCATCTACGAGCTCGCGCGCGAGGTCATCGGGTTCCAGCGGGCCGTGCAGCCGCTGTCGGCGATGCTCGAGTGGCTCCAGCGCGGCTCCGACAAGTATCAGGTCGACCTCGAGCTGCAGCGGTCCCTGCGCGACGTGCTCGACCACTCGCTCAAGGTCAACGAGCGGATCATCGCCTTCCGGGCGATCCTCGACAATGCGCTGACGGTGCACTCGGCGCTCGTCGCCCGGCGGCAGACGGATGCGAGCCTCGCCCAGAACGACGAGATCAAGAAGATCTCCTCGTGGGCGGCGATCCTGTTCGCGCCCACCCTCGTCGGCACCGTCTACGGCATGAACTTCGATCACATGCCCGAGCTGCACTGGGAGCTCGGCTACCCCTTCGCCGTCGTGCTCATGGTCGTCCTCGGCGTGTGCCTGTACGGCGTGTTCAAGCTGAAGCGGTGGCTCTAGGGCGGAGCGCCACCGCGCGCTGCGTCAGCGTCGGCCGCCGGGGCCGGGGCGGCCGCCGCGCCCGTGGCCGCCGCGCCGGCGGGCGCGGCCCGGCGGCGGCGTGGGCTTCGGCTTCGACGGGCGCGGCTTCGACGTGCGCGGCTTCGAGCCCGTCGCGGCGTTGCCCGCCTCGACGCGATGCTCGCGCTCGCCGCGCGACGAGCCCGCGCGGCGCCCGCGCACGATGCCGATGAGCTCCTGGTGCAGGGGCGAGTCCGCCGCGCGCAGCCAGGCGAGCGCGATCGTCGTCGGTGGCAGGTCGCTCACGACGCGGTGCCGCGTCTCTGGGCCGCCGAGCGCGCGCGCGACCGCCATCGGCACGATCGCGATGCCGGCGCCGGTCGCGACGGTCTCGAGCAGCTGCTCGAGCGTGAGGTCGCCGCGCTCGAGCACGGGCTCGCCCTCGAGGTCGGCGCGCGTCACGGTCTCGAACGCGACGATGGGATGGCCCTTCGCGGCCACCACGACCGGCAGCTCGTCGTAGAGCTGCACGACGTGCAACTCGTCGTCCGCGAGGGGGAGCCGGGCCAGCACGGCGTCGACGCGTCCCTCCCGAAGGGCGCGCACCGCATCCGCCTCCTCGACGGCGACGAGCTCGGCGGGCACGTCCGGCACGCGCTCGGCCCAGACGCGCAGCCACTTCGCCGGCGTCACCCCCGGCACGCCGCCCAGCCTGAATCGCTCCACGCGCCCAGTCTGCCGTGCGCAGCGCCGAGTGGCGCCCCCGCGCACCGAGTGGCGCCCCCGGCCGCCGAGTGGCGCCCCCGGCCGCCGGGTGGCGCCTCGGAGACCGAGTGGCGCCTTAGGTCGCCGGGTGGCGCCTCCGGCGACCGAGTGGCGCCTTCGGCGACCGAGTGGCGCCTTCGGCGACCGAGTGGCGCTTGCGGTCGCTGAGCGGAGCCTCCGCCCCCGTGAGGCACCTGCGGCGATGCCATCCGGATGCGGGCGGCCGCCATCGGATCGCGGTGGGCGCCGGTGAGCGACGAGAGGCGCCACTCGAGGGCGGGAGGCGCCACTCGATAGCGGTGGGCGCCAATGGATGGACGGAGGCGCCACTCGAGCGCGGGAGGCGCCACTCTAGGGCGGGAGGCGCCAATCGCGGGGATGGGCGTACGGGCTCGGCCGGGGGCGGGCGGGCGAGGGAGGGGGGCGAGGCGGGCGGCGCCTCAGACGCGCTCGAGGAACGCGACGACGTCGGCGAGCTCCTCGGCGACGATCGCGTGCGCGCGGTGGTAGGTGCGCCGGTCGACGTCGAAGTGGGCGTCGAGCCACGGGATCGAGCGCTCGACCTTGTCGGGGTGGATGACCTGGTCGAGGTCGCCGATCGTCGAGAGCATCGGGATGCGCGGCTGCATCGCCGCGAGCTCGGCATCGCCCGGCAGCTCGCCCGGGGGAGCGAAGGAGGCGAGGTGCACGACGGACGCGAAGCGTCGCGGCGCGAGCCGCGCGAGCTGCACGGCCATCGCCCCGCCTTGCGAGAAGCCGAGCAGGTGCACGCGCGAGGGATGCCGCTCGAGGCCGTCGAGCCACGCGAGCACGGCTCGCGCCGACTCGTCGATGAGCGCGTGGTCGTCGTCGTCGATCGGCGAGAAGTCGAACCACGCGAAGCCCCCGCCGTAGGGGATCGGCGCGCGCAGCGACGCGATCGTGAGCGCCGCCGGCAGGTGCGGCGCGAGCCCGAACAGGTCGCCCTCGTGCGAGCCGAGGCCGTGCATGACGATGAGCAGCTCGTCGCCCGGGTCGCCCTCGCGCCAGCGGACCGCATCCGCGTCGATGTGCACCATGCGTGCTCCCTTCGCCGGGCGCCGACGAGCGGCGCGCACCACCACCGACACCGTAGCCTCGAAGCATGGCGAACACGTCGGCGACCACGCGGGTGCTCGGCACCGTCGGCGGCGCTCGCGGCGGGTCTCGCGGCCGCGGCGGCGGTCGTCGGCCCGCGCGCGGCCGCATCGATCGCGTCGTCTCGCTCGACGCCGCGCGCGGGGTGCTCGTGCTCGCGACCGTGTTCTGGCTCGCAGCTCCGCGCCGCCCCTTCCCGGCGTCCGAGCCGTGGGGCGCGATCGGTCTCGACGCGCTCGGGCTGCCCGCCTTCGCCGTGGTGCTCGGCTGCGCCTTCGCGATGGCGCAGCACCGGGGATGGATGAGCGGCGGCCGCGTCGTGCGCCGCAGCCTCATCCTGCTGCTCGCCGGGCTGCTCATCGCCGCGGCGACCGCGCTCGTCGCCGGCGCGGGTGCGGGCGTCCCGCTCGACCCCGAGAGCGGCACGCTCGGCGGGCTCGAGCGCCTGCGCTTCGCGGGGCCGCTCGTGCAGCTCGGCGTCGCCGTCGCGGCGCTCGGGCTGCTCGGGCTCCTCGCTCGCAGCTGGTCGGGCTGGGCGCTCGCGGTCGCGATCGCGACAGCGCTCGGCTCGGGGGCGCTGTGGCTCGCGACAGGGTTGTGCGGCGAGCTGAGCGATCGCTGCAGCCCCGCGACGCTCCTCGTGACCGGGGTGGCGGATGCGGCAGGCACGACCGCAGACCCGCTCGTGACCGCGGGGGTCACCACGGTCGTCGCCGGCTTCGGCCTCGCGCTGCCCGCGGCCGCGGGCGCGGCGCTCGTGCACGCCCTCCTGCGCGCTCGCAGCGTCACGGGCCGCCAGCGGGGCCGCGTCGTCGGCTACGGCCTGCTCGCCGCGCTGCTGTTCGCGGTGCTCGGCATCCTCGCCTACTTCACGCCGACCGTCTGGGGGCAGCAGCCGCTCGAGCCGGCCGTCGCGCTCTGGACGCCGCCGCTCAGCCTCGCGGTCGCATCGCTCGCCTCGCTGCTCGCGACCGCGATGCATCCGGCGATCGACACCGATCTCCGCGGCGGCACGACGGCGCTCGGCGTCTTCGCCCACCCCTTCGCGGCGGTCGGCCGCATCAGCCTGCTCGCGGTCGGCGCGACGCTCGCGCTCCGCACCGTGCTCGAGGCCGTCTCGCCGAGCCCAGTCGCGGCGATCGCGCGACTGGGCGACATCCCCTCCATCGTGCTGGGGCTCGCCGTCGCCGCGCTGTGGCTCCTGCTCGCCCTGTGGGCCGATCGCCGCGGTCGTCGGCTGCGTCCCTGACGCACCCGCGCGCAGCCCTGCAGGCGGATCCACGCTGCGCCAGGCACAATGGGGCCATGGCCGTGCGCACTCCCGACCCGAACCCCGGCTGGCTGAGCGACGAGGAGCTCCAGCAGGCGCGCGAGCGGCTGCCGATCCTCTACGTCGAGGCGATCCCCGTGCGGCTCGACGGCCTCGGCCAAGTGACCGAGGTCGGGCTGCTGCTGCGCATGAACGCGCAGAGCGAGATGACCCGCACGGTCGTCTCTGGCCGCGTGATGCGGGGGGAGCGCGTGCGCGACGCGCTCTACCGGCACCTCGAGAAGGATCTCGGGCCCATGGCCTTCCCCCAGCTGCCGGCGTGCCCGACGCCGTTCCACGTCGCCGAGTACTTCCCGCTCCCTGGTGACGGCATCTACTCCGACGACCGGCAGCACGCCGTCTCGCTCTGCTACATCGTGCCCGTGACCGGCACGTGCGATCCGCGCCAGGATGCGCTCGAGCTCACGTGGCTCTCGCCCGAGGCGGCGGCCTCGGAGCTCGTCACGAGCGAGATGGAGGGCGGCCGCGGTGCGCTCGTGCGCGCGGCGCTCGCGCACCTCGGCGCGCTGCGCTGAGCGGCGCTCGGCTCGAGCTGCCGCGCGAGGCGCTCGACGAGCCCGCGCACGACCCGCGGCGGATCGACGCACACGAACAGCGACGCGCACGAACAGCGACGCGCACGAACAGGGAACAGGATCGATGGACATCGCACAGGCACAGGCCGACGTACGGCGCGTCTACCGCGGGGGCGCGTACGGCGCCTTCCTCTCAGGCGCCATCTGGCTCATCGCCGCGGCGGTCACGACGTGGCACTCGCCGACCGCGGGCGCGCTGGCACTCTTCTTCGGCGGCATGCTCATCTTCCCGCTGCTGACGCTGCTGCTGCGCGCGCTCGGCGGCGAATCGGCGCTGCCGAAGGGCCACCCGATGATCGCGCTCGCGATGCAGACGGCGTTCGTCGTGCCGATCGCGCTCGTCGTCGCGCTCTGGCTGCTGCCGAGCGCGCCGGAGCTCTTCCCTGCCGCGGCGCTCGTGATCGTCGGCGCCCACTACCTGCCGTTCGTCTTCCTCTACGGCAGGCGCGAGTACTGGGCCTTCGCGGCGGTCTCGATCGCCGCGGGCGTCGTCGCCGGCACGCTCTTCGCCGACCCCGCGCCCATCGCCGCGTGGTCCGGCGCGCTCGTGCACCTCGCCTTCGGCGTCGTGCTGCTGCGCCCCGTGCGCGCGCCACGGTCGGCCGACGTCGCCGTCGACGACGTGGCGGCCGTCGACGACGTGGCGGATGCTCCAGGTCGCCTTCCGTAGGCTTGGCACATGAGCGCGGACTACCAGGTGACCCTCGAGTGGGGCACCGCCGGCATGCGGGCGGCGGCAGCGGACGTCGTCGTGATCGCCGACGCCGACCGGGGGCCCGAGACGCCGGAGCTCCTGCGCCTCGCGCCGCGCACGTCGCTCGTGCTCGAGGCGACGCTCGAGAGCGCCGCCGCCGTCGCGCGCGCCGCGCTCGACGAGCAGGAGCGGCTCGGCGAGCGCGCCTCGATCGCGATCGTCGCGGCCGGTCAGCGGTGGGCGGACGACTCGCTGCGGCCCTCCGCGAGCGACCTGCTCGTCGCGGGCCGCGTGGTCGACGAGCTCGCGGAGCTCGGCATCGACTTCCACAGCCCCGCGTGCGCCGCGGCGTGCGCCGCCGCCGTGTCGCTGCGCGGCGCGACGAGGGCGCTCATCGCCGCCGAAGCCGCATCCACCCGCACCACCACGCCCGAGCCCTCAGGAGCCGCACGATGACCTGGACCCCCGACCCCGCCCGCTACGACACGATGGAGTACCGCCGGGCGGGCCGCTCCGGCCTCAAGCTGCCCGCGCTCACGCTCGGCCTGTGGCACAACTTCGGCGACGACGTGCCGCTCGAGCGCCAGCGCTCGCTCATCACGACCGCGTTCGACCGCGGCATCACCCACTTCGACCTCGCGAACAACTACGGCCCGCCCTTCGGCGCCGCCGAGATCAACTTCGGCCGCGTCATGGCGAGCGACCTCGCGGCGCACCGCGACGAGATCCTCGTCACGACCAAGGCGGGATGGGACATGTGGCCCGGCCCCTACGGCATCGGCGGCAGCCGCAAGTACCTCGTCGCGAGCCTCGACCAGTCGCTCGCGCGCATGGGGCTCGACTACGTCGACATCTTCTACCACCACCGCCCCGACCCCGAGACGCCGCTCGAGGAGACCATGGCGGCGCTCGACCACATCGTGCGGACGGGCCGCGCGCTGTACGTGGGCGTCTCGAGCTACTCCGCGGCCGAGACGCGGCGCGCGCACGAGATCCTCGCCGGGCTCGGCACGCCGCTGACGATCCACCAGCCCTCCTACTCGATGCTCAACCGGTGGATCGAGACGGATGGGCTGCTCGAGACCGCGGGCGAGCTCGGCATCGGGGTCATCGGCTTCACCGCGCTCGCGCAGGGCCTGCTGACGGGCAAGTACCTCGAGGGCGTGCCCGCCGACTCGCGCGCCGGTCGCGGCAGCGCACGCAAGCCGCTCGACCCGAACGTCTCGGCCGACGCGACGGAGCGCATCCGCGGCCTCGCCGCGATCGCCGAGCAGCGCGGCCAGTCGCTCGCGCAGCTCGCGCTCGCCTGGGCGCTGCGCGACGAGCGCATGACGTCCCTCACGATCGGCGCCTCGCGCGTCGAGCAGCTCGAGCAGAACCTCGGCGCCCTCAGCGGGCCCGCCCTCACGGCCGACGAGCTCGCCGCGATCGACGAGCTCGCGCGCGACGAGCCGGGCGTCGACCTCTGGGCGGCGGCGCGCGACTCGCGGAGCTAGTCGCCGCTGCA
>JAPSIA010000042.1 GCA_031179215.1 Agrococcus sp.
CGGTCTACAACCACTACAAGCGCGTCAACGCCGCCAAGCAGCTCGAGTCGGCCGACACCGCCGGCGACGGCGTCGAGATCCAGAAGTCGAACATCCTCATGGTCGGCCCGACGGGCTGCGGCAAGTCCTACCTCGCCTCGACCCTCGCGAAGCAGCTCAACGTGCCGTTCGCGGTCGCCGACGCCACGGCGCTCACCGAGGCCGGCTACGTCGGCGAGGATGTCGAGAACATCCTGCTCAAGCTCATCCAGGCGGCCGACTTCGACGTCAAGCGCGCCGAGACCGGCATCATCTTCATCGACGAGATCGACAAGGTCGCGCGCAAGGCCGAGAACCCCTCGATCACGCGCGACGTCTCGGGCGAGGGCGTGCAGCAGGCGCTGCTGAAGATCATCGAGGGCACGGTCGCGTCGGTGCCCCCGCAGGGCGGGCGCAAGCACCCCAACTCCGAGTTCATCCAGATCGACACGTCGAACGTGCTGTTCATCGTCGCGGGCGCCTTCGCGGGCCTCGAGGACATCATCGCCAACCGCTCCGGCAAGCGTGGCATCGGCTTCGGCGCACCGGTCGCCTCGCTCAAGCCCGACCTCGACGTCTTCGAGGACGTGCTGCCCGAGGACCTCCACAAGTTCGGGCTCATCCCCGAGTTCATCGGCCGACTGCCCGTCATCGCGACGGTGTCGCCGCTCGACCAGGCCGCGCTCGTCGAGATCCTCACCGAGCCGAAGAACGCGCTCGTGAAGCAGTACCAGCGCATCTTCGAGATCGACGGCGTCAAGCTCGACTTCGAGCCCGAGGCGCTGCAGGCGATCGCTGACCTCGCGGTCGAGCGCAAGACCGGTGCGCGCGGCCTCCGCTCCATCCTCGAGACCGTGCTCGCTCCCGTGATGTTCGAGGTCCCCTCGCGCGCGGGCGTGGAGCGCGTGATCGTCACGAAGGAGTCGGTCGCGGGCCAGGAGGCTCCGATCGTGCTCACGGCCGACGACATCCAGGAGCTCTCGGCCTGACGCCTCGCGCGGATTGCGCAGGAGGGTGAGGTAAGGCTAGCCTTACCTGTGTGAAGCAGGGAACCGAGGCGCTGCGCGCGACCGATGTGTCGCTCGCGTACGGCCGAGAGCGCATCGTGCACGACGCATCCATCGCCCTCTCGCCGGGCAGCGTCACCGCGCTCGTCG
The DNA here is from genome assembly GCA_031179215.1 of Agrococcus sp. GTDB lineage: Bacteria > Actinomycetota > Actinomycetes > Actinomycetales > Microbacteriaceae > Agrococcus. Next base: position 1,176 of record JAPSIA010000042.1, read on the forward strand.
GCCCCAACGGCAGCGGCAAGTCCACGCTGCTGCGCGGCCTCACGGCGCTGCACCGCCCCGCCCACGGCGACGTGCTCTTCGCCGACGGCGCCGACGCCGCGGGGCTGGGCGAGCGAGAGCTCGCGCGCCGCATCGCGCTGCTGGCCCAGTCGCACCCCGATCCCTCGGGCGTGAGCGTGCGCGAGGTCGTCGCCTACGGTCGCTTCGCCCACCGCGGACGATTCCGCGCCGGCGACCCGCACGGCGCCGATGTCATCGACCGCGCCATGGCCGCGACCGGCATCGCAGACCTCTCGGACCACCCGGTCTCGCAGCTCTCGGGCGGCCAGCGCCAGCGCGTCTGGCTCGCGACGTGCCTCGCCCAGCAGACCGGCATCGTGCTGCTCGACGAGCCCACGACCTACCTCGACGTGCGCTACCAGCGCGAGATCCTCGAGATCGTGCGCGACCTCGCCGACGAGGGCGTCGCCGTCGGCGTCGTGCTGCACGACCTCGAGCAGGCCGCCGAGGTGGCCGACCAGGTCGTGCTGCTCGTGCGCGGCCGCATCATCGCCACCGGCACGCCCGAGGAGGTGCTGACGTCCGCGCGGCTCAGCACCGCCTACGAGGTGCCCATCCACGTCGAGCCCGATGCCGAGGGCTTGCGCATCCGGCCGCAGCGGCTCCGCCGCCGGCTGCCCGTGTCACGCGCCGCGTGACGCGCTCCACCAGCAGGCCCGCAGGCATCCCGCCCCGGGCCGAGGAAGGCTGACCATGTTCCAGCGAATCGACCTGCGCGGCTCCGCGCTCCCGAGGCCCGTGCTCGCCGGCGCGGCGGTGCTCACCGCGCTCGCGCTCGCCGCGTGCGGCACGACCGAGGCACCCGCCGAGAGCCCGCAGGCGAGCGGCGGCGAGCCCGTCACCGTGACGGACGCGCGCGGCGTCGAGGTCGAGATCCCCGCAGACGCCCGGGACGTCGTCGCGCTCGAGTGGGTCGCCGTCGAGCACCTGCAGACCGTCGGCGTCGCGCCCGTCGGCGTCGCGGACGTCGCCGGCTACGAGGAGTGGGCCGGCACCGGCGCGCCGCTCGAGGGCGAGCCGACCGACGTCGGCACGCGCATCGAGCCGTCGATCGACGCCATCGCGGGCCTCGCGCCCGACCTCATCGTCGCCGTCGCCGGGCGCGACGACGGCGCCTACGCCGACCTCGAGGCGATCGCGCCCGTGCTCGTGCTGCAGGGCGCCGACGCCGCGGCGCCGCTCGAGACGACCTACGAGGATCTCCGCCTCGTCGGGCAGGCCGTCGGCGCCGCCGACGCCGCCGACGCCGCGATCGCCGAGTTCGAGGCGCACGTCGAGGAGCTCTCGGCGACCGTCGACGAGGCCGGGCTCGCCGGGACCTCGATCGCGCACATGGACGGCTACGAGAACGGCGGACAGGTCGAGATCCGCCCCTACGCCGACGGCGCGCTCCTGCCCGCCGCGTTCGAGGCCATCGGCTTCGAGAACGGCTGGCCGGGCGAGGGCGACCCGCAGTACGGCCTCGGCGTGACCGACGTCGAGGGGCTCACGGCGCTCGAGGACGACACCCACATCGTCTACCTCTCCGTCGGCAGCCAGCGCGACGTCTTCCAGGACCAGCTCGCCGACAACGCGATCTGGAACGAGCTGCCGACCGTGCAGGCCGGCAACGTGCACCGCCTGCCCGACGGCATCTGGCTCTTCGGCGGCGTGGACTCGCTGACGGCCTACCTCGACGCCCTCGTCGAGACGCTCTCGCCGACCCCGTGACGCGGCTCCGACCGGGAGGGCTCGCGCTCGCCGCGGCCCTCCTCGTCGCCCTCGTCGCGCTCTCGGCGTGGCACGCCACGCAGGGCACGACCGAGCTCGGCGCCGCGGAGCTGCTCGCGTGGCTCCGCGGCGAGCAGGGGCACGCCTCCGTCATCGTCGAGAGCCGGCTGCCGCGCATCGCCGCGGCGATCGTCGTCGGGCTCGCGCTCGGCGCCGCCGGCTACGCGATGCAGACGCTCACGGGCAACCCGCTCGCCTCGCCCGACACGCTCGCCGTGAACGGCGGCGCGGGCGCCGCGATCGCGCTCGCCGCAGTGCTGGGCGTGAGCCTGCCCGGCATCGGCGGCGCGGGGCTCGCCTTCGCGGGCGGCCTCGTCGCCGCGCTCGCCGTCGTGGCGATCGGCCGCGGCCGCGGGTCGACGACGCAGATGGTGCTCGTGGGCACCGCGCTCGCGCTCGCGCTGCAATCGGTGACGACCGTCACGATCATCCTGTTCGAGCAGGAGACGGCGGGCCTCTACGCGTGGGGCGTCGGCCGGCTGTCGCAGAACGGCATCGAGACGGTCGCGCAGCTGCTGCCGGTCGTGCTGCTGGGCATCGCGGCGCTGCTGCTGCTCGCGCGGCGGCTCGACGTGCTCGCCCTCGGCGAGGAGGCAGCGACGACGATCGGTGTGGGCGTCGGCCGGCTGCGCCTCATCACGCTCGTCGCCTCCGTCGCGCTCGCGGCCGCCGCGGTCGCGATCGCGGGCCCGATCGGGTTCGTCGGCCTCGCCGCGCCCATCGTCATCCGGATGCTCGCCTCGCGCATCCCCGGGGCCGCGCGGCACCTCGTCGCGATCCCGCTCGCCGCGCTCGCCGGCGCCGTGCTCGTCGTCGGCGCCGACGTGCTGCTGCGCGCGGTGCTGCCCGGCAGCGCGTCGCTCGACGTGCCGACCGGGGTCGTGACGAGCCTCGTCGGCGCGGTGTGCATCATCGCCCTCGCGCGCACCATGGCGGGCGCCGCCGAGACGGAGTCGATGACGGTGCTCGGCGCCCGCACGATCTCGCGGCGGGCATGGCTCGCGATCGTCGTCGCGGCGGTCGTGCTCGCGGCCATGGCGCTCGCGGCGGTGCTGCTGGGGGATCGGATGCTGCTGCTCGGCGACGTCGCCAACTGGCTCGCCGGGCGCGCGGGCGACGCCGTGCGCGTGACGCTCGACACGCGCGCGCCGCGCATCGCCGCCGCCGTGCTCGCGGGCGTCGCGCTCGCGCTCTCGGGCGCGCTCGTGCAGGCGGTCGCGCGCAACGCGCTCGCCGAGCCGTACCTCCTCGGCGTCGCCGGCGGCGCGGGCCTCGGCGCCGTCGGGATCATCACGCTCGTGCCGGCAGCGGCGGGCTGGCTCGTGGCCGGCAGCGCCCTCGCGGGCGGCGGGATCGCCGGAGCGCTCGTGCTCCTGCTCGTGGGCTGGCGCCGCCTCGGCAGCCTGCGGCTCGTGCTCACGGGCCTCGCGCTCTCGGCGGCCACGGCGGCGCTCACGAGCATGCTCATCGTCGTCACCGATCCCTACAACCGCGGGAAGGCGATCGTCTGGCTCTCCGGCAGCACCTACGGGCGCGGGTTCGAGGACGTCGCGCCCGTGGCCGTCGCGATCCTCGTCGCGGTCGCGGCGCTCGTGTGGATGCACCGCGACCTCGACCTCGCCCAGCTCGACGAGTCGACGCCGAGGCTGCTGGGCGTGCGGCTCACCGCGGTGCAGGTCGTCGCGCTCGCGCTCGCCGTGGCGCTCGCCTCCACCGCGGTCGCCGCGATCGGCGTCGTCGCCTTCGTCGGACTCGTCGCGCCGCACGCAGCCCGAGCGCTCGTCGGCGCGCGGCACCGCGTGCTGCTGCCGCTCGCAGCGCTGCTCGGCGGCTCGCTCACGCTGCTGGCCGACACGCTCGGGCGCACGCTCATCGCGCCGGCGCAGCTGCCGGCGGGCATCATGACGGCGCTCGTCGGCATCCCGTACTTTATCTGGCTCGTGCTGCAGGCGGGCCGCTCGCGCTGAGCGCCCTCGCCGGTCGAGGCACCGCCCGGGGCGGTCCCTCGACCGGCGCAGCGCGGCTCAGCCGTCGAGGCCGCGTCGCTCGAGCAGCGGCGCGATCTCGGCGTCACGGCCGCGGAAGTCGCGGAACGCCTCGAGCGGATCCTTCGAGCCGCCCACCCCGAGCAGCCGCTCGCGGAAGCGCTGCCCCGCCTCGCGGATCGAGGGCTGCTGCTTGAACCACTCGACCGTGTCGGCGTCCATGACCTCCGACCAGATGTAGGAGTAGTAGCCCGCCGAGTAGCCGCCCGAGAACACGTGCTGGAAGTAGCCCGTCGAGTAGCGCGGCGGCACGGTCTCGCTCAGCAGGCCGACCCGCTCGAGCGCCTCGCGCTCGAACGCGGCGACATCGGTCACCTCGTCGCCCGCGACGCGCGCGTGCCACGCCTGGTCGAGCAGCGCGGCGGCGAGGTACTCGCTCGTGTCGTGCCCCTGGTTGAAGACCTCGGCGGCCTGCAGCCGCTCGATGACGTCGGCCGGCAGCGGCTCGCCCGTCTCGATGTGCTTCGCGTAGTGCTCGACGATGCCGGGCCACAGCATCCACATCTCGTTGACCTGGCTCGGGAACTCGACGAAGTCGCGGAAGACGTTCGTGCCGCCGAACGAGGGGTAGGTCACGCGTGCGAAGAGGCCGTGCAGCGCGTGCCCGAACTCGTGGAAGAGCGTCGTCGTCTCGTCGAAGGTCAGCAGCGTCGGCGTGCCCGCGGGCGGCTTCGGCACGTTGAGGTTGTTCATGACGACCGTCGGGTGGCCGAGGAGGGCGTTCTGCTGCACGAGGGAGTTCATCCACGCCCCGCCGCGCTTCGAGTCGCGCGTGTAGAGGTCGAGGAGGTACAGGCCCACCTCGGAGCCGTCCTCGTCGCGCACCTCGAACACGCGCACGTCCGGGTGGTAGCCGACGAGGTCGTGGCGCTCCTCGAACGTCACGCCGTACACCTGCGTCGCCGCGTGGAAGACGCCGTCGCGCAGCACGCGCTCGGCCTCGAAGTAGGGCCGCAGCGCCGCGGTGTCGACGTCGAAGCGCGCCGTGCGCTCCTTCTCGGTCCAGTAGTCCCAATCCCAGCTCGCGAGCTCGTACGACTCGCCCGCGGCGTCGATCTGCGCCTGCAGGGCAGCGGCCTCGGCGCGCGCGTTCGCGGCGGCGGGTGCCGCGAGCCGCGTGAGCATCGCCATGACCCGATCGGGCGAGCCCGCCGTCTCGTCGGCCGTGATCGCGTGCGCGTGCGTCGCGAAGCCCAGCAGCTGCGCGCGCTCGGCGCGCAGCGCCGTGAGCTCGAGCACCGTCTCGCGGTTGTCGTGCTCGTTGCCGCGCGTGCCGCGAGCGAGCGATGCCTCCATGACGCGGCGGCGCACGTCGCGGTCCGTGAGCGAGGCGAGCCACGGGTGGCCCGTGAACAGCGGCAGGGTGATGAGCCACTTGCCCTCGAGGCCGCGGTCGGCGGCAGCGGATGCCGCGGCCTCGATCTCGCCCTCGGCGAGGCCGTCGAGCTCTGCCCGCGTCTCGATCACGACCGCGAGGTCGTTCGTGTCGGCCTGCAGGTGCTTGTCGAAGCGCGTCGTGAGCGTCGCGATCTGCTGGTTGAGCTCCTTGAGCCGCTCGCGCGCCTCGTCGTCGAGGCCCGCTCCCGCGACGGTCATCTCGGTGTGGTGGCGCTCGACGAGGTAGCGCTGCTCGGCCGTCCACTCCTCGGCGGGGCGCTCGTGGAGCGCCTGCACGCGCGCGTACAGGCGCGGGTCGAGCGTGATCGAGTCGGCGTGCGCGGCGAAGCGGGGCGCGAAGCGCTCCTCGAGCTCCTCGAGGAACGGGCTCGAGTCGGTCGAGGTCATGCTCCAGAACACGTGGGCGACGCGCGAGAGCGTCTGGCCGCTGCGCTCGAGCGCCTCGATCGTGTTCTCGAACGTCGGCTCGGATGCGTCCTCGACGATCGCGCGCACCTCGGCCGCCTGCTCGGCGAAGCCCGCCTCGAGCGCCTCCTCGAAGTGCTCATCGCGGATCTCGGCGAACGGCGGCAGCTGGTAGGGGAGCGCGCTCGGCGCCAGGAAGGGGTTGGTCATGCCCCCACCCTACGGGCGGGCCCGGCCGGCGAGGAGGAGGCCCGAACGCGCCCGACGAGGCCCGGACTAAGGACCCGCCGGCGCCTCGCGCGAGACGAGCACGTCGTCGCCGTCGAGCCGGATCGTCGTCCCGTCGTCGAGCTCGACGACCGGCGCTCCCTCGAGGAACGTGAGCGTCCAGCGCCAGCTCGACGTGTCGGCGCCGAGCTCGGCGAGCGTGCGCTCCTCGTCGTCGATCGCGGCGCGCATCGCGACCGGCACGGCGGCCGGCGGCTCGCCGCCGACCGCCCAGCGCGTGCCGATCCGCATCAGGCCTCCTCGAGCACGATCTCGCCCACGGCGAGCTCGTCCGCCTCGACGAGGGAGAGGTCGCGGATGCGCCCGACGGCCTTGAGGTCGCCCGCTGCGGCCTCGAGGTGCTCGCGCAGCGCCGCGGGCACCGCGATGACGGCCGAGGCGACCGGCGTCTTCTGGCTCGCCTTCGCATCCGTCTTCGCCCGTCGGATGCCGATGAGCGCCTGCCCGACGGTCGCGAGCATGCCGGTCGAGCCGACGCTCACGGCACCGGTCGCGGGGCTCGCGTCGTCCGCGCCGTTGCCGAGCTCCTCCGGCGTCGGCCACGCGGCGAGGTGGATCGACGCGTCGTGCGACCACGACCACACCTCCTCGGTCGCGAACGGCAGGAACGGCGCGAGCAGCCGCAGCTGCACGTCGATCGCCTGCCGCAGCGCCGCGATCGCCGAGCCGCGGCCGGGCTCCTCGCCCGTGTACGCGCGCTCCTTCACGAGCTCGAGGTAGTCGTCGCAGAAGGTCCAGAAGAAGCTCTCGGTCACCTCGAGCGCCTTCGCGTGGTCGTAGGCCTCGAAGGCGCGGGTCGCCGAGCGCACGACCTGCGCGAGCTCCGCGAGCATCTCGCGGTCGAGCCGCTCGGTCACCTCGCCGGGCGTCCCCTCCATCGCGAGCACGAACTTCGCGGCGTTGAGCACCTTCATCGCGAGGCGGCGCCCGATCTTGATCATCTTCGGGTTCTGCGGGTCGAGCGTCGCGTCGACGCCGAGGCGCGACGAGGCCGCCCAGTAGCGCACGCCGTCGGAGCCGTGCTCCTCGAGCATGCCGAGCGGCGTGACGACGTTGCCCTTCGACTTCGACATCTTCTTGCGGTCGGGGTCGAGGATCCAGCCGGAGAGCGCCGCGTGCTTCCACGGGGCTCGGCCGTCCTCGAACATCGAGCGCAGCAGCGTCGAGAAGAGCCACGTGCGGATGATGTCCTGCCCCTGCGGGCGCAGGTCGAAGGGCGAGATCTGCTGCCAGAGCGCGCTGTCGTCGGCCCAGGCGCCCGCGAGCTGCGGCGTGAGCGAGGAGGTCGCCCACGTGTCCATGATGTCGACCTCGCCGACGAAGCCGCCCGGCTCGCCGCGCTGCGACTCCTCGTAGCCCTCGGGCACGTCGGTCGTGGGGTCGAGCGGCAGCTGGTCGATCCTCGGCAGCAGCACGCCGCCCTCGACGCGCTCGCCCTGCTCGTCGAGCCGGTACCAGACGGGGATCGGCACGCCGAAGAAGCGCTGGCGCGAGATGAGCCAGTCGCCGTTGAGGCCGTGCACCCAGTTCTCGTAGCGCGTGCGCATGTGCTCGGGGTGCCAGGCGATCTCGCGGCCGTGCGTGACGAGCTGCTCCTGCAGCGCGTCGTCGCGCCCGCCGTTCTTGATGTACCACTGGCGCGTCGAGACGATCTCGAGCGGCTTGTCGCCCTTCTCGAAGAACTTCACCGGGTGAGTGATGGGCCGCGGCTCGCCGATGATGCGGCCCTCGGCCTGCAGCAGCTCGACCATCGTCTTCTTCGCGCTGAAGACGGTCTTGCCCGCGAGCTCCGCGTACGCGGCCTTCGCGGCGTCGCTCGAGAGCGCCTCAGGGGCGTCGGCGACGAAGCGCCCGTCGAAGCCGATGACCGATCGGTTCGGCAGCTGCAGCTCGCGCCACCACGTGACGTCGGTGACGTCGCCGAACGTGCAGATCATCGCCACGCCCGTGCCCTTGTCGATCTGAGCGAGCTCGTGCGTGACGAACGGCACCTCGACGCCGAACACGGGCGTCGTGACCGTCGTGCCGACGAGGTGCCGGTAGCGCTCGTCGTCCGGGTGCGCGACGACGGCGACGCACGAGGGCAGCAGCTCGGGCCGCGTCGTGTCGATCCGCAGGTCGCCGTCCTCGCTCGTGAACAGGAGCGTGTGGTACGCGCCCGGCTGCTCGCGGTCCTCGAGCTCGGCCTGCGCGACCGCGGTGCGGAACGTCACGTCCCACAGCGTCGGCGCATCCGCCTGGTACGCCTCGCCGCGCTCGAGGTTGCGCAGGAACGCGAGCTGCGACGTGCGCCGCGCGGCGTCGGAGATCGTGCGGTACGTCTGCCGCCAGTCGACCGAGAGGCCGAGCGTGCGCCAGAGGTGCTCGAACTTCTCCTCGTCCTCCTCGGTGAGGCGCTCGCACAGCTCGATGAAGTTGCGGCGCGAGACGGGCACCTGGTCGGCGGCCTTCGTGCTCTTGCCGTCGCCACCCTCCTGCGGGGGCGTGAAGCCGGGGTCGTAGGGCAGCGTCGGGTCGACGCGCACGCCGTAGTAGTTCTGCACGCGGCGCTCGGTCGGCAGGCCGTTGTCGTCCCAGCCCATGGGGTAGAAGACGCGCTTGCCGCGCATGCGCTGGAACCGCGCGATGAGGTCGGTGTGCGTGTAGGAGAACACGTGGCCCACGTGCAGCGACCCCGAGGCGGTCGGCGGCGGGGTGTCGATCGAGTAGATCGCGTCGCGCTCGAGCGGGGCGCCATCGGCGTCGACGCCATCGAAGCGGTAGGTGCCGGCCTCCTCCCAGCGTCGGCCCCACTTCTCCTCGAGGCCTTCGAGGGCGGGGCGATCGGGGATCGCGGCGTTGGCGGGCATGGCGCTCATGGCGTCTCGCTTTCGATGTGCGCGGCATCGCGTCTGCGCCGGGGATCCGGCGTGATGCCTGGTTGTCGTGCGGAAGAGTCTACGCGGGCCCGCCTACGCGCGGCGGCGCATCCGCCACTGCAGCACCGCGGTGATCGCGAGGGCGGCGGCGGCGATGGCGAACGCGACCCGCGCGAAGGTGTCCTCCTGCAGCACCGCGGCGAGCGCGAAGCACGCGGCGGCGACGATCGGGATCCACAGCGGCATGGGCTTGGGGGAGCGGGCCATGCGACCACGGTAGCCGGAGGGGGAGGATCGCCTCGTAGGCTCGGCGCGTGGACGTCACGAAGCGCTCGCCCAGCCGCTCGGCGCTCGCGATGGAGGCGGCAGGGCTCGCGTGGCTCGCCGAGGCGGAGCCGCGCGGCGGCACGCGCATCGCGCGGGCCCGGCTCGACGGCGACGTGCTGCGCGTCGCGCGCGTCGAGCCCGCGGCGGCCACGCCGGCGCGCGCCGAGGCGCTCGGGCGCAGCCTCGCGCTGCTGCACGCCGAGGGCGCGCCGTGGCACTGCTGCCCGCCGCGCGACGCCGAGCCGCCGTTCGAGGTGGGCTCGTCGCGCACGCCGCTCGCGGCCCGGCCCGTCGAGGGCGCGGGCGACTCGTGGGGCGCCGCGTGGGCAGCGACCGCGGTGCGGCCGATCCTCGAGCGCTGCACGGCGGCGGGCCGGTTCCACGCGGACGGCGCGGCGACGGTCGCGCGGGCCGTCGACCGGATGGAGGCCGGTGCCTTCGACGCGCCGCAGCCCCGCCTCGTCGAGCGCGTGGCGCGCATCCACGGTGACCTCTGGAGCGGCAACGTGCTGTGGTCGGCGGTCGACACGGGCGCCGTGCTGATCGACCCGCACGCGCAGGGCGGGCACGCCGAGACCGATCTCGCGATGCTCGCGCTCTTCGGCCTCCCGCAGCTCGAGCGGGTGCTCGCCGCCTACGACGAGGCGTCGCCGCTCGCGGACGGCTGGCGGGAGCGGCTCGCGATGCAGCAGCTGCAGCCGCTGCTCGTGCACGCGCTGCGCTTCGGCGGCGCCTACACCGACCACGCCGTCGAGGTCGCCCGCGCGCTCGCCTGACGCGCGCCCGCCCCCGCCCGCCCCCCCCGCGCGGCCGCCACTCGCGGGCGCTCCTCCCCGCGAGTGGCGCCTCCCAGCACCGAGTGGCGCCTGCCAGCATCGAGTGGCGCCTCCCAGCACCGAGTGGCGCCTTCGGCCACCGGGTGGCGCCCTCCGGCACTGAGTGGCGCCTCCCGCCACCGAGTGGCGCCTTCCGCCACCGGGTGGCGCCTGCCGGCGTCGAGTGGTGCCTTCCGCCACCGGGTGGCGCCCTCCGGCACTGAGTGGCGCCCTCCGCCATCGAGTGGCGGCCCCTCTGCGCGCTCCTGAGCGACATGCTTCCGAGCGAGCCGCGGTCACCCGGTCCCCGGCACCTCCAGCACCAGCCCGCCGCGCGTCGACGATGGGACGCCGAGCTGCGCGAGCAGCGACGCGAGCGCCGGCAGCCGCGCATCCTCGACCGTGCACCGCAGCTCGGCGCCACCGGCGCCGTAGGCGACACGCGGCTCGTGGCCCGCGGTCCGGAGCACGTGCTCGACGCGGGGCGCGTCTGCGATCGGCACCGACCCGGTCACCTCGCTCGCCGACACGCGCTCGAGCCGGCCCGCCGCCTCGAGCGCGTCGCCCGCGATGCTGCCGTAGGCCCGCACGAGCTCGCCCGTGCCGAGCTTGACGCCGCCGAACCAGCGCACGACGAGCACGGCGACGTCGGTGAGCTCGCGGCCGGCGATCGCCGCGAGGATCGGCGCGCCCGCCGTGCTGGCCGGCTCGCCGTCGTCGTTCGAGCGGCTCGCCTCGCCGTGGGGGCCAGCGACGCCCGCGCTGCACACGTGCCGCGCGTCGGGATGCGCTCGGCGCGCCGCCCGGATGAGCGCGGGGAGCTCGTCGAGCGCGGCGATGCGGTGCGCGCTCGCGACGAACCGCGATCGGGAGATCTCGACCTCCGCGGTCGCGCCCCGCGCGATCGTCGCCCGCACCATGGCCCCATCCTCCACCTCAGCCTCCGCACGTGCCGCCCGTGCGGTACGCGCCCGCCTGCCTCGCCGGCCTCCGCCGCACAACGCAAGCCCGTGCTCCCGTTGCGGCGGCACGATGCGGCATCGGCAGCCGTCGGCCGCCACTGGGAGCGGGCGGGCTTGCGTTGTGCTGACGGGGCTGGGGGATCGGGCGAGCTTGCGTTGTGCTGACCGGGCGGGGGGATGCGGGCGGGCTTGCGTTGTGCCGACCGAGCGGCGGGCGAGCTGCGTTGTGCTGACGGCTGACGGGCGGGGAGCGGGGGGCCGCGCGCGTCAGGCGGGCTCGGGCACCTGCTGCTCGGTGACGGCCTGCGCGGCGTCGGCATCCTCGTCGCCGAGGTGGCGCATGCGCTGCGCCATGAGCGCGCCCGCGAGCGTGAGCGCCGAGAGCGCGGCGAGCACGACGCCCGGGTGCCACCACGCGCTCTGGGTGAGCTCGCCGAGCGCGGCCGTGAGCGACGGGAGGAAGCCGGAGAGCACCGCGGCGATCGCGTAGGCGACCGAGAGCGCCGAGTAGGCGTGGCGGCCGCGGAAGAGCTCCTGCATCGTGCCGCCGAGCGCCGCCCACGACGCCGTCGGCAGGATGCCGCCGACCACCATGAGCGCGACGAGCACGGCGAAGGTCGCCGAGCCGAGCAGCCAGTAGATCGGGAACGCGATCAGCAGCGTGCCGAGGGCGCCGAGGGCGACGACGCGCGCAGACCCGATGCGCGTCGCGAGCCAGCCGAACAGCGGCACGGTGACGAACTGCAGCAGGCCGCCGATCGTCGCCGCCGCGAGCAGCTGCATCTCGTCGAAGCCGAGCGCCGCGACGCCGTAGCCCATCGTGTACGTGTTCATGAGCGAGTACGAGCCGATGCCGAGCATCGCCACGAGGATCGCGACGCCGAAGGCGGCCGGCTGCGTGCGCACCGCGGCCCAGACCGGGTTCGAGGCACGCTCGCCGCTCGCCTGCAGCCGGCGGAAGACGGGCGTCTCGTCGATCGACCAGCGCAGGTACAGCGAGACGGCGATGAGCGGGATGGCGAGCAGGAACGGGACGCGCCAGCCCCACGCCGCCATCGCCTCGGGCCCGAGCCCGAAGAACATCGCGAGCATGAGGCCCCCGGCCGCGACCGACCCGATGGGGGAGCCCAGCTGCGGCAGCGACGCGAAGAAGGGGCGCTGGCGCGCATCGGCGTGCTCGGTCGCGAGGAGCACCGCCCCGCCCCACTCGCCGCCCAGCGAGAGGCCCTGGGCGATGCGCAGCAGCACGAGCGCGACCGCGCCGAACGTCGCCCAGCCCTCGCCCGTGGGCAGCAGCCCGACGAGGCCCGTCGCGACGCCCATGAGCGTGATGGTGATGAGCAGCGTCGCCCGGCGGCCGATGCGGTCGCCGAGGTGCCCGAAGACGACGGCGCCGATGGGGCGCACGACGAACGCGATGCCGATCGTCGCGAAGGAGGCGAGCAGCGCGCCGGCCTCGCCGAGGGCCGAGAAGAAGAACGGGCCGGCGAAGAAGGCCGCGAAGTAGGAGTAGACGTAGAAGTCGTACGACTCGAGCGCCGTGCCGACGGTCGCCGCCGCGGCGACGCGGCGCGTGGCGCCGCGCGCGGGCGCGGCTGCTGGGATGGTGGTCACGGATGCTCCTCGGACGGCGCTGGCGGCGCGGGTATCAATACCGAGTGCAACAATAGTCCCGAGGAAGGATTCCCATGCCAGCGAGACGTCCAGGCCGACCGCGCGCGTCGAGCGCGGCGACGATCCACGAGGCGGCGCTCGAGCTCTTCCTCGAGCAGGGCTACGAGGCCGTGAGCGTCGATGACATCGCGCGCCGCGCGGGCGTCTCGCGCGGCACGGTGTTCGCCTACTGCGACTCGAAGGCCGACGCGCTCTGGGTCGGCCTCGATGCGGCGATCGGGCGCGCGGGCGACGCGATCGCGACGGGATCCGGGGATGCGCTCGGCCGGCTCGTCGAGGCGCTCGTGCAGGCGGTCGAGCCGTGGGGCACGACGCCGCCGCCGACGCTGCGGGACGCCCACGCCATGGGGGCGGTCGACGCGCTCCGCGACGGCGCCCCCGCCCGGCTCCAGCCGCTCGTGGATCGCGCGGCGCTCGCGCTCGCGCTCGAGCGCGACGCGCTGCCCGAGTCGACGGATGCGGTGGTCGCCCCGGTCGCGATCATCGCGGCCGCGTGCGCGGCGCTCGTCGCCTGGACGCGAGCGCCAGCGCGCCCGACCGCGGCGCTCGCGGTGCGCACCGCGGTCGAGCCGCTCGCCGCCGCCGCGCGAGCGCGCTGATCGGATCTCGAGCAGGCGACTCCGCTCGCCGCCGCGGCACGAGCGCGCTGATCAGACGTCGAGCAGGCGACGCAGCTCGCGATCGAGCGGCGAGCTCGGCAGCGGCTCGCCGTCGACGCTCGTGACGCGCGCGAGCAGGCGACCCGAGGAGAGCAGCCACGCGCCGTCGCTCGCCCGCAGGTCATCCGGGGTCAGTGCGGCGAAGCGCACGTCGAGCCCAGCACCCGGCGCCTCGAGCATGAGCTGCTCGAGCGTGATCGAGGCGAGGATGCCGTCCTGCTTGGGGGTCAGCAGCCGCCCGCCGCGGTCGATGACGAGCGTCGACGTCGGCCCCTCGAGCAGGAGACCCGCGGGCGAGACGAAGACGACGTCGTCGAAGCCCAGCCGCGCGGCGTGGCGCTTCGCCGCCATGTTGATCGAGTACGACAGGCTCTTGGCGCCGGGCAGCAGCCACGGCATCGCCGCGACCTCGTCGCCGTCGTGCCCGCGACCGAGCAGCGTGACCGCGACGCCGCGCTCCCGCTCGGCGATCGCCGACGCGCCGAGCGGCGCCATGAGGGCGAACGCCGTCGGCTCGCCGCCGCTCTCGGGACCGCGCGTGAGCACGAGCCGGATGATCGCCTCGGGGCCCGCCGCGAAGTCCCACGCCGCCACGAGGGCGTCGATCGCGCGCTCGAACCCGGCGCGGTCGGGCGCGGGCAGCTGCAGGATCGCGGCCGAGCGCTCGAGCCGATCGAGGTGCGCGGCGCGGTCGCGCACGGCACCGCCGCGCACGAGCGTCGCGTCGAAGACGCCGTCGCCGCGCACGACCCCGAGGTCGTCCGCGCGGACGATGGGATGCGCGACGTCGACGATCGAGCCGTCGAGGAGGGCGAGCAGCGGCGCGCTCATGCCGTGCCGGCGCAGAACTGCTCGAGCTCGGCCACCTGCTGCCCGAGCTGGGTCATCGCGGCCGTGGCGCGCTCGATGCCGCTGGCGTCGCCCGACGTGATCGCGGCTCGCGCGTCCTCCATGATCGCGTTCCAGCCGGCCTGGATCTCGCCGATGCGCTCGAGCAGCTCGGGATCGGAGACCCGCGTCTGGAGGTCGCCCACGCGGCCGGAGATGTCGCCGAGCAGCGCGAGGGCGCCGAACGGGTCGCTGCCGAGCAGCTCGCCGACGCGGCCGAGGTCGGTGGCGATGCTCGTGAACTGCGCGATGAGGCGCGCGCACTGCTCGGCCTGCGTGCCCTCGCTCCCGGATGCGGTCGGGGCGGGCGCGCTCGGCGAGCTCGGGGTCGAGGCCGAGGGCGCGGGCGAGGGAAGCAGCCCGCAGCCGCTCACGAGCAGGCCCGCGGCGAGGAGGAGGGCGGCGGAGGAGGTGCGGACGCCGAGGCGTCGCGAGCGCGAGGTGAGCATGTGCCGAGGGTAGCGAGGGCGGCTATGGCGCTCATGGGCGAGGTGGGGGAAAACCCGCGTGAGGCGTGGGGAGAGCCGCCGGGTGCACCGCGCGGCTCGCGCCTAGCGTGGGAGCATGCACCGCATCCGCCCCGACATCGGCCCTCTCCTCGCGACCGTCGCCCACCTCGCGCTCCTCGGCACGCTCGGCATCCCCGTCCTCATCGGCGTCGTCACGATCGCCGCCGCCGGGGTCGGCACGCTCGTCGTGCTCGTCGGCATCCTGCTCCTCGCGCTCGCGCTCCTGGCGCTGTTCGCGATCGCGTGGTTCGAGCGCGAGCGCGTCGCGGGCCTCTACGGCCTCCCCGTGCCGCCCGCGGTGCTGCGGCCCTCCCACCGCACCGATTGGCTGCGCGTGCCGCACCGCCTCATCCGCATCGCCGCCGACGGCGAGCACTGGCGGGCGATCCTCAGCTTCTTCCTCGCGAGCCTGTTCGGCGCCTTCGCGCTGCCGCTGCTCACCCTCGTCGGCGTCGGCGTGCCGCTCGCGCTCGCGGGCCTCGGGGAGGCCGAGACCGTCGGCATCCCGCTCACGAGCCTCGCCGCGCCCGTCGAGTGGGCCCCGCTCATCGGGCTGCTCTCCCTCGCCGCCGGCGTCGCGGGCACGATCGGCCTCGCGCTCGCCCACCGCAGCGTCACGACCGGGCTGCTGCTGCCGGACGAGCGCGAGCGGCTCGAGCGCGAGGCGCGCGACGAGCGCGAGCGGCGCCACGGCGCGGTGCGCGCGGCCGACTTCGACCGCACGCGCATCGAGCGCGACCTCCACGACGGCGTGCAGCCGCGACTCGTCTCGATCGCGATGCAGCTCGGCATGGCGCGCGACAAGATCGAGAGCGACCCCGCCGCGGCGCTCCGGCTCATCGACGAGGCCCACGCGTCGTCGAAGTCGGCCGTCACCGAGCTGCGGCAGGTCGCTCGCGGCATCCACGTGGCCGTGCTCGACGATCGCGGCCTCGACGCCGCCGTCTCGGCGCTCGCCGCGCGCAGCGTCGTGCCGGTCGAGGTCGACGCCCGCATCGAGGGCCGCTGCAGCCGCGACGCCGAGACCGCCGTGTACTTCGCGATCGCCGAGGCCATCACGAACGCGCAGAAGCACTCGCGCGCGA
>JAPSIA010000043.1 GCA_031179215.1 Agrococcus sp.
GCGAGGGCCCGGTCGTCACGCTCGGGCACGACTGGGGCGGGGTCGTCTCGCTCGGCTGGGCCGTGGCGCACCCGGAGCGGCTCGCGGCGGTCGCGCTGCTCAACACCGCCGTGCACCACCCCGAGGATGTGCCGATCCCGGCGCCGCTGCGGCTCGCCCGCGCCCGCGGGGTGCTCGCCGCCGCGACGGTCGGCACGACCGGCTTCCTCGACACGACGCTGTCGCTCGCGCGACCGCCGCTGCCGCCCGAGGTGCGCGCCGCCTACCGCGCGCCCTACGCGAGCGCCGATCGCCGCGGCGGCATCGGCGGCTTCGTCGCCGACATCCCCGTCGACGCGCAGCACGAGAGCCACGCGGATCTCGCGCGCATCGGCGCCGGTGTCGCGGCCCTCGACGTGCCCGCGCTCCTGCTGTGGGGGCCGGCCGACCCCGTCTTCGGCGACCGCTACCTCGACGACCTCGTCGACCGCCTCCCGCACGCGGACGTGCACCGCTTCGAGGGCGCGGGCCACCTCATCGCCGAGGAGCGCCCGTACGCTCCCGCCCTGCTCGAGTGGCTCGCCCTTCGACACGGTGAGCGCCTTCGGCGCGCACCGGCTCAGGGAGCGGCGGATGGTGAGCGCCTTCGGCGCGCACCGGCTCAGGGAGCGGAGGGTGCGAGCGCCGCACCGACGCCGTTCACGCCGCTGTGGCACGCCCTCGACGCCCGCGCCGACGATCCCGCCGTCGCGGTGATCGACATGGCGACCGGCGGCCGCGAGCCCCTCCGCGTCAGCTGGCGACAGCTGCACGAGCGGGTGCTCGAGCTCGCCGCGGGCCTGGCCCGCATGGGCGTGCGCCGGGGCGACCGCGTCTCGCTGCTCGTGCAGCCGGGACCCACGCTCACCGCTGTCGTCTACGCGTGCCTGCGGATCGGCGCGACCGTGGTCGTCGCCGATCGCGGCCTCGGCCTCAAGGGGCTCACGCGCGCCGTGCGCGGCGCCCAGCCCGACGTCATCATCGGCGAGCGCCTCGGCCTCGCCGCCGCCCGCGCCCTCGGGTGGCCCGGCATCCGGATCTCCGCCGAGCGGCTGCCGCGGGCCACGGCTCGCGCGCTCGACGTCGAGGCGAGCCTGCGCGACGTCGCCGAGCTCGGCGCGGGCCAGCCGCTGCCACCGGAGCCCGACGCCGACGACACCGCGGCGATCCTGTTCACCTCCGGCTCGACCGGCCCCGCGAAGGGCGTCGTCTACACGCACGGGCAGCTCTCGGCGCTCCGCGACGCGCTGCGCGCGCACCTCGACGTCGAGCCCGGCACCGGGCTCGTGACGGGCTTCGCGCCCTTCGCGCTGCTGGGCCCCGCGCTCGGCACGCACTCGGCGACGCCCGACATGGATGTCTCGGCACCCCGCACGCTCACGGCCGCCGCGGTCGCCGCGGCGGTGCGCGCCGCGGACGCCGGCATCGTGTTCCTCTCGCCCGCCGCGGTGCTCAACGTCGTCGCCACGGCGGATGCCCTCACGGACGACGACCGCGCTGCGCTCGCGCGCGTGCAGACCTTCCTCTCCACCGGCGCCCCGATCGGGCCCGCGCTGCTGCGCTCGGCGGCAGCGCTCATGCCGAGCGCGACGCCGCACACCCCCTACGGGATGACGGAGTGCCTGCTCGTCGCCGACATCACCCTCGAGGGCGTCGAAGCGGCCGCGGCGGCGCCCGACGCGGGCGTGTGCGTCGGCGCGCCCATCGGCGCGACGCGAGTGCTCGTGAGCGCGCTCGACGCCGACGGCGCCGCGACGGGCGAGCCGAGCGACGAGCCCGGCGTGCTCGGCGAGATCGTCATCTCGGCGCCGCACCTGAAGTCCCACTACGACCGGCTCTGGCTGACCGACCGCGACGCGGAGCGCGGTGCGCCGGCGGGGGCCGCCCTTCGACACGGTGAGCGCCTGCGGCGCGCACCGGCTCAGGGAGCAGAGGATGCGGGCGCGGGCCTGCGGCGCGCACCGGCTCAGGGAGCAGAGGACGCGGGCGCGGGCCTGCGGCGCGCACCGGCTCAGGGAGCGGAGGGCGCGGGCGGCGCGGGCCTGCGGCGCGCACCGGCTCAGGGAGCAGAGGGCGCGCACGGCGAGCGCTGGCACCGCACCGGCGACGTCGGCCACCTCGACGCCGAGGGCCGGCTGTGGATCGAGGGCCGCCTCCCGCACGTCATCGTCACCGCCGACGGGCCGGTCGCGCCCGTCGGCCCCGAGCAGCAGGTCGAGCAGGTCGGCGCCGTGCGGCGCGCGGCCGTCGTCGGCATCGGCCCGCACGGGCTGCGGCAGGCCGTCGCGGTCGTCGAGGCCGTGCCGCCCGTCGCGCGCCCCGGCCTCGCCGAGCCCGAGCTCGCGGCGGCCGTCCGCGCGAGCACGCCGCTCCCGCTCGTCGCCGTGCTCGCCGTGCCCGAGCTGCCGACCGACGTGCGCCACAACTCCAAGATCGACCGCTCGCGCCTGTCGGCGTGGGCCGAGCGCGTGCTCGCGGGCGAGCGGGCGGGCCGGCCGTGATCGTCCTCGTCACGGGCGCCTCCGGCTTCCTCGGCCGTGCTGTGGCCGCGGCGCTCGTCGCCGAGGGCCACGAGGTGCGCACGCTGCAGCGCCGCCCCTCCCGCGTGCCGGGGGCGAGGGATGCGCTCGGCTCCGTCACCGACGCATCCGCCGTGGGGCGCGCGATCGACGGCGCGGCCGGCGTCATCCACCTCGCCGCCAAGGTGTCGCTCGCGGGCGACCCCGCCGAGTTCCGCCGCGTGAACGTCGACGGCACGCGCATCGTGCTCGACGCGGCGGAGCGCGCCGGGGTGACGCGCTTCGTGCAGGTCTCCTCGCCCTCGGTCGCGCACGCCGGCGCCGCGCTCGCGGGCGTCGGCGCCGAGCCCGCCGCGCCCGAGCGCGCGCACGGCGACTACGCCCGCACGAAGGGCGAGGCCGAGCTGCTCGCGCTCGCCCGCGACGGCGAGCGGATGCGCGTCGTCGCCGTGCGGCCGCACCTCGTGTGGGGCCCGGGCGACACGCAGCTCGTCGAGCGCATCGTCGACCGCGCCCGCCGCGGGAGGCTGCCGCTGCTCGACGGCGGCACGGCCCTCATCGACTCCACCTACGTCGACAACGCCGCGAGCGGCATCGCCGCGGCGCTCCGCCGCGCCGACCAGGCGCACGGCAGCGCCTACGTCATCACGAACGGCGAGCCGCGGCCGGTCGCCGACCTGCTGGCAGGCATCTGCCTCGCCGCGGGGGTGCGCCCGCCGCGCTTCAGCGTGCCCGCAGCGCTCGGCCTCGCCGCCGGTGCCGCCATCGAGCGGCTCTGGGCGATCCGGCCGGGCGAGGATGAGCCGCCCATGACGCGCTTCCTCGCCCAGCAGCTCTCCACCGCCCACTGGTTCGACCAGCGCGCCACGCGGCGCGACCTCGACTGGCAGCCGACGGTGACGATCGACGAGGGCCTGCGGCGCCTCGCCGCGCACCACGGGCGCTGACCGCCCCCAGCGGCGCGGCCGAGCGACTTCGGTAACGATTGGGTAACGGCCATCCTGAGCAATCCTCTGATCCCGTAGGGTCGCCCAGGCGCATCTCTGCCGGCCGCGACCATGGTCGACGCGAGGCGCCGCCCCACCGGTTGATCCTTGGAGCGATCTTGCGTCACCTCGCAGAGCCCACCGTCCGTCCGCGCTCGCTCAAGCGCCTGCTCGCGGGGACGATGTCGACCCTCATGGCCGCGAGCGGCCTCGTGGCCGTCAGCCTCGCCGCGCCCGTCGCGCCGGCCGCGCCGGCCAACGCCGCCGAGCCCTTCACGTGCGTGAGCGGCACCGTCTACGGCACGAGCGCCGGCAACATCCACCAGATCGATGTCGCCACGGGCGCTTCGACGCTCGCGTACGACTCGCCGAGCAGCGACATCAACCAGCTCGCCCTCTCCCCCTACGGCGAGCAGATGTTCTGGATCAGCCGCGACGGCACGCCGCAGGTGCAGGACTACACGCCCGCGACCGAGGAGCGCGTGTCGCGGTCCGTGGGGAACCTCGCGACCGCGGCCGCGACGATGGGCGGCTTCGACCCCTCGACCGGGTTGTTCGTCTTCGGTCGCGTCAGCGGCTCGACGCTCCAGGTGAGCACGTACGACCCCGAGACGCAGACCGTCGACCCCACGATCATCGAGGTCGCGCTCCCGACCCCGCCGGGCACCAACGGCGACCTCGCCTTCGGCGGCGACGGCACGCTCTACGTCGTCGCGGGCGGCACCACGTCGCAGCTCTACCGCATCACGGGCGGCCTGCAGAACCCGTCGGCCCTCGAGGCCGCCGCGCTCGGCGGCAGCATCGATCAGTCGGCCGTGAACTCCATCGCGTTCGCCGATGACGGCTACCTCTACCTCGGCAGCGGCCAGGGCATCACCAAGGTGCACCCCTCGAGCGGCGCGAGCGAGCCTCCCCTCCGGTTCTCGGGCACCGTCTCCTCGATCACCGACTTCGCCTCGTGCGCGACGCCCTTCAGCGGCTCGGCCGTCACCGAGCTCGACGGCCCGCGCGTCGACCCGACCGACCAGTTCGAGCTCGTGATCCGCGGCGGCCAGATCCCCGAGAACGGCCCGGGCACCACCACGACCACGACGGGCACGGGCGAGACCCTCGACGACAACGTCGCTGGCCCCGTCGTCGTGCTCCCCGGCGACGTCATCACCGTCGAGCAGCGCCTCACGCCCGGCAGCGCGTCGACCCCCGACGACTACCGCACCGAGTGGACGTGCACCTCGGGCGGCACCGTGCTCGCGAGCGGCACCGGCTCGGTCGCCGAGTTCACCATGCCCGCCGGCACCGCCGGCATCGGTGCCGACGCGCGCTGCTCCTTCACCACGACCCCGCTCATCGGCGCGCTCGAGCTGACCAAGACCGCGACGCCGGATGTCGTCACCGCCATCGGCGAGACCGTCACGTACGAGCTCGTCGCGAGGAACAGCGGCACCGTCCCCGCGACGGGCGTCACGATCGAGGACCCGATGACGGGCCTGTCCGAGCTCTCCTGCTCGCCGGCGCAGCCCGCCGTCCTCGAGCCGGGCGAGGCCCTGCGCTGCACCGCGACCCGCGCCGCGACGGCCGCCGACTTCCAGGCTGGCTCCATCGTCAACGACGCCGAGGTCACGGGCACGACCGAGCGAGGCAGCGTCTCCGACGCCGCGACCGAGGAGGTCGTCGCCGACCGCACGCCGCCCGCGGCCACCGACGACGTGTCGACCGGCAACGCGCTCGGCACGGCGGTCACGGTCGAGGTCCCCGGCAACGACGGCACCGTCGACGCCCGCACCGTGCGCATCATCCCCGCCGACGGCGAGCCCGTCACGCGCCTCACCGTCCCCGGCGAGGGGGCGTGGAGCGTCGACGAGACGACCGGCGCGATCACGTTCACGCCCGAGGCCGGCTTCACGGACGACCCGACGCCCATCACGTACGAGATCGCGGGCCCGAACGGCATCCGCGCCACCGCGACCGTCACGGTCGACTACGTGCCCGGCGCCACCGATGACACGCCGGACCCCGCGCAGCTCGAGCAGCCCGTGCGGGTGCCCGTGCTCGGCAACGACGTCGGCGGCATCGACCCGGCGACGATCGCGATCTTCCCGCCCGGCGGCACTGAGCCGCTCGAGCCCGGCGCGCCGCTCGCGGTGCCCGGCGAGGGCACGTGGACGATCGATCCGGCGACGGGCGACATCACCTTCACCCCCGAGGACGGCTACCTCGGCAACCCGACGCCGATCGAGTACCGCGGCGAGGACCCCCAGGGCAACGCCACGACCGCGACCGTGACCGTCGTCTACGCGCCCGAGGCGCTCGACGACACGAGCGCGGGCAACGAGGCCGGCACCCCCGTCTCGCTCGACCCGCTCGCCAACGACCGCGGCACCGTCGACGCCGACACCTTCGCGTTCGTCGACCCGGAGACGGGCGACCCGCTCGCTCCGGGCGCCGAGCTCGTCGTGCCCGGCCAGGGCACGTGGAGCTACGAGCCCGGCGAGGGCGCGACCTTCACGCCCGAGACGGGCTTCCTCACCGACCCGACGCCCGTCGGCTACGTCGTCGAGGGCCCTGGCGGCAGCACCGGCAGCACCATCGCCGTCGAGTACGCGCCGC
Source organism: Agrococcus sp. (assembly GCA_031179215.1). Lineage (GTDB taxonomy): Bacteria > Actinomycetota > Actinomycetes > Actinomycetales > Microbacteriaceae > Agrococcus. Next base: position 6,131 of record JAPSIA010000043.1, read on the forward strand.
ACGCGGCGGCCGACGAGGATCTCGGCAACATGATCGGCGAGCCGGTCACGATCGACGTGCTCGCGAACGACGTCGGCACGCTCGACCCCGCCACGGTGCAGCTGATCGACCCCGCTACGGGCGAGCCGCTCGCGCCGGGCGAGCGCCTGACGGTGCCCGGCGAGGGCGAGTGGTCGATCGACCGCGCCACCGGTGCCGTCACCTTCGTGCCGGAGGACGGCTTCGCCACCGACCCGAGCGTCGTCTCGTACCGCGTGACCGACGACGACGGCGAGACGGCCACGGCATCCATCACGATCGACTACGTGCCTGCCGCGGCCGACGACGAGTCGCTCGGCAACGCCCTCGGCGCGGCCGCAGCCGTGACCGACGTGCTCGGCAACGACGCAGGCGAGCTCGACGCCTCGACCTTCGCGTTCATCGACCCGGCGACGGGTGCGCAGCTCGCCGCCGGCGCGCCGCTCATCGTGGCGGGCGAGGGCACGTGGAGCTTCGACGCCACCGCCGACACCGTCACCTTCACGCCGCTCGACGGCTACGAGGGCGACCCGACGCCCGTCGACTACCGCGTGACCGATGTCACGGGCGACGAGACTGGCGCGACCATCACCGTCGGCTACGTGCCGGCAGCATCCGACGACGTCTCGCGCGACAACCGGCTCGGCACCGCCGTGACCGTCGACGTGCTCGCCAACGACGCGGGCGAGCTCGACCCCGCGACGGTCGCGCTCATCGACGCCGCCACGGGCGAGCCGCTGCCCGCGCTCGCGCCGCTCACCGTCCCGGGCGAGGGCACCTGGTTCATCGACCCCGAGTCGGGAGCGATCACGTTCACGCCCGAGGACGGCTACGTGGGCGACCCGACGCCCGTGGACTACGTCGTGCACGACCGCACCGGCGACGCGACGACGGCGACCGTGACCGTCGACTACGCCCCGTTCGTGCGCGACGACGAGTCGCTCGGGAACACGATCGGCCAGCCCGTGACGATCCCCGTGCTCGGCAACGACGAGGGCGACCTCGACCCCGCCACCGTCGCGATCGTCCCGCCCGGCTCGGACGAGCCGCTCGCACCGGGCGAGCAGCTCGAGGTGCCCGGCGAGGGCGTCTGGACCATCGACCCGGAGACGGGAGCGATCACGTTCACGCCGGAGCCCGGCTTCCTGGTCGACCCGACGCCCATCGGCTACGTCGTCGAGGACCGCTCGGGCACGCGCGGCAGCGCCACGGTCGCGGTGGACTTCGCACCCGTCGCGAACGACGACGAGGACCTCGCCAACGAGTTCGGCGAGACCGTCACGATCGACGTGCTCGCGAACGACGAGGGCGACTTCGACCTCGCATCGCTCGCGCTCGTCGACCCGACGACCGGTCAGCCGCTCGCCGCGGGTGCCCCGCTCGTCGTCGCCGGCCAGGGCACGTGGTCGATCGACCGCAGCACCGGCACGATCGCCTTCACCCCGCAGGCCGGCTACGGCGGCGACCCCGACGCGATCGCCTACCGCGTCACCGACACGACGGGCGACACGGTCGAGGCCACGGTGACCGTCACCTACGGCCCGACGGCGGTCGACGACGAATCGCGCCGCAATCCCATCGGCTCGCCGGTGGCGGTGCCCGTGCTCGAGAACGACCTGGGCGAGTTCGACCCGAGCAGCGTGCGCATCGTCGACGGCGAGGCACTCGTGACCGAGCTCGTCGTCGAGGGCGAGGGCACCTGGTCCGTCGACACCGAGACGGGCGCGATCACCTTCACGCCGGAGGCCGGCTTCACGGGCAACCCGACGCCGATCGCCTACCGGGTGACGGATGTCTCGGGTGACGTCACCGAGGCGACGGTCGTCGTGACGTTCGCGCCGCAGGGCGTCGACGACCAGTCGGTCGAGCACGAGCCGGGCACGCCCGTGACGGTCGACCCGCTCGCGAACGACCTCGGCGACCTCGACCCGACCACGGTCGAGCTCCGCGACCCCGAGACCGGGGCGTGGGTGACGGAGCTCGTCGTGCCGGGCGAGGGCACCTGGACGGTCGACCCGGAGACGGGCGCGATCACGTTCACGCCCGAGGACGGCTTCGTCGGCTCGCCGACGCCGGTCGAGTACCGCGTCGCCGATCGTGCTGGCGAGTGGGCGTACGGCACGGTGTCCGTCGCCTACGCATCGGTGCCCGTCGCGCCCGCGCCGGAGCCTGAGCAGCCCGCCCCCGGGCAGCCCGAGCAGCCCGAGCCCGAGCAGCCGCAGCTGCCGGAGACCGGGGCGGAGCTCACCCTGTGGGTGCTCCTGCTCGGCCTCGCGCTGAGCGCCGCCGGCGTCCTCCTCGTGCGTCGCCGCAGCGAGGCGTAGCCGCTCGCCACGAAGGGCCCCTGCTCGCCAGGGGCCCTTCGTCGTCGGCCGGAGCTGGTCGCCTCAGGCCGCTGCGGCGGGCGCGGCGCTCGAGCGCCACAGCAGCGCGGCCGCGACCGCCGCGACGGCGGCGACCGCCGCGAGCACCGCCGCGGCGCCCGCGAGGCCGAGCATCGCGCCGAGCACGCCCGCGAGCGGATACGTGACGATGAAGCACGCGTGCGAGAGCGAGAACTGCGCGGCGAACACCGCGGGCCGCTCGAGCGTCGACGCGTTCCGGCGCAGCAGCCGCGATGCGGCGGTCAGGATCGCCGCGGTGCCGGCGCCGAGCACCGCCCAGAGCAGCAGCAGCAGCGGCCACGTCGGCCAGGCGGCGATGCCCCCGGCCGCGGCGGCGAGCCCGAGCGCCGCGACGGCGGCGCCCGCGAGCATGACGACGCGGTCCGCGATGCGGTCGAGGAGCCGCGGCAGCACGAGCGCCACGAGCATCGAGCCTGCCCCGTAGGCCGCGAGCAGGATCGCCACGTCCGCTTGCGAGCGCTGCAGCCGGTCCTGCACGAGGACGACCGTGTTCACGATCACCATGGCGGTCGGCGCCGCGACCGCGAGGTTGAGCGCGAGGAGCGCGCGCAGCTCGGCATGCCGGGCGAAGACCCGCACCCCGCGGGTGAGGCGCTCCGCGAACGACGAGCCGCGATCCGCCTCGATCGCGGGGAAGCGCGTCGCGGCGACGAGCGCGGCAGAGAGCAGGAAGCCCGCGACCGTGCCGAGGAAGAGGTTCGAGTAGCTCATGACGAGGAGCAGCGCGGCGGCGAGCGCAGGACTCACGAGCGACTCGAGGTCGTAGGCGAGCCGGGAGAGCGAGAGCGCCCGCGTGTACTGGCGCTCGTCCGGGAGGATCTCGGGGATGACGGCCTGGAACGCGGGCGTGAAGGTGGCGGATGCGCACTGCAGCGCGAAGATGAGCACGTAGATCTGCCATTCCGCGGTCACGAGCGGCAGCAGCAGCGCGATCGCGGCGCGGACGGCATCCGCCCCGATCAGCAGCGCCTTGCGCGGCACGCGAGCCGTCGCCGCGACGAGCAGCGGCCCGGCGCCCACGTACGCGAGCATCTTGATCGTGAGCGCGACGCCCAGCACGACGCCGGCGTCGCCGCCCGCGAGGTCGAACGCGAGCAGGCCGAGCGCGACGGTCAGGAGCCCCGTGCCGAGCAGCGCGACGACCTGCGCGCAGAAGAGCCTCGCGTAGGCGGGATGCGCGAGGACCTCACGCACGATCGTCGGCGCTCGGCCCCGGCATGCGCGCGGCGCCCGCGTCGCCCGCCTCCGCACGGCTCCGGAAGGAGCGGAGGCGGAGGCTGTTGCCGACGACGAAGACGCTCGAGAACGCCATCGCCGCACCGGCGAGCATGGGGTTGAGCAGGCCGAGGGCCGCGAGCGGGATCGCGAGCACGTTGTACCCGAACGCCCAGAACAGGTTGCCCTTGATCGTGCTGAGCGTGCGGCGCGCGAGGCGGATGGCGTCGGCCGCGCTGCGCAGGTCGCCGCGCACGAGCGTGATGTCGGAGGCCTGGATCGCGGCGTCGGTGCCCGTGCCCATCGCGATGCCGAGGTCGGCCTGGGCGAGCGCCGCGGCGTCGTTGACGCCGTCGCCGACCATCGCGACGACCTTGCCCTGTGCCTGGAGCCCGGCGACGACATCCGCCTTGTCCTTGGGCAGCACCTCGGCGATCACCCGCTCGATGCCGACCTCGGCGGCGATCCGCTCCGCCACGGTCGTGTTGTCGCCGGTCAGCAGGATCGGCGTGAGGCCGAGCTCGCGGAGCTGCCGGATCGCCTCGGCGCTCGTCGGCTTCACGGTGTCGGCGACGACGAGCAGCCCGCGGAGCTCGCCGTCCCACGCGACGAGCACCGCCGTCTGGCCGGCGCCCTCCGCGGCCTCCCTGCGGCCCGCGATCTCCGCGTCCGGCGCCACCGCCCAGTCCTCGAGCAGCGACTGGCGGCCGACGAGCACCGCGTGCCCCTCGACGACGCCGGTGACGCCCTTGCCCTCGACGTTGCGGAATCCCTCGACGGGCGGCAGGTCGGCCCCGAGCTCCTCGACCGCGCCCTTCGCGATCGCCTGGGCGATGGGGTGCTCGGAGGCGTCCTCGAGCGCGGCGGCGAGGCGCAGCAGCTCGCGGCGGTCCGTGCCCCGCGCGGGCACGGCGTCGACGAGGGTCATGCGACCGCTCGTGACGGTGCCGGTCTTGTCGAGCACGACGGTGTCGACCTCGCGCGTCGACTCGAGCACCTCGGGGCCCTTGATGAGGATGCCCAGCTGCGCGCCGCGGCCGGTGCCCACGAGGAGCGCCGTCGGCGTGGCGAGCCCGAGCGCGCAGGGGCACGCGATGATGAGGACCGCGACCGCGGCGGTGAAGGCGCTCGCGGCGGGGAAGCCCGCCCCGAGCCAGGCGCCGAGGGCCACGACGGCGATGGCGATCGCGATCGGCACGAAGATGCCCGACACGCGATCCGCGAGCCGCTGCACCTCGGCCTTGCCGGACTGTGCGTCCTCGACGAGCTTGGCCATCTGCGCGAGCTGCGTGTCGGCGCCGACGCGGGTGGCGCGCACGACGAGCCTGCCGCTCGCGTTGACGGTCGCGCCCGTGACCGCATCGCCCGGTCCTGCCTCGACGGGCACCGACTCCCCGGTGAGCATGGAGGCGTCGATCGCGGAGTGGCCGGAGACGATGATGCCGTCGGTCGCGATCTTCTCCCCGGGTCGCACGACGAACTCGTCGCCGACGGCGAGCTCGTCGATCGGGATGCGCGCCTCCTGGCCGCCGCGCATGACCGCGACGTCCTTGGCGCCGAGCTCGAGCAGGGCGCGCAGCGCCGCGCCGGCCTGCCGCTTGGAGCGCTGCTCGAAGTAGCGGCCGGCGAGGATGAACATCGTCACGCCCGCCGCGACCTCGAGGTAGATGTTCGCGGCACCGTCGCTCGGCGCGATCGTGAGCTCGAAGGGGTGCGTCATGCCGGGCGTGCCGGCGGTGCCGAGGAACAGCGCGTACAGGGACCACAGGAACGCGGAGGCCGTGCCGACCGACACGAGCGTGTCCATCGTCGCCGCGCCGTGGCGGAGGTTCATCCACGCCGCGCGGTGGAAGGGCCATGCGGCCCAGACGACCACGGGGGAGGCGAGCGCGAGCGACGCCCACTGCCAGTACGTGAACTGCAGCGCCGGGATCATCGCCATGAGGATCACCGGCACCGAGAGCACGATCGAGCCGATGAGCCGCTGGCGGAGCGCGACGAGCTCGCGATCCGGGGCCTCCTCGTCCGCGGGCTCGTCGGCAGCGGCCTTCGGCTTGGGGAGGGCAGCGGTGTAGCCGGTCTTCTCGACCTCGGCGATCAGCAGGGCGGGGTCGAGTCCCTCGGGCGCGGTCACGCGCGCCTTCTCGGTCGCGTAGTTGACCGACGCCTCGACCCCCTCGAGCTTGTTGAGCTTCTTCTCGATGCGCATGGCGCAGGAGGAGCAGGTCATGCCGCCGATCTCGAGCTCGTAGCTGCGGGCGGCCGGCTCGGTCGAGACGCCTGATGTGGACATGGTCGGATCCTCCGTGCTGGGTTCGTCGACGGCTCAGTGGCCGTGGTCGTCGTCGTGGCCGTCCTCGGCCGGTGCCTCGTCGGCCGGCGCCTCCTCGGCCGGCGCCTCGCCGGGGTCGTGCGCCGCAGCGCCTGCGTCGGCGCTCAGCACGAACGACGCGGTGTGGACCTCGCCGTCGACCTGGAAGTCGAAGTACAGCAGGTAGCGCCCCGGCGTCGGCGCCTCGACCGCGAAGTCGACCGTCGGGCCCGAGAGCGCACCCGGCTCGGGCTCGGCGCCCTCGGGGTGCACGTGCAGGTAGGCGAGGTCGCCGTCGCGCAGCGCGACCAGGTGGCCGAACGCGCCGAGGTAGGGCTGCATCGTCGTGACGGCCTCGCCGTCGCGCGAGACCTCGACGGTGAGGGTCGAGCTGCCGCCGGCGGCGAGGTCGCCGACGAGCTCGACGTCGTACGGCCCCGAGCGCGCCGAGCGCGCCTCGTCCCGCGCGGGCGCGGGCTCGAAGTCGCCGGCGACGCTGACGGTGCGGGTGAGGGTGGAGCCGCGCTCCGCTCCCGCGGGGACGAAGTCGGCGAAGACCCGATAGGTGCCCGCCGCGCTCCACGACCACGGGATCGACCACGTGCCCTCGGCGTCGAGCTCGGGGTGCACGTGGCGGAACTCGCTCCCGTCCTCGCGGACGACGATGAGGTGGAGGTCGCGCTCGTGCTCCTCGGTGTACTCGAGCACGGGCTCGCCCGCGGCGTCGAGCACCGAGAAGCGCAGCTCGCCCTCCGCGCCGACGGCGTCGGGCGCCTCGACGGGGCTGAGGCGATAGCCGTCGGCCTCGAGCGAGAGACCCGGCAGCGCGGCCGGCCCCGCAGATCCTGCCGCCCGCGCGTGGTGGCCGTGCCCTGGCTCGTCCGGAGGTGACTGCGCCTCCACGACGCGCTCGGGCGCGACGGCGTCGGCGACGAGGAACGCGGCGCCGAACGCGGCGACGAGGCCGAGGCCGTAGAGACCCAGGCGAGCGGCGGGATGCATCGGGACCTCCAGGGGGATCGCGGTGGTGACGAGAGCAAACGTATACCCTGGGGGGGTATCTCCGCAAGGCGCTCGGTCCTGTCGCGACGAAGCCCATGCGCTCCCGGGAGGCCTTCAGATGATGGCCAGTCGTCGTCGGTACGGTCGCGTGGTGGAGCGGGATCGGGCATCGAGCGTCGGCGTCGGCGAGCGCGCCGGAGGCCGCGTCGTCGTCGTGGGCCGCGCCGCGCGCGACCTCGTGCTGCGCGCGCCGCGCATGCCGGAGTCGGGCGGCAGCGCGAGCGTCGAGGAGCGCGTCGAGCGGCTCGGCGGCAAGGGCGCGAACACCGCGATCGGCATCCGCCAGCTCGACCCCGAGACGACACCCGTGCTCATCGCCGCGCTCGGCGCCGACGCCGCGGGCGATGCGGCGCTCCGCGAAGCGAGCGAGGCGGGCCTGGACGTCTCCCACGTCGCTCGTCGCGGCCGCACCGCGCTGCTCGTCGACCTCGTCGCCGACGGCGGCGAGCGGCGGCTGCTCGAGGACGTGCCCGAGGAGGCGCTCGTCACGACGACGGATGTCGCGCTCGCGGCCGACGCCCTGCGCGGCGCCGACATCGTCGTGCTGCAGCTGCAGGAGCCGCCCGAGGCGCTCGTCGCGGCCGCGCGCCTCGGCCACGAGGGCGGCGCGCGCATCGTCCTCGACGGCGCGATCGAGGGGCCGGCGCGCGAGGTGCTGCTCGGGCTCGCCGCCGTCGTCCGCGCCGACGGCCACGAGGCTCAGCTCCTCACAGGCATCGAGATCGCCGACCGCGGCGACGCCGACCGCGCCGCCATTGCGCTGCTCGAGCGGGGCGTCGCGCTCGTCGCCCTGTCGGTGCCGGGCGAGGGCGACCTCGTCGCGTGGCACGGCGGCAGCCGCCTCTACCCGCACGGCGCCGCGGAGGTCGTCGACCCGACCGGCGCGGGCGACGCCTTCGTCGCGGGCCTCGTCACCGGCATGCGGCGCGGCGACGAGCGCGCGGCGCTCGGGCAGCTCGCTGCCCAGGCCGCCGCAGCGACCGTCGAGCGGCTCGGGGGCCACCCCGAGCTCGCGCACCTGCGTCCGCTCGCGCGCCCCGCGCGCCCGGGTCGGCACGTCGCCGGCGACCAGCGGGCGGCGGAGTGAGCGGCCGCTCGCCCTTCGACCTCGACCCGTGGAGCATCGGGCTCCGCGGCGTCGACCTGTCACGGCTCGGCCAGCGCGAATCGGTGTTCGCCCTCTCCAACGGCCACGTCGGCTGGCGCGGCAACCTCGACGAGGGCGAGCCGCGAGCGGTGCCCGGCAGCTACCTCAACGGCGTGTTCGAGGAGCGCCCCATGCCTTACGCCGAGGAGGGCTACGGCTACCCGCAGACGGGTCAGAGCCTCATCAACGTGCCGAACGGGCAGATCGTGCGGCTCGTCGTCGACGACGAGCCCTTCGACGTGCGCGCGGGCTCCCTCACCCGCCACGAGCAGCGCCTCGACTTCCGAGCCGGCACGCTCCACCGCGACATCGAGTGGGTCTCGCCGGCCGGGCGAGCCGTGCGCGTCGCCTCGACGCGGCTCGTCTCCTCCGAGCACCGCTCAGTCGCCGCGGTGCGCTACGTCGTCGAGGCGGTCGACGCTCCCGTGCGCATCGCGGTGCAGTCGGAGCTCGTCGCCAACGAGAGCCTGCCGGAGGTGCACGACGATCCGCGCGTGCAGGAGGTGCTCGCTCGACCGCTCGAGGCCGTCGCCCACCACGTGCTCGGCTCCACGGCCACGCTCGTCCACCGCACGCGCCGCAGCGGCCTGACGATCGCGGTCGCCATGGATCACGCCATCGCCGCCGCCCCCGTGGCGCCCGCGATCGACACCGACGCATCCGCCGACCTCGCGCGCACGACGGTCGCCGTCGCGCTCGAGCCGGGGGAGCGGCTCGAGCTCGTCAAGGTCGTCGCGCACGACTTCGCGGATGCGCTGAGCCCCGAGGCGCTGCGCGATCGCGTCGAGGGCGCGGTCGCCGACGCGATGCGCGCGGGGTGGGAGGGGCTCGTTGCGGCGCAGCGCGCTCGGCTCGACGACTACTGGGCCTGCGCCGACGTCGAGCTGGAGGGAGCGCCGCGGCTGCAGCAGGCGCTGCGCTTCGCGCTCTTCCAGGTGTTCCAGGCGGCGGTGCGGCTCGAGCGGCGCTCGATCGCCGGCAAGGGACTCACGGGCGCCGGCTACGAGGGCCACACCTTCTGGGACTTCGAGGCCTTCGTGCTGCCCGTGCTCACCGCGACGCTGCCGGAGGCCGCAGAGCAGGCGCTGCGGTGGCGGCACGCGACGCTCGACCACGCGCGCGAGCGCGCGACGCTGCTGCGCTTCGCCGGCGCGGCCTTCGCGTGGCGCACGATCGACGGGCGAGAGAGCTCGGGCTACTGGCCCGCGAGCACCGCCGCGCTGCACGTCAACGCCGATGTCGCGGCCGCCGCGATGCACTACGTGCGCGCCACGGGCGACCGCGACTTCGAGCGCGAGGCGGGCCTCGAGATCCTCGTCGAGACGGCACGGCTGTGGGCGTCGGTCGGCCGGTGGGACGCAGCGGGCGGCTTCCACATCGACGGCGTCACCGGCCCCGACGAGTACTCGGCGATCGTCGACGACAACGTGTACACGAACGCGGTGGCGCGGCTGAACCTCGAGGGCGCGGCGGCCGCCGCGCGGCGCCATCCGGAGGTGGCCGAGCGCCTCGGCGCGACGGACGCCGAGATCGACGGGTGGGCCCGGGCCGGGCGCGCGATGGTGATCGTCACCGACGAGGAGCGGGGCGTGCACCCGCAGTCGGCGGGCTTCACCGATCGCGCGCGCTGGGACTTCGAGGGCACGGGGCCCGGGCAGTATCCGCTGCAGGACCACTTCCCGTACTTCGACCTCTACCGCAAGCAGGTCGTGAAGCAAGCCGATCTCGTCCTCGCCCTGCTCGCGGCGCCCGACGCGTTCTCGCCGGAGGAGAAGGCGCGCGACTTCGCCTACTACGAGGCGCTCACGGTGCGGGACTCCTCGCTCTCCGCGGCGGTGCAGGCGGTCATCGCCGCCGAGGTGGGGCAGCTCGAGCTCGCCGCCGACTACGTCGCCGAGGCGGCGTCGATCGACCTCGACGACCTGCGAGGCGATGCCGACGCGGGACTGCACCTCGCCTCGCTCGCGGGCCTGTGGATCGCCGTCGTCGCGGGGTTCGGCGGCCTGCGTGACGGCGGCGACGACCTGCGGTTCGCGCCGCGCCTGCCGCCGCAGCTCACGCGGCTGCGCTTCGGCATCCGCGTCGAGGGCCGCATGCTGCACGTCGACGTGCGACCGGGCGCGACCGCCTACCGCCTCGGCGAGGGCCCGCCCCTGCGCGTGCGCCACTTCGGCGAGGAGCTCGTGCTCGAGGCAGGCCGCACGGCGACCGCGGCGACGCCGCCGCTGCCGGATCCCGGGCCGCGCCCGTCACAGCCCCCTGGGCGCGCGCCGCGCCGCTTCGACGAGGTCTTCGGCGAGTAAGCCCTCGGGGAGCCGTGCGGTGCTCGAGCGCGCGCGGCGCCGATCACCGCAGGCCTCAGAGGAACTCGAGCGGGTCGAACTCGTCGATCGGGATGACGCGCACGCGCGGCAGCCGGCTCGTGAAGGCCGAGACGTCGTACTCGAGGTCGAAGAGCTCGACGCCGGGCACGTCGCGCAGGCTGCCGGCCATGAACTCGCCGAAGCCCACGACGCCGACGCGGCGCTCGCTCCGCTCGGCGA
>JAPSIA010000044.1 GCA_031179215.1 Agrococcus sp.
GGCCGCAGCGAGCGGCCCTCGAGCATCGCGGCCCAGAGCTCCGGGAACTCCGGGATCGTCTTCGCGGTCGCCCCGATGTCGTCGACCTCGACGCCCGGCACGCGCAGGCCCACGACGGCGCCGGCGGTCGCGATGCGGTGGTCGTCGAAGGCGCGCCAGGCGCCGCCCGAGAGCGTCGCGGGCTCGACGCGGATGCCGTCGGGCAGCTCGATCGCCGCGCCGCCGACGGCGGCGATGTCGTCGACGAGGGCGCGGATGCGGTCGGTCTCGTGCCCGCGCGTGTGGCCGATGCCGGTGATCTCGACGGGGCCGGCGGCGAGCGCGCCGAGCGCGACGATGGTCGGCGAGAGCTCGCCCGCGGCGTGCATGTCGAGGGTCGCGCCCGGGATCTCGCCGCCCGCGGCCTCGACGACGAGGGAGCCGTCCGCGACCGTGCTGCGGGCGCCGAAGGCCGAGAGCAGCTCGGGCAGCATGCGGCCCACCTGCGTCGTCTCGGCGGGCCAGCCGTCGAGCACGACGCGGCCGCCGACCGCGACGACGGCGGCGAGGAAGGGCGCCGCGTTCGACAGGTCGGGCTCGATCTGCTCGTCGAGGGGCGCGATGGGACCCGGCTCGACGCGCCACGAGGCCTCGCTCGTCGCGCGCGCCTCGACGCCGCGCTGGCGCAGGGCCTCGAGCGTCATCTCGATGTGGGGCAGCGAGGGGAGCCGCTCGCCGCGGTGGTGCAGCGAGAGCCCCTCGGCGAAGCGGGGGGCCGCGAGCAGCAGCGCCGAGACGAACTGGCTCGACGCGCTCGCGTCGATCTCGAGCTCGCCGCCGCGCACGCCGCCCGCGCCGTGCACCGTGAACGGCAGCCGCGGCTCGTCGGCGTCGACGCGGACGCCGAGCGCGCGCAGCGCCGCGATCGTCTGGTCCATGGGGCGCTTGCGCGCGTGCGGGTCGCCGTCGAAGGAGACGGGGCCCTCGCCGAGCGCCGCGACGATCGGCAGGAAGCGCATGGCCGTGCCCGCGAGGCCGCAGTCGATGTGGGCGCCCCCGGCGACGGGCGCCGGGGCGACGCGCAGGTCGGGCCCGAAGGCGCCGTCGCCCGGCACCTCGCGGATGTCGGCGCCGAGCGCGCGCAGGCCCGCGACCATGATCGCGGCGTCGCGGCTGCGCAGCGGCCGGCGCAGCGTCGAGGGAGCGTCGGCGAGCGCCGCGAGCAGCAGCGCCCGGTTCGTGAGGCTCTTCGAGCCCGGCAGCTGCACGCGCGCGTCGAGCCTCGACGTCGCGGTCGGTGCGGTCCACGCGCGCGCGGCGCCCGGTCGGGAATGCTCTGCCTGCCTCATCGGTTGCAATCTATCGGTCAGGACGCGAAGCGTGAGGAGGTGCCCGTGCCGATCGCCACCCTCGACGCACGTCGCGCGACACTAGACTCGCCCGCGATGACCAGCGAACACGCCGATGCGAGCAGCGCTGCCGCGAGCAGCACCGAGACGAGCGGCGATGCCGCGCGCCGCGACGACTTCGCCGAGCAGGCGATGCAGTACGCCGACCAGCTCTACGCTGCCGCGATGCGCATGACGCGCAACCCCGCCGACGCCGCCGACCTCGTGCAGGAGACCCTGCTCAAGGCCTACGCCGCGTACGGCTCCTTCAAGCGGGGCACGAACCTGCGCGCGTGGCTGTACCGCATCCAGACCAACACCTACATCAACACCTACCGCAAGCAGCAGCGGCGCCCGTTCGAGGCGGCGCTCGACGACATGGAGGAGTGGCAGGTCGGCGACGCCGAGTCGTTCACCTCGATGTCGTCGCGCAGCGCCGAGGCCGAGGCGATCCACCGGATGCCCGCCGGCATCGTCAAGGACGCCCTCCAGCAGGTGCCGGTGGACTTCCGCATGGCGGTCTACTGGGTCGACGTCGAGGGGCTCAGCTACGCCGAGACCGCCGACGTCATGGAGACGCCCGTCGGCACCGTGATGAGCCGGCTGCACCGCGGCCGCAAGCTGCTGCGCGGCCTGCTGGCCGACTACGCCGCCGAGCAGGGCATCGCGGTCGAGGGCGCCGGCGGGTCGAAGGGCACCACGAAGGAGAAGAAGCCGTGAGCACGGTTCAGGCGAACAAGGCCGACGAGAACCGGGACTGCGCCGAGGCGCGCGCGGCCCTGGAGGAGTACCTGCACAACGAGCTGTGCGCTGAGGACGCCGCCGACGTGCGCGCGCACCTGGAGTCGTGCGAGGAGTGCTCCGCCGAGCACCACGTCGGCCAGACCCTCACCGCCGCGCTGCAGGGCGCGTGCAAGGACCGCGCCCCCGAGGAGCTGCGCGAGCGGCTGCTCGCGAGCCTGCGCGCCGCGCAGGCGCAGCACCGCTGACCCGCTCCCGCCAGCAGGCAGGGCGCTCGCGCGGCTAGCCGACGATCGCAGCCCCGACCGCCTGCTGCGCCGCCGCATCCGCGAGCGCGTCGAGCTGCGCGAGCGCGCGGCGCAGCGCCGAGCTCGAGGTGTGCGCCGTGTAGGGGAAGTAGACGATCTCGACGCCGACCGCGGCGAACTCCCGCTCGAGCCGCGCCCCCTTCTCGGTGCCGCGCCAGTCGTCGCCCTTGAAGAAGTGCGTGAAGCCGACCTCGCGCCACGTCTCGAGCTTGTCGGGCACCGTCTCGACGTGCACGCGGTCGACCCAGCGGATCGCGCGCACGATCTCGACGCGCTCGAGCGTGGGGATGACGGGCTCGACGCCCTTGACCTCCCGGAGCATCTCGTCGCTCACGACGCCCGCGACGAGCTCGTCGCAGTGCTCGCGTGCGTGCCGCAGGAGGTTGAGGTGACCGATGTGGAACAGGTCGAAGCCGCCTGCCGCGTAGCCGATGCGAGTGGTCATGCCGGTGCTCCTTGCGCGGATCGTGCGTACTCGCGGTGCAGGTGCCCGGTGGCCGCGGCCATCATGCCGAGGCCGCGGTACGCGGTGCGGAGGCCCCGCGCGTCGGCCTCGAGGTCGCCGCTCGCCGCGCCGAGCGCGTGGCGCAGCCACCCGCCGGCGGCGCGAGCGACGCCGCCGAGCAGCCGTCGCGCCCGGATCGCGGGGCGGCGCCAGGGCTCGGCTGCGAGGCGCAGCTCGACGTGCACGGTGGTGTTGCCGCCGTTGAACGCGCGGCGCATGGCCCACTCGCGCGTCACCCGCTCGCGCGGCACCGCGTCCTCGGCCTGCGACTCCTCGCACCACACGATCCGAGCGCCCGCGGCGACGAGCTGCTTCGAGAACAGCGTGTCCTCGCCGCCCGCGAGCCCGAGCGTCGGGTCGAAGCGCACGCGCGCGTCGCAGGCCTGCGCGAGGTCGACGAGCAGGTTGCCGCACGCCGCGGCCCGCAGCTCGAGCCCCGTCGGGCGGCTGCGGCGGCGGAAGACGCCCGTCGCGAGCACCCACGGATCGGCGTCGTCGTCGAACACCGAGATGACGCGGCCCATGACGGCCGCCGCGCCCGTCTCGGTCCACGTCGTCACGAGCGCGGCGAGCCAGCCGGGTCGCGGCACCTCGTCGTCGTCGATGAAGGCGATCGCGTCGCAGTCGGCGGCGAGGTCGAGGAGCCTGTTGCGCACGGCGGCGATGCCGGGGGTCGGCTCGACCTCGAAGCGCACGGGCAGCGGCGCGGCGCGCACGACCTCCCGGGCCGTCGCCGCCGGGTCGTTGTCGACGACGAGGACGACGACGTCGGCCCGGTCGCCCACCTCGCGGATGCGCTCCGGCAGGGCCGCGAGCAGCGCCGCGAGCCGCGCGGGCCTGCGGTACGTCGGGATCCCGATCGCCACGCGGCGCGCGCTCATGCGGCCTCCCGCACGGCGCTGCGGATGAACCGCATCTTCCCGCCCACTTGCGGGATCTCCTGCACCTGCTCGACCGAGACGGGCACGAGGCCGCGGAGCGCCGCCCGCAGTCGCCGCTCGGCGCCGGCGATGCCGGCCAGCGCGGCGTCCGGATCGTCCGGGCTCGGGATGCAGCGCAGGGTGACGGCGCCGTCGGCGGCCTGCACGATCTCGAACTGCCGCACGGACAGGGGAGCGTCGTCGAAGATGTGGCCGAGCGCGCCCGCGATGGTCGTGCCGTCCGGGAGCCGCACGGCGTCGGAGGCGCGGCCGGCGATCGGGCCGAGGCGCGGCAGGCCCCGGCCGCAGCGGCACGAGCCCGTCCGCCTGCTGCTGATGTCGCCGATGCGGTAGCGCACGACGGGGAAGACCCGGTTGGTGAGGTCGCTCGCGACGACCGCGCCCTCGATGCCGTCGGGCACCGGGCGGTCCTCGTCGTCGAGGATCTCGATGCGCCGCACGTCGGCGAAGACGTGCAGCCCGTCGTGCTCGGGGCACTCGCCCGCGAGCCAGGGCACCTCCGCCGACCGGTAGTGGTCGTGCACGGGGGCGCCGAGCGACGCCTCGATCTCGGCGCGCGTGCCGGGCGCGAGCGGCGCCGCGGTCACCGCGATCGCGTGCGGCGGCGCGAGGGCGATGCCGAGCCGGTCGAGCCGGCGGACGAGGTCGAGCACGCCGCCGCCGTAGCCGAGCAGGAAGCGGGGCCGCACGCGGTTCCAGCGCTGCGCGAACGCTCGCGTCGCGTCGTCGTCGATGCGGAACGCGTCGAGCTGGATGTGGCGCGACGGCCACCACGCGGCGCGGTGCCGGGTGCGCGCGAGGCCCTGGTGCATGTGGCGCGTGATGATGCCGCGGTCGTCCCACGGCTGCACGCCCCACCACGAGAGCAGCCGCCACTCGAGCGCGCGAGCCGGGAAGCGGAGGTCGCGCTGGATGTGGAGGGGGAGTCCCGTGCTGCCGCCCGTCGACGAGGTCGCCGCGGTGCGCTCGTCCGCCTCGTCGGTGCGGACGCTCTCCCCGTGCTCGCGCAGCATCGCCTTGTCGACGAGCGGCAGGGCGCTGAACGCCTGCGGGTCCGAGAGGTCGTCGGGCCGGAATCCGTGGTCGCGGTAGAGCTCGCGGTAGAAGGGGCTGTGCTCCATGGCGAACCGGGCGTGGTCGGCGGCGCGGCGCAGCGAGCGCGCCTCGATGCGCTCCGGCGGCAGCGCGTCGGCGGCGAGGAACGCGCGGTGCGCCTCGACGCTCGAGCGCCCGCCGACCGCGAGCTTCGCGCGGAACGCCGCCTCCCGAGCGCCGATCATGTGCGCCTCCGCTTCGACTCGATCGCTCGCCGGTAGGCGGCCGCGTGCTCGTCGGCGGTGCGGCGCCACTCGCGTCGCGTGAGATCGGGCCGCGCGCTCGCGGGGATGCGCTCGACGCGCTCGAGCGCGTCGAGGAGCTGCTCGCCGCGCAGCTCGCCGTCGTACATGTGCACCCACGCGTCGCCCACCTCGCGCGCGAGCGCCTCGTTGACGGGGTTCCGCGGCACGAGCACCGGCCGGTCGAGCGAGAGGGCGGCGAGCACGCTGCCGGAGTTGTGCATGAAGCGGTAGGCGAGCACGACGAGCTCCGCCTGGGTCGCGAGCCGCACGAGCTCGTCGTCGGGCAGGAAGCGCAGCTGCAGCTCGACGCCCGGCAGCGCCCCGGCGCGCTCTCGGAGCGCCTGCTCGAGCTCGGGGGACGAGGGCCGGCCGCCGATCGCGAGGCTCAGGTCGGGCCGCCGCTCGGCCGCGTCGGCGTAGGCGTCGACGAGCACGCCCACGTTCTTGTAGCGCCGCACGCCGCCGAAGGCGCCGATCCGGCCGCGCACGCGCTGGGCGCGCGGCTGCCTCGCGTACCAGTCGCGGTAGTGGCCGTGCGGGATGAGCGCGCTCGGCCGGTCGTCGAGCGGGGTCTCCGCGTTGAGCGCGATGAGCAGGTCGGCATCCCGCTCGATGCGGCGCAGCAGCGCCCGGCGCAGCCGACCGTCGTCGGGCAGCTCGACGTTGTGCACCGTGCGCACGACGGCGATGCGCCGAGAGAGCCGCAGGCGCAGCCACAGCGCGACGGTGAGCGCGCACTTGCCGGCGGTCTTCCACCACGTGGAGCCGTGGAGCTTGCCCTCGGGCCAGTGCCAGTGGAACGCGTCGTAGTCGCCGACGAGGGCGGCGCGCCAGTCGAAGCGCAGGTGGATCACCTCGGAGGAGGCCTCGAGGGCGTGGTCGAGCATCGTGATGTAGGGGTTCGTCGTCGCGCGCGGCGCGCGGAACGACTGCATGACGCGGATGGGGGTGCCGGTCATGCGACGAGCTCCGAGCGGCTGCGCAGCACGCGCGCGGGGGAGCCGGCGGCGATGGAGCGCGGGGGCACGTCGCGCGTGACGACGCTGCCGGCCCCGATCACGCTGCCGCGTCCGATGCGCACGCCGGCCGTGACGATCGATCCCGCGCCGATCCAGCAGTCGTCCTCGATGACGATGCCGAGGCGCTCGACCCCTTGCGCCTTGATGGGCGCCTCGGGGTCGGCGAAGCGATGGTTCTCGGCGTGCAGCTGCACGCCCGGCCCGAGCATGACGTCGGCGCCGATGTCCACCGGTCCCGAGCAGCCGATGTAGCAGCCCGTCGCGATGCTCGAGCGGTCGCCCATGCGCAGGCGCTCGCCGACGGTGCCCCCGTAGTAGCTCGAGGGCCGGATGGCGCTGCGCGCACCGATCGACACCTCGGCGCCGAAGTGGATGCCGCCCGCCGAGAGGCCCTGCACCTCCGCGCCGTCCTCGATGACGAGCCGCCCGGTGTGGTGCACGTGCCGCAGGCCGGAGAGCCGCGTGCCGCGCCCGAGGAAGAGCAGGCCGTCCGAGGTGCCGAACGCGGGCTTGCGCAGCAGGCCGCGAGCGAGCATGGTGCCGGCTCGCAGCACGGCGCCGGCGTCTGCGGCTCGGGCGTCGGAGCCCGAGAGCCCCGTGAAGCGCGCCATCACCGGCCTCCCTCGAGCGAGCGCAGCGAGCGGTGCCAGCGCACGGCGGAGGCGACGAGCAGCAGCGCGTTGACGACGGCGAGCGCCGTGTAGAGCGGCACGAAGAGCGCGGGCGAAGCCAGCAGGAGGAACAGGAGGCACAGCACGCCGTAGTCGGCGGGTGCGACGAGGATCGAGTACGCCGCCGAGGTGCTCCGTGGCGCGTCCGCCGCGGCCGTCTCGGGATGCTCGAGGCGGTGGATGCGCCGGAGCAGGTCGACCGCGATCACGCCGAAGAAGAAGGTGCTCGCGACGGCCGCGAAGACGGCGGGCACCACGAGCAGCCGCGGGTCGAGCTCCGGGTAGCGCAGCCACGCGGCGAGCACGGCGAGGTGGATCGTCGCCGCCTTCGCCGCGTCGAACATGTGGTCGAGCCACTCGCCCGAGTGCGAGAAGGAGCGCGTCAGGCGCGCGAGCTGGCCGTCTGCCGAGTCGAGCGCGTAGCCGAGCACGAGCAGTGCCGTGATGACGACCGACGACCACCACTCCAGCGGCAGCAGCGCGATCGACGCGATCCCCGCGAAGGTGCTCGCGCCGCTCAGGAGCGTCACCTGGGTCGGGGTCAGGCCGGTCGCGGCGGCGACCGCGGCGAGCGGCCTCCCGAGCGGCCGGTTGACGAACCGCGAGTAGGCGGGAGCCCCTCGCGACGACTTCTGCGCCGCGCGCAGCTGGCTCATGGCGTCGTTGATGGCCGTCACCGGTGCCTCCCGTGTTGCGATGAGACCCGATTAGATCACACTGTTACAGAACGGGCGTCCCTACGTTTGCGCAAGATTCGCGCAAGCGGCGCGCCACCGCATCCCACTGCCAGCGCTCGAGCGCGACGCGCCGCTCGTGGCTCGGCGCTCGCTCGCCCCACGCGTCGTCGATGGCGCGGCCGAGCTCGGTCGCCGGCGCGTCGGGCGAGACGAAGTGCGCGGCGCGGCCCATGGTCTCGCGGTGCACGGGGATGTCGCTCACGAGCAGCGGCGCGTCGAGGGCGAGCGCCTCGAGGGGCGTCAGGCCGAAGCCCTCGTCGCGCGAGAGGCTGACGACGAGCGCGGTGTGCCGGTAGAGCCACGCGAGCTCGGCGTCGGAGAGCCGCCCGGCGATGCGCACCGCGCGCCGGTCGGGGAGTGCGGCGAGCGCGCGCTCGAGGTCGCCCGTCACCCCCGAGTGCGCGCTCGAGCCCACCACGACGAGCGGCGAGGCGGTGCCGATCCGCGCGCTGGAGCCCGCAGCGGCGATCACGGCAGCGAGGTTCTTCCGCACGTTGAGGCGGCCGACCGTGAGGGCGAAGGCGGTCACGTCGGCGACGATCTCGGGCATCCGGGGCTCGGCGTCGACGATCGCGGGCGTCGGGCCCAGGCCGATCGCCGCGACGGGCGCGAGGTGCGGGGCGATGCGCTCGATCCTCGCGGCCTCCGTCGCGGTCGAGGTCGCCACGACGCGGGCGCGGCGGGCGCTCGGCAGCATCGCCGAGAAGTACCCGCGCTCCTTGGCGCTGAACCACTCGGGGTGGTCGACGAACATCGCGTCGTGGACGAAGAGCACGCCGCGGCCCGCGAGGGGTGCGAAGTTGTGCGCGACGACCGCGTCGGCGCCGCGTGCGCGGAGCTCGACGAGGTTCGAGAGCGCGTGCGGCCACAGCCGGGTGCGCACGACGCGCACGCCGGGCGGCACGTCGGCCGCGTCGGCGCCGCGGCGGAGGGCGATCGTCAGCGCGTCCTCAGGGAAGGCGCGGCGCCACGCGAGCACGAGCTCGCGCTGCACCGTGCGGTTCGCGGCCGGGCCGCTCGCCCACCAGTAGCCGTCGAAGAGCACGCGCATGCGACCTCCAGATCGCCGCTTACACTACCCACGAGCGACGACGACCGAGGAGGCCCCGTGCAGCAGCTGGCGATCGTCGTGGTGAGCTACGGCTCGAGCGCGCTGCTCGAGCGCCACCTTGCGGCGACCGCCGGCGCGGTGCGGGAGGCCCGCGTCGTCGTGGTCGACAACCGCTCCACGGTCGAGGAGCTCCGCGCGGTCGCCTCGCTCGCCGAGCGCATGGGGTGGGAGCTCGTGGCCCTCGAGAGCAACACGGGCTTCGGCGGCGGCGTGAACGCCGGTGCCGCGCGCGCCTTCGAGCTCGGCGCCGAGGCGATCCTCGTGCTCAACCCCGACGCGAGCATCGATCGCGCGGGCATCGAATCGCTCGCCGCCGCGGGGGACGAGCGCACGCTGCGCTCGCCCGTCGTGCGCAGCCCCGAGGGGCGCGTGTGGTTCTCCGGGCTCGACGTCGACCTCGTCGACGGCGAGATCCGCCACCCGCGGCGCCGCGGGGACGTGCCGGGCGGGCTGCCCGTGCCGTGGCTCTCGGGCGCGTGCCTGTGGATCACGCGCGAGGTGTGGGAGCTCAGCGGCGGCTTCGACGACGACTACTTCCTCTACTGGGAGGACGTCGACTTCTCGCGACGCGTGGCCGAGCGGGGCGGCCGGCTCCTCGTCGTCGAGGACGCCGTGGCGATCCACGACGAGGGCGGCACGCACAAGCGCCCCGGGCAGCGGGCCGAGGCGAAGTCGGAGCTCTACTACTACTGGAACATCCGCAACCGCATGCGCTTCGCCGCCGGTCACCTCGATGCCGACGGCATCCGCCGGTGGCAGCGCCACTCGCTGCGAGCCGCCTGGCGCATCATCATGCGCGGCGGCAAGCGGCAGCTGCTGCGTCCCGCGGGGCCGATGCGGGCGCTCTGGCGGGGCGTGCGCGACGGGCGCCGCATCGCTGAGGAAGCCTTGAGTCGGGCGTCGGCGCCGCGGTCGTAGACTGCCGACACCGTCGAGGGGAGCCTCCCATGGTCGAGCGGGCCTCCGCCCAGCGCACCTGGCGCCTCCTCGCCGTCGTCGCGGCGCTGCTCATCGTCGCGGGCGTCGTCTGGGCCGTCGTCGCGGCGGGCTCGGGAGCGCCGCCGGCACCGGCCGCGACCGCGTCGTCGTCGCCGGCCGGCTCGGCGACGGCGACCCCGACCGCGAGCGCGACGGCGCCGCCGTCCGCGCCCGCCACGAGCCCGGCGGCAACCGCGCCGGCGACCGCTGCGCCGACCGGCGGGTCGCCGATCGCGCCCGAGGCGCCGCCCGTCGCGCCCGACGAGGTCGCCGAGCAGGGCGACGTCGAGGTCGAGCTCGTGCGCGTCGAGCACGTCGACGGGCAGGCGATCGCGCCGGGCGAGATCGCCGGGCCCGCGATCAGGCTCACGATCGAGGTCCGCAACGGCAGGGACGCGGCGATCGACGCCGGCCTCATCGCGGTGAACGCGTACTTCGGCGACGACCGCTCGCCGGCGAGCTCGCTCATGCAGCCGGGCGGCGACCCCTTCGGCGGCAGCATCGCTCCCGGCGCGGCCGCTCGCGGGGTCTACCTCTTCGAAGCGGGGAGCGCCGAGCTCAGCGAGACGCTCATCGGCGTCGACGTCCTCCCGGGCGAGCGCACCTTCACGTTCCGCGGCGACCTGCGCTGATGCCCGGCGGTCTCGCGCGCCTGCGTCGCCGGCTGCGGCGGGCGTCGGCCCTCGCGCGCGCCGGGATCCGGGGCCACGCCCGCGCACGGGTGCAGCGCGGCGTGCGCCTGACGGGGCCCGGCCGCCTCGAGCTGCGGCCCGGCTCGCTCGTGCGCGAGCACGCCCGCGTGTACGTCGGGCCCGGGGCGACCCTCACGCTCGCGCCCGGCGCCATCATCGGCATCCGCAACACCATCAACGTCGCCTCCGGGCTGCGGATCGGGGCGCGCACCGAGCTCTCGTGGGACGTCGAGATCATGGACACCGACTTCCACGACATCGACTTCGCCGACGGGCGTCGCCACGAGCGGACCGCTCCGATCGAGATCGGCGAGCACGTGCTCGTCGGCGCGCGCGCCGTCGTGCTCAAGGGCGTGACGATCGGGGACGGCGCGATCGTGGCGGCCGCCGCCGTCGTCACGCGGGACGTCCCGGCGGGCGCGATCGTCGCCGGGAACCCGGCGCGCGTGATCGGCCGCGCGGCCGACTGGCGCTGACGCGCCCTCCTGCGGCAACCTGAAGAAAACGCTGTTAGAAATCTGCTGCTCCGCCCTGGGGCACCGACCTACAGTGACCCGCAGGCCGCGGGATCACGCGGCGCAGGACCCGCCGTGGGGCGGGCCGGCGATGTGGAGCAACACTGTGGGATCGCAAGCAGACGGCGGGTTCGCCACCAGATCGCGGGCCGTGCGGCCCGCGCAGATCGCGATCGGGATCGTCGCCGCAGCGTCGCTCCTCCTCGGCTACCACGTGGCGGCGCCGCCCGCCTCCGCGGCCCCGCCGCCGCAGCTCGCGTCGGCCGACGTCGCCACGGCCGACGCGACGACGACGCCGCCGGTCACCTCCGACCCGCTGCCGACAGCGCAGATCGACGGCATCGTCTACGCGCAGGCCGTCGCGCGCGGTCGCGTGTACGCCGGCGGCCAGTTCTCGAACGCACGGCCCGCGGGTGCGGCGCCGGGCACGCAGCAGGTGCCGCGATCGAACCTCATGGCGTACAACCTGCAGACGGGCGTGCTCGACGCATCCTTCGCCCCGCAGGTCAACGGGCGCGTGATGGCGGCGGCGACGTCGCCCGACGGCACGCGCCTCTACATCGGCGGCACGTTCACCGCGGTCAACGGGCAGGCGCGGTACCGCCTCGCAGCGTTCGACACCGCGACCGGCGCGCTCATCGCCAACTGGCGGCCCGGCACCAACTCCACCGTCTTCGGCCTCGCGGCCACGAACGACACC
The DNA here is from genome assembly GCA_031179215.1 of Agrococcus sp. Classification (GTDB taxonomy): domain Bacteria; phylum Actinomycetota; class Actinomycetes; order Actinomycetales; family Microbacteriaceae; genus Agrococcus. Next base: position 11,626 of record JAPSIA010000044.1, read on the forward strand.
GTCTACATCGCCGGCCAGTACACGAACGTCAACAACACCTCGCGCACGGGCGTCTCGGCGGTGAGCGCCGCCAACGGCACGCTCCTGCCCTTCAACCCCGTGCACGAGGGCGGCTACCTCGCCCGCGCGATCGTCGTCTCGCCCGACGGCTCGAAGGTCGTGGCTGCGGGCTCGTTCACGTCGACCAACGGCTCGACGACGCCGGGCCGCGGCATGGCGGCGCTCGATGCCCGCACGGGCGCGAGCCTGCCGTGGGCCGTCAACAGCGTGATCCACAACGGCGGCAACAACGCCGCGATCTACTCGCTCTCCTCCGACGCGACGAGCGTCTACGGCAGCGGCTACGACTTCGGCGGGAACAAGCAGCTCGACGACTTCGAGGGCGCGTTCCGCGCCACCTGGGCCGACGGCACGATGGTGTGGATGGAGGACTGCCACGGCGACACCTACTCGGTCGCTCCCCACAACGGCATCCTCTACACCGCGTCGCACACGCACTACTGCGGGAACATCGGCGAGTTCCCGCAGCTCGACCCCTGGTACCTCAACCACTCGCTCGCGTTCGCCGCAGAGCCGAGCGGCCGCGCCATCACGCCCGACGTCTGGGGGTACCGCAGCTTCACGGGCAACCCGGCCGCGAAGCTGCTCCACTGGTACCCGATCTGGGGCACCGGCAACGTCTCCGGTGTCGCGCAAGCCGGCTGGAGCGTCGCCTCCTCCGGCGACTACCTGCTCTACGGCGGCGAGTTCACCTCGATCAACGGCGTGCGGCAGCAGGGCCTCGTGCGCTTCGCCACGCGCGAGATCGCGCCCAAGGACATCGGCCCCACCATGCAGGGCGGCACGTGGCCGGCCACCGCGTCCTCCTTCCGCGAGGGCGAGGCCCGCATCCGCTGGGAGGCGAACTACGACGCCGACTCCGCCGAGCTCACCTACGAGGTCTTCCGGCAGGGCGTCGCAGCGCCCCTGCACACCGAGCAGGCGACGTCGACCTACTGGGTGCGCCCGCAGATGCGCTTCTCCGACACGACGGTGCGATCGGGCCAGACCTACAGCTACCGCGTGCGCGTGAGCGACGCCGACGGCAACTCGACGCAGTCCGACTGGACGAGCGTCACGATCGCGGCGCCGGGGTCGACGCCCGACTACCCGCTCGCGGTGCTCGACGACGACCCGCTGCACTACTGGCCGCTCGGCGAGCCGAGCGGCGCGACGGGCCTCGACTGGGCCGGCGGCGACGACCTCACGCTCGCGGGCGCGACGCGGACGACCCAGGGCCAGGCCACCGACGGATCCACCGACGCCACGTCGTTCTCGGGCTCGAGCAGCTCCTTCGGCAGCACGCGCTCGCTCTCGACGGGCATGGGCGTCTACTCGGTCGAGGCCTGGTTCCGCACGACGAGCTCGCAGGGCGGCAAGATCGTCGGCTTCGGCGACCGCGCCACCGGCGCCTCGAGCAGCTACGACCGGCACATCTACCTCTCTGGCAGCGGTGTCGTGACGTTCGGCAACTACCCCGGGCAGGTGCGCGTCGTGCAGAGCGGCGCCGGCTACAACGACGGCCAGTGGCACCACGTCGTCGGCTCGCTCGGCCCCGACGGCATGACGCTGTGGCTCGACGGCGTGCGCATCGGCACGCGCGCCGACACGACGTCGGCGCAGAGCTACAGCGGCTACTGGCGCATCGGGGGCGACAACATCGGCTCGTGGCCCAACGTCAACTCCCACTACCTGAACGGCACGATCGCGGATGTCGCGGTCTACGACCGAGTCCTCTCGCGAGCGGAGGTCGACGGGCACATCGTCGCCTCCGGGCGCGCCTCGACGATGCCGAGCGCTCCGGCCGACGCCTACGGCGCCGCGGTCTTCGAGCGAGACCCGACGCTGTACTGGCGGCTGGGTGAGGCGAGCGGCGCGACCGCGCAGGACGCCGGGCCCAACAGCCTGAGCGGCACCTACTCCCGGGCCGGAACCGCGCAGTTCCAGTACGGCCAGCCGGGCGCGCTGCGCGGCGTGCAGAGCACGGCCGTCGGCTTCCAGTCCTCGCGCAACCTCTTCGGCACCTGGAGCAACCGGCAGGTCGTCGTCTCCTCCCGGTCGATGCCGAGCCCGACCGCGTTCTCGGTCGAGACGTGGTTCCGCACGACCACCACGGGCGGCGGCAAGCTCGTCGGCTTCGGCACCAGCAACAGCAACGCGGCCAACGCGTCCTCGCAGTACGACCGGCACATCATGATGACCCCCGGCGGCCAGCTGCAGTTCGGGGTGTGGAACGGCAGCGCGAACGTGCTCGAGACGAGCACCGCCTACAACGACGGGGCGTGGCATCACGTCGTCGGCCAGCAGTCCGCCTCGGGCATGCAGCTGTACGTCGACGGCCGGCTCGTCGGGTCGAACGCCGTCTCGACGGCCGACCCCTACGTGGGGTACTGGCGGCTCGCCGGCGACACGACCTGGGTCGGCGACCCGTTCTGGGTCGGCACCCTCGACGAGGTGGCGGTCTACCCGTCGCCGCTGACCGCCGACCAGGTCCGCGCGCACTTCGAGCTCGCGACCGCGGGCGTCGCCAACCAGGCGCCCACGGCAGCGTTCAGCGCGGACGTCACCGATCTGCGCGTCGACCTCGACGCATCCGGCTCGACCGACCCCGAGGGTGCCATCGCGAGCTACGCGTGGGACTTCGGCGACGGCGAGACCGGCACGGGAGCGACGACGACGCACGAGTACGCCCGCGCCGGCAGCTACACCGTGACCCTCACCGTGACGGACGCGCAGGGCGTGACCGACACGGCGACCGAGGAGGTCACGGTCCTCGGGCCCAACGCCGCGCCGACCGCCGCGCTCGACGCCACGGTCGACGGCATGGCGGTCTCGGTCGACGGCAGGGGCTCGACCGATCCGGACGGCTCGATCGCCTCGTACGCGTGGCGCTTCGGCGACGGGAACACCGCGAGCGGGCCGACCGCGACGCATACGTACGCGTCCGGCGGCGACTACACGATCGAGCTCACCGTCACCGACGACCGCGGGGCGACCGCGACCGCGACCGAGCGCGTCACGATCGTCGCTCCCAACCGGGCGCCGACCGCGGCGTTCACCGCCTCGGCCTCCGGCAGGACGGTGTCCTTCGACGGCCGAGGCAGCAGCGACCCCGACGGCTCGATCGTCGCGTACGCCTGGAGCTTCGGCGACGGCTCGAGCGGCACGGGGGCGACCGCGAGCCGCACGTACGCGACCGACGGCGAGTTCGAGGTGACGCTCACCGTGACGGACGACGACGGCGCGACCGCCACCGCGACGCGCACCGTCACCGCCGGCTCGCCCGTGCCTCCCGGTGCGGTCGCCTTCGACACCTTCACGCGCTCCGCGACGGGCTCGTGGGGGACGCCCGACGTCGGCCCGGCGTGGACGACGCTCTACGGCAACGCCGCGTTCTCGGTCAGCGGCGGGCAGGGCGTGATGTCGCTCGCGCCCACGCACACCCGGGAGGCCCGGATGGGCGCCGTCTCGAGCACGCGCAACCAGGTCGAGCTCACGCTCTCCTCCGATCAGGCGTCCGCGGGCGGCACGATGAGCGTCGACGTGATCGCGCGCCAGGTCGGCTCGGCGGCCTACTCGGCCCGCGTGCGGCTCGAGCCGGGCGGCGCGATCCGCCTCTACCTCCTGCGCGACCAGACGATCCTGCCCGGCGGCAACGTGCTGCTGCCGCAGCGCTACGTCGCGGGTGCCGACGTGCACGTGCGCGTGGAGGCGACAGGCACGAGCCCGACGACGGTGCGAGCGGCGGTGTGGCTCGAGGGGTCGCCGGAGCCGAGCGGGTGGACGGCGTCGTCCACCGACAGCACCGCCGCGATGCAGGCCGCGGGCTCGGTCGGCGTGAAGGGCTACCTCAGCGGGGCCTCCACCAACCCGACGCAGGTGCTGCGCTTCGACGACTGGGCGGTGACGCAGCAGTGAGCGCGCGCTTCGCCGTCGTCGCCGCCACCGGCAGCGCGGCGACGGCGAAGAGCAGCGCGAGCGTGCGGTACGAGGTGAGCATCGGGCTGAAGAGCATGTCCCATGCGCCGAGGAGCGCGAGCAGCATCAGCGCCCCGGACGCGGTGCGGGTCGAGAGTCGCGACGCCGCGCCGACGATGCCGACGGCGACGACGAGCAGCGCGACCGCCGCGCCGGCGGGCCCGAACCAGACCCACAGATCGCCGAGCACGGAGTGGACCTCGTAGTGGCCGCCGAACATGAAGACCTCGACGTAGCCGTTGTCCGGGTCGTAGCCGAGGGCGTTCATGCCGGACTTCGCGAGCCAGACGTCGCTCGAGACGGGCACGGTGCCCGATCCGTACCCGAGGGGCTGCGCGCCGATGAGCGCGAGGCCGGCGCCGAGCTCCGGCCGCCCGCCCGTGATGAGCGACCCCGACGTGTCGAGCTGCGCAGCCGAGCGCTGCGCGGCGGCCTCGCCGAGCACGCCGTCGAGGATGAGCGCCTGCAGCAGCGAGTACGCGGCGAGCGCGGCGACGGCGAGCCACAGCAGCGTCTGCCAGGGCCGTGGATGGTCGCCAGCCCTCGGCGCGGAGGCCTGCCAGAGCATCGCGGCGGCGGCGAGCAGCAAGAACGACGTCATCGAGCGCGAGTCCGACACCGCGGAGACGCCGGCGAACACCGCGAGCAGCACGATCGGCACGATGCGGCTGCGCCAGTGCATCGCGAGGCCCAGCGCGAGCAGCACGATGGGGATCGCGAGCGAGTACTTCCACAGGTTGACGGGGTTGCCACCCGTGAGCGCGACGTTCGCGAGCGCCCCGACGCCGAACGCCGTCACCGTCCACGGCGTGCCGATGCTGCTGCGAGCCCACAGCAGCAGGCCGGCGCCGCCGACGAGCGAGAGCAGCTGCGAGGTCTGGCCCAGCAGCAGGCTCGTCGAGAGCGGCCTCGCGGCGTCGAGCAGCGACACGAGCGCGCCCCACACCGCCGCGACGAGCGCGAGCACGAGCAGCGACCGCGCGAAGCGGTACTCCTTGAGCGTGCCGAGCCACACGGGGGCGAGCACCACCGCGACGACGAGGCAGATG
>JAPSIA010000045.1 GCA_031179215.1 Agrococcus sp.
GACCGGATGCTGCAGCTCACGGGCGTCGTCGACGACCGCTCGATGCGCGCGCAGTACCTCGACCGCATGGACATCGAGCGCGAGCGCGGCATCACGATCAAGTCGCAGGCCGTGCGCATGCCGTGGGAGCTCGAGGGGCAGACCTTCGCGCTCAACATGATCGACACCCCTGGCCACGTCGACTTCACCTACGAGGTGAGCCGGTCGCTCGCGGCGTGCGAGGGCGCGATCCTGCTCGTCGACGCCGCGCAGGGCATCGAGGCGCAGACGCTCGCCAACCTGTACCTCGCGATGGAGAACGACCTGGAGATCATCCCGGTCCTCAACAAGATCGACCTGCCGGCGGCCGACCCCGAGAAGTACGCGGCCGAGATCGCGGGCCTCATCGGCGGCGACCCGGCCGACGTGCTGCGCGTGAGCGGCAAGACGGGCGCGGGCGTCGAGGCCCTGCTCGACCGGGTCGTGCGCGCCGTGCCCGCTCCCGTCGGCGACGTCGACGGCCCCGCTCGAGCGATGATCTTCGACTCCGTCTACGACGCCTACCGCGGCGTGGTCACCTACGTGCGCATGGTCGACGGACGGCTGAGCCCCCGCGAGCAGATCCAGATGATGTCGACGGGCGCGCGCCACGAGCTGCTCGAGATCGGCGTCTCGAGCCCCGAGCCGAAGCCGTCGCAGGGGCTCGCCGTCGGCGAGGTCGGCTACCTCATCACCGGCGTGAAGGATGTGCGCCAGTCGAAGGTCGGCGACACCGTCACGACCGCGCGTGGCGCCGCGACGGTGCCGCTCAAGGGCTACTCGGACCCGAAGCCCATGGTCTTCTCGGGGATCTACCCGATCGACGGCAGCGACTACCCGGTGCTGCGCGAGGCGCTCGACAAGCTCAAGCTCTCCGACGCCGCGCTCGTCTACGAGCCCGAGACCTCGGTCGCGCTCGGCTTCGGCTTCCGCTGCGGCTTCCTCGGCCTGCTGCACCTCGAGATCATCACCGAGCGCCTGCGCCGCGAGTTCAACCTCGACCTCATCGCCACCGCGCCGAGCGTCGTCTACGAGGTGCAGACCGAGGACCGCACCGTGCACACCGTCACGAACCCGAGCGAGTTCCCCGACGGCAAGATCCACTCGATCGTGGAGCCGATGGTGCGCGCGACGATCCTCGCGCCCAAGGACTACGTCGGCGCCATCATGGAGCTGTGCCAGTCGCGCCGCGGCACCCTCGGCGGCATGGAGTACCTCTCCGAGGACCGCGTCGAGCTGCGCTACCGACTGCCGCTCGGCGAGATCGTCTTCGACTTCTTCGACCACCTGAAGTCGAAGACGCAGGGCTACGCATCCCTCGACTACGAGCTCGACGGCGAGGAGGAGGGCGACCTCGTCAAGGTCGACATCCTGCTGCAGGGCGAGCAGGTGGATGCGTTCAGCGCGATCGTGCACCGCGACAAGGCATACGCCTACGGCGTGCTCATGGCGGGCAAGCTCAAGGAGCTCATCCCGCGGCAGCAGTTCGAGGTGCCCATCCAGGCCGCGGTCGGGGCGCGCATCATCGCGCGCGAGACGATCCGCGCCATCCGCAAGGACGTGCTCGCCAAGTGCTACGGCGGCGACATCACCCGCAAGCGCAAGCTGCTCGAGAAGCAGAAGGAGGGCAAGAAGCGCATGAAGATGGTCGGCCGCGTCGAGGTGCCCCAGGAGGCGTTCATCGCCGCGCTCTCGAGCGGCGAGACGAAGAAGGACGGCAAGTGATGAAGCCCATCCGCGAGCGCGCCACGAACTACGGCGCCGTCGGCGCCACGGCGCACTTCGACTTCCAGCGCTTCCCGCCCAAGGGCTTCGAGGTCGTGCAGCTGCGCAGCCGCATCGGCCACGGCCGCCCGCGCTACGACGCCGCGGTCGCGGCGCTGCGCACGTGGAAGATCCAGCGCCTCGCGGGCATCGAGGTCGACGTCGTCGGCTCCGAGGAGGGCACCGTCTACCGGCCCGTCGGCTTCGACGGCACCGAGGCCACGCGCGCGGCGAGCACCGAGCCGCAGCAGGACTTCGGCCCCGACGGCGAGCCCTTCCTGCAGCCGGGCGACTCGGTCGATCAGCGCATCCGCGTCGCCGGCATGCAGTTCCACGCGCCGATGCGCGTGATCGCGGTCGAGGACGAGCCCTCGAGCCACGGCGTCATCCTCGGCACGCTCGAGGGGCATCCCGAGGCCGGCGAGGAGCGCTTCACCGTCGAGATCGCAGAGGACGACACGGTCTTCCTCCACTTCCGCGCGATCATCCGCAACGCCGCCTGGTGGGCGAAGCTCGGCGCGCCGATCGCGAGGTCGATGCGCGCCAAGTACCACGCCCGCTACATGGACGTGCTGCGGTCGATCGACGTGCGCTGATCGTGGGTCGGCTGCCCGAGGGCGAGGCGGCGCCCGCCGACGGCGCGCTGCCGGCCGGCACGGCCGTCGACGCGCCCTTCGGCGCGTACATCCACGTGCCCTTCTGCTCGGTGCGCTGCGGCTACTGCGACTTCAACACGTACACGGCCGACGAGCTGCGCGGCGCGACGCGCGCGGGCTACCCGGGCGACGTCGCCGCCGAGGTCGCGCTCGCGCGCGAGGTGCTCGGCGCGCTCGGGCCGCTGCGGCCGATGCAGACCGTCTTCTTCGGCGGCGGCACGCCCACACTGCTGCCCGCGGGCGACCTCGTGACCATGCTGCAGGCGGTGACGGATGCGTTCGGCCTCGCCGAGGGCGCGGAGGTCACGGTCGAGGCGAATCCCGACTCCATCGACGCGGCGGGGCTCGCGCGGCTGCGCGCGGGCGGCGTCACGCGCGTCTCCTTCGGCATGCAGTCGGCCGTGCCGCACGTGCTCGCCGCGCTCGACCGCACCCACGACCCGGAGCGCGTGCCGCTCGTCGTCGCGTGGGCGCGCGACGCCGGCCTCGAGGTGAGCCTCGACCTCATCTACGGCGCGCCGGGCGAGTCGCTCGAGGACTGGCAGCGCTCGCTCGACGCCGCGGTCGCGATGGCGCCCGACCACGTCTCGGCCTACGCCCTCATCGTCGAGGAGGGCACGGCGCTCGCCCGCCGGATCCGCCGCGGCGAGCTCGCCGCGCCCGACGACGACCTGCAGGCCGCGATGTACGAGGCGGCGGATGCGACGCTCGCCGGCGCGGGCTACAGCTGGTACGAGGTCTCCAACTGGGCGCGCGGCGAGCGCGTCGCGCGGCACAACCTCGCCTACTGGCGCGGCCACGACTGGTGGGGCTTCGGGCCGGGCGCGCACAGCCACGTCGGCGGCGTGCGGTGGTGGAACGTCAAGCACCCCGCCGCCTACCGCGACCGGCTGCTCGCGCAGCGCTCGCCCGCGCTCGCGCGCGAGGTGCTCGACGCCGAGACGCGGCGCGTCGAGCGCGTCCTGCTCGAGTCGCGCATCGCCGAGGGGCTCTCCACCGAGCTGCTCGAGCCCGCGGGCCGCACGGCGGTCGCCGGCCTCGTCGCCGACGGCCTCGTCGACGGAAGAGCCGCCCTCACCGGCCGAGTGGTCCCGACGCTGCGAGGGCGGCTCCTCGCCGACGCGGTCGTGCGCCGGCTGCTGCCGTAGCCGGCCGACGGCCTCAGGAGGCCGCGGAGCGGCCGTCTCGAAGGCTACTTCACGAGCCGCCAGTTGAACGGGTAGCGGTAGGAGCCGCCGTTGTTCACGCGGATCGCGCCGATGATCGAGAAGATCACCTGCAGCAGCGCCGGGACCCAATACAGCAGGCTGAGGAACGCGCCGAGGCCGAAGGTGACGATGCCGAGGATGAAGCCGACGACCATGATGCCGACGGCCAGGATCGTCATGAAGATGCCGAAGTTGAGCGCTTCCTTCGACTCCTGCCGCGCGAACGCGCTGCGGTCCTTGTAGATGAGGAAGACGATGAGCGGTCCGATCCAGCCGCCGAAGCCGCCGGTCACGATCGTCGACAGGCCAGAGAGGTGGCCCCACATGCCCGCGTTCTTCTCGTCGAGGGGAGACATGGGGGCGGTCGCGGCGTACTGCGGCTGACCCGGGGCGCCGTACTGCGGCTGCCCGGGAGCGCCGTACTGCGGCTGGCCGTACGGCTGCTGCGGCTGGCCGTACTGGCCCTGCCCGTAGGGCGGCTGGCCCTGCTGCGGCTGCCCGTGCTGCGGCTGCCCGTGCTGCGGCTCGCCGTACTGCGAGTGGCCGGGCTGCCCGAAGGGCTGGGCCTGCTCGCCGCCCGGGAGCGGCGCTGCGCCGGGCTCGCCGTAGCCGGCCGCGTGCGGCTGCTGGCCGTGCTGCCAGCCGTGGCTGCCGTCGCCCGCCTGCGGGTCGCCGACGGGCTGGCCGGTCGGGGGCTGACCGGGGATCGCGGGCGCCGGATCCGCCGCCGGCGACGAGAACGATCGCGCCGGCTCGCCGACATCGGGGGTGCCGGGAGCCGCGGGCGCGCTCGGCGCGGCGTGCTGCTCGTCCATCACGGCGAATCCGTCGACGGGCTGCTCTGCGTCGTGCGGCTGCGATGCGTGACCGCGCTCGTCAGGACGAGGGGCAGTGGGATCGGACATGGGAAGCCTTTCGTGCAGTGTTCCTCGCGGTGCTGCCACGGCGGCGCCGCTTGGTGCCATTGTGCGCGCGATCTGCTGAACGTCCAGTGCGAAGCCCGCGCGTCGCGGTAGGATTGGCAGTCATCAGTCGAGAGTGCCAGGGCGCGGGGCGACCCGCAGCCCGACGAGGGAAGGAGCGCGAATGGTCTCAGATCGCGGCCTCGAGGTGCTCCGGGCGATCGTGCAGGACTACGTCGCCCTGCGCGAGCCCGTCGGCTCCAAGTCGATCGTCGAGCGCCACGCGTTCGGCGTCTCCGCTGCCACGATCCGCAACGACATGGCGCTGCTCGAGGAGGAGGAGCTCATCGCGGCCCCGCACACCTCCTCGGGCCGCGTGCCCACCGACAAGGGCTACCGCGTGTTCGTCGACCGGCTGCAGCGCATGCAGCCGCTCACGCAGGCCCAACGGCTCGCGATCGCCCGCTTCCTCGACGAGGCGGTCGATCGCGACGACGTGCTCGACCGCACGGCGCGGCTGCTGTCGCAGCTGACGAACCAGGTGGCGCTCGTGCAGGTGCCGATCCGCCGGCCCGGCGTCGTGCGGCGCGTCGAGCTCGTCGCGGTCGTCGAGCACCGGCTGCTGGCCGTGCTCATCCTCGACTCGGGCCGCGTCGAGCAGCGCGTCGTCGACGTGCAGCAGCGCATCGACGCCGAGCGGGCCTCGGCGCTCGGCCGCGCCTTCACCGAGATGATCGGGGAGCAGACCCCCGCCGACGCCGTGCAGCGCCTCTCGAGCGCCTCGTCGGCGGCCCCCTCCGACCTCCGCACCGCGACCGCCGCCGTCGCGACCGCGCTCTCGGAGATGCTGCAGGCCGGCGGCGGCGACCGGATCGTGATGGCCGGCGCCTCGCACCTCGTGCGCGAGGAGCGCGACTTCCACGGCACCGTCACGCCCGTCCTCGACGCGATCGAGGAGCAGGTGACGCTGCTGCGGCTCTTCGACGAGATGGGCGTCGACGGCGAGGTGGCGACCCGCATCGGGCGCGAGCTCAACGGGCCGCTCGGCGAGGCGTCGGTCGTGGCCTCGACCTACAGCGCCGACGGCATCGAGGGCCACGTCGGGGTGCTGGGACCGACCAGGATGGACTACGCAGGGAACATGGCCGCGGTGCGCGCAGTGGCGCGCTACCTCACGCGACTGCTGAGCGAGGACTGAGTGACCGACCACTACGAGACCCTCGGCGTCGCACGCGACGCCGGCCAGGACGAGATCAAGAAGGCGTACCGACGGCTCGCGCGCGAGCTGCACCCGGACGTCAACCCGAGCGCCGACGCGGCCGAGCGCTTCAAGGACGTGACGCACGCGTACGACGTGCTCGGCGACCCGCAGTCACGCGCCGAGTACGACCGCGGCCCCGCCGCCGGCGCGAACGCGTTCGGGTTCGGCGACATCTTCGAGCAGTTCTTCGGCGGTGGGCGCTCGAGCGGCCCCCGCTCGCGCAAGCAGCCGGGGCAGGACAGCCTGCTGCGCGTCGACCTCGACCTCGCGGACGTCGTCTTCGGCGTGCACCGAGAGCTGCGCGTGCAGACGGCCGTGCTGTGCGAGACGTGCCACGGCGAGGCGACCGCGCCGGGCACGCGGCTCGAGCGCTGCACGCAGTGCGGCGGCTCCGGCCACGTGCAGCGGCAGGTGCGCTCGCTCCTGGGCAACGTCGTCACGAGCCAGCCCTGCGCGGTGTGCCAGGGCTACGGCACCGTCATCCCGCAGCCGTGCCACACGTGCGCGGGGCACGGCCGCGTGCGCGCTGAGCGCACCATCCCCGTCGACATCCCCGCGGGCGTCGACACGGGCCTGCGCATCCAGCTGCCCGGCCAGGGCGAGGTCGGCGAGGGCGGCGGCCCCGCCGGCACGCTCTACCTCGAGATCAACGTGCGGCACCACGAGGTGTTCAGCCGCGACGGCGACGACCTCCTCGGCACGCTCGAGGTCTCGATGCCGGATGCGGCGCTCGGCACGCGCGCGAGCGTCGAGGCCATCGACGGCCCCGTCGAGGTCGAGGTGCGACCGGGCACGCAGTCCGGCGACGTCATCACGATCGCCGACCGCGGCGTGACGCGCCTGCGGGGCGCCGGCCGCGGCGACCTCAAGCTCGGCGTGCACGTCGTGACGCCCACGCGGATCGACCGCCGCACCGAGGAGCTGCTGCGCGAGCTGCGCGAGCGCACGAAGGCGCCGGCGCCGCAGCTCGGGCACGTCAAGCAGGGCCTCTTCGCGAAGATGCGCGACCGCTTCCGGCTCTGATGGCGCACTGCTACTGGCACGACGCGCTCTCGGAGGCGGCGGCGGGCGACGTCGTGGCGCTCACGGGCGACGAGGCGCACCACGCGGCCGTCGTCTCTCGGATGCGCCGAGGAGAGCGGGTGCTCATCAGCGACGGCGCAGGCGTCCTCGCCGAGGGCGTGATCGAGCATGCCGAGCGCGAGCGCGTCGACGTCGTGCTGCAGCACGTGCAGGCGGTGCCGCCGCCCAGCCCGCGCATCGGGCTCGCGCAGGCGCTCGCGAAGGGCGACCGCGCGGAGCTCGCCGTGCAGGCCTCGACCGAGCTCGGCGTCGACGCGATCGTGCCGTGGCAGGCGCGCCGCAGCGTCGTGCAGTGGCGCGGCGAGCGCGGCGAGAAGTCGCTCGAGCGCTGGCGCAAGGTCGTGCGCGAGGCCGGCAAGCAGGCGATCAGGCCCCGCCTGCCGGAGGTGACGGCCGTCGTCGACACCGCGGGGCTCGCGGCGCTCGCCGCGCAGTGGCAGCTCGTCGTGCTCGAGCCGACCGCGTCCGCTTCGATCGCGCAGCTGCCCCTCGAGCGCGACGTGCTGCTCGTCGTCGGCCCCGAGGGCGGCATCGATCCGGGCGAGCTCGAGGCGCTCGAGCGCGCGGGCGCGGTCGCGGCCCGCATGGGCGACCACGTGCTGCGCACCTCGACCGCGGGGCTCGCAGGGCTCGCCGCGCTCTCGGTGCGGCTGGGCCGCTGGTGAGGCAGGCGCCCCCGAGCGACGCGAAGGTAGGCTGAGGCGCATGGCTGAGCCCACCGTGTTCGAGAGGATCGTCGCGCGCGAGATCCCCGCCGAGATCGTGCTCGAGAACGACCGCATCATCGCGTTCTCCGACATCAACCCGCAGGCGCCCATGCACGTGCTCGTCGTGCCGAAGACGGCGCGGTACCGCGACGTCGTCGAGCTCGCCGCGGGCGACCCGGACCTCCTCGCCGAGATGGTGCAGGCCGCGCAGGCCATCGCGCGGGAGCGGGCGGACGGCGACTTCCGCCTCGTGTTCAACACCGGTGAGCGCGCGGGGCAGACGGTCTTCCACGCCCACGCGCACGTGCTCGCCGGATCACTGAGAGAGGGCTCGCTTGCCTGACACGACCGAGTCGATCGAGATCGACGGCATCGAGATGGTGCGGCTGCTCGGGCCGCAGGACCGCCTGCTGACGCGCCTCGAGCACGAGCACCCCGACGTGCGGGTCGCCGTGCGCGGCAACCTCGTGACCCTCACGGGCCCCGAGCCCGAGGTAGCCGTGGCGGCGCGCCTCGTGCAGGAGCTCGTCGACCTCGTGCGGCAGGGCACCGAGCTCAGCGGCACGGAGGTCGGCGAGGGCTCGCGCATCCTGCGGCAGGACGCCTCGCGCAGCCTCGTCGACGCGATCGGCGAGGTCATCCTCACGTCCAAGGGCAAGTCGATCCGCGCCAAGACCGAGGGGCAGCGCTCCTACGTCGAGGCGATCGAGACGAACACGATCGTGTTCGGGATCGGGCCGGCGGGCACGGGCAAGACCTACCTCGCGATGGCGAAGGCGGTGCAGGCGCTGCACCGCAAGGAGGTCAGCCGCATCATCCTCACGCGTCCCGCGGTCGAGGCGGGCGAGCGCCTGGGCTTCCTGCCCGGCACGCTCACCGACAAGATCGACCCCTACCTGCGGCCGCTCTACGACGCGCTCAACGAGATGATGGATCCCGAGCTGCTGCCGAAGCTGCTCGCGACGGGCGTCGTGGAGGTCGCGCCGCTCGCCTACATGCGCGGGCGCACGCTCAACGACTCCTTCATCGTGCTCGACGAGGCGCAGAACACGAGCCCAGAGCAGATGAAGATGTTCCTCACGCGCCTCGGCTTCGGGTCGAAGATGGTCATCACGGGCGACTCGACGCAGGTCGACCTGCCCGCGGGCACCTCCGGCCTGCAGGTCGCGCAGCAGGTGCTGCGCCGCATCGACGACATCCACTTCGCGGAGCTCACGAGCGCCGACGTCGTGCGGCACACGCTCGTCGGTGCCATCGTCGACGCCTACACCGAGCACGACCAGCGGCAGATGGCGCGCGAGACGCGCCGGCCCCAGCAGCACCACCGGGGCGGGAGGCGCGGCTGATGGCGATCGACATCCTCAACGAGTCGGGCGCCGAGGTCGACGAGGCGCAGCTGCTGCGGCTCGTCGCCTTCGACCTCGAGCAGCTCTTCGTGCACCCCGACGCCGAGGTGTCGATCGCGCTCGTCGACGTCGCGGCGATGGAGCAGCTGCACGTGCAGTGGATGGACGAGCCCGGCCCGACCGACGTGCTCTCGTTCCCCATGGACGAGCTGCGGCCCGGCGCGCAGGATCGCCTCACGCCCGCGGGGCTGCTCGGCGACATCGTGCTGTGCCCCGAGGTCGCGCGCGACCAGGCGAAGGAGGCCGGCCACAGCCTCATGGCGGAGCTGCGCCTGCTCACGACGCACGGCCTGCTGCACCTGCTCGGGTTCGACCACGCGGAGCCGCAGGACCGCGACGAGATGTTCACGCTGCAGGACCGCCTGCTCGCGGGCTTCGAGCAGCGTGACCGCTCGACGCCCGGCCGCACCGCCTGATGTTCGAGACCGTCCTGTTCGCCGTCGCGGCGGTGCTCGTCGCCTTCGGCGCGTGGCTCGCGGCGAGCGACGCCGCGCTCGGCGTCGTCTCGCGCGCGGAGCTGCAGGAGGCCGCGAGGCACGCGCGCCGCGGCCGGTCGATGCTCGCGATCGCCGACGACCTGCGCGGGCACCTCATGACGCTGCAGTTCGGCCGCATCACGTGCGAGATGATCGCGGCGGTGCTCATCACGCTCGCCGTCGACTCGCTCGTGGTCGAGTGGTGGGTGACGCTGCTCGTCGCGGGCGGCGCGATGATCGTCATCTCCTTCGTGCTCGTCGGCACGAGCCCCCGCGCCGTCGGTCGCGCCCACGCGCTCGGCCTGCTGCGCGCCTCCGCGGGCTTCATCCGCTTCTGGCGCGTGCTCTCCGGTCCGCTCGCCTCGCTCGTCGTCACGGTCGGCGACAAGGTCACCCCCGGTCGGCAGCGCGAGACGGCGTTCGCGACCGAGGCCGAGCTGCTCTCGATGGTCGACGCGGCCGCGGAGTCCGACGTGCTCGAGGACGACGACCGCGAGCTCATCCACTCGATCTTCGAGTTCAACGAGACGCTCGTGCGCGAGGTCATGGTGCCGCGGCCCGACATGATCGTCGTCGAGCGCGACGCGACCGCGCAGGACGCGCTGCGGCAGTTCCTCGACAACGGGCTCTCGCGCATGCCCGTCGTGGGGGAGTCCACCGACGAGATCGAGGGCATCCTCTACCTCCGCGACGTCGTGCGCAGCCGCACGTGGCGCCCCGACGCGGTCGAGACCGCCGCGGAGCTCGCGCGGCCCGCGCTCCTCGTGCCCGAGTCGAAGAAGGCCGACGACACGCTCGCGCTCATGCAGGCCGAGCGCGTGCACGTCGCGATGGTCGTCGACGAGTACGGCGGGATCGCGGGACTCGTGACGCTCGAGGACCTCGTCGAGGAGCTCGTGGGCGAGATCCACGACGAGCACGACCGAGGCGCCGCGGAGGCGGTCGAGGTGGACGAGGGCGTCTGGCACGTCTCGGCCCGGCTGCAGATCGACGAGCTCGGCGACCTGTTCGGCCTCGCCCTCGACGACGAGGACGTCGACACCGTCGGCGGCCTCATGCAGAAGGAGCTCGGCCGCATCGCCGAGGTCGGCGACGTCGTCACGCACGAGGGCCTGCGCATCGAGGTGCGCTCGATCGACGGACGAGGCCGCAACGCCGGCCAGCTCACGGTGCACCGCGTCGCCGACGCGGCGGAGCACCTCGAGGACGAGGGAGCGGCATGACGCACGAACCAGGCACCACCGGATCAGGGCCCGAGCACCGCAGCGGCTTCGTGACGTTCGTCGGCCGGCCCAACGCCGGCAAGTCGACGCTCATGAACGCGCTCGTGGGGGAGAAGATCGCGATCACCTCCTCGAAGCCGCAGACGACGCGGCACGCGATCCGCGGGGTCGTGCACCGCGACGACGCGCAGCTCGTCATCGTCGACACCCCCGGCATGCACAAGCCCCGCACGCTGCTGGGCAAGCGCCTCAACGCCGTCGTGCAGACGACGCTCGGCGACGTCGACGTCATCTGCCTGTGCATCCCCGCCGACGAGCCCATCGGCCCCGGCGACCGCTACATCGACCAGCAGCTCGAGGGCTTCCCGCGCGCTCGCAGGGTCGCGGTCGTGACGAAGACCGACGCCGCGTCGAAGGAGCAGGTCGCGGCCCAGCTGCTCGCGGTCTCGCAGCTGCGCGAGTGGGACGCGATCGTGCCGCTCTCCTCGGTCGCCGGCTCGCAGCTCGACGTGCTCGTCGACGAGCTCGTGGGACTCCTGCCCGTCGGGCCCCCGCTCTACGAGGCCGAGACGACGACCGAGGAGCCGACCTCCGTCCGCATCGCCGAGCTCATCCGCGAGGCGGCGCTCGAGGGCGTGCGCGACGAGCTGCCGCACTCGATCATGGTCACGATCGACGACGTCGTGCCCCGCGAGGGCCGCGACCTCACCGACATCTACGCCAACCTCTGGGTCGAGCGCGACAGCCAGAAGGGCATCATCATCGGCAAGGGCGGCTCGCGGCTGAGGCAGGTCGGGGCGGATGCGCGGGCCGAGATCGAGCGGATGCTCGGCACGAAGGTGCACCTCGACCTGCGCGTCAAGGTCGCGAAGGAGTGGCAGGGCGACCCCAAGCAGCTCGGCCGCTTCGGGTTCTGAGCCCCTCCGCCGAGCGGATGATTCCTCGCCGCCTCGCCGCCGGCGCATCCGCGGGCGCAATAGCCTGAATCGCATGTCCACGCACGCCGCCCTCCCGGCCGACGCGCCCGCGGACGCGGCCGCCGAGCCGTCGGCGCCGAGGAGGCCATGGATCGACCGCTCGACCCTCCGGGCCGACGCGATCCTCGCGGCCGTGACGCTCGGCGTCCTCGCCGTGCCGTCGCTGCTGCTCATGGTCGTCATGGTCGACGGCGGGCAGTGGGCGCTCTCGCTCGTCATCGCCGCCGCGATCGCCGCCGCGATCCTCGTGCGCCGCACGCGGCCGGTGCTCGCCCTCGCGGGCCTCACGCTCGTCGCCGCCGGGCACGTCGCGCTGCAGCTGTGGCTGTTCCCCGTCTGGTTCGGCGCGCTCGTCGTGCTGTACTCCGTGGGGCGCTTCAGCCGCTGGCCCGGCAGGCTCCTCGGCTTCGGGCTCGCGTTCGTCGCCTCGCTCCTCGCCGCCTACTGGTTCGTCGTCGAGAACGGGCTCGGCGACCTCGCCACGGGCCTCGGCATGCTGAGCTCGATGGCGCTGCTGTGGATCCCGCCGATGCTGCTGTTCAGCGTCGCGATCCTCACCGGCTGGGGCGTCGCGGCGGTGGAGCGCAGCACGGCGGCGACCCAGGTCGCGCAGGTCTCCATCCGCCGCGCCGACCAGGAGGAGGAGCGCGCCGCGCTCGCCCGCGACATGCACGACGTCGTCGCGCACTCGCTCGCCGTCGTGATCGCGCAGGCCAACGGCGCCCGCTACACGCCCGATCCCGCGGCGAAGGACGCCTCGCTCGAGTCGATCGCCGGCACGGCGAAGGAGGCGCTCGGCGACGTGCGGCTGCTGCTCGCGCAGCTGCGGCACCGCGAGGCGCCCGACCCGGTCGCCTCGCTCGACGGCGCCGACGCGCTCGTCGGGCGGATGCGCGAGGCGGGCCTCGACGTGCGCCTCGAGCGCGCGGGCATGCGCGTCGCGCTGCCCCGCACCGCCGACATCGCCGCCTACCGCATCCTGCAGGAGGCGCTCACGAACGCGCTCCGGCACGGCGACCGCACCGCTCCCGTGCACGTGCGGCTGCGCGGCGTCGCGCTGCCGGGCTCCGCGGATGGCATGGTGATCGACGTGCACAATCGCGTCCAGACCGCGCCGGGGGAGCCCGGCCACGGCGTGCGCGGCATCCATGAGCGCGCGAGGCTCGCGGGCGGCGACGCGTGGACGGGCATCGAGGACGGCTGGTTCCGCGTGCGCGCCGCGTTCCCGGCAGGGCTGGCGTGAGGAGCCGCGCATGATCCGAGTGCTCATCGTCGACGACCAGGCGCTGTTCCGCGGCGGCATCCGCATGCTCGTCGAGTCGCAGCCCGACATGACGTGCGTCGCCGAGGCCGCGGACGGCGCGCAAGCGGTGCGGCTCGCGCAGGAGCAGCAGCCCGACGTCGTGCTCATGGACGTGCGCATGCCCGTGCTCGACGGCATCTCCGCGACCGCGCGCATCGTGCAGGCCCGCCCCTCGACGCGCGTCGTCGTGCTCACGACCTTCGACCTCGACGAGGCCGCGGCCCGCGCGATCCGCGCCGGCGCCTCGGGGTTCATCCTCAAGGACGCCGAGCCCGAGCTCGTGCTCGCCTCCATCCGCACCGTGCACGCGGGCAACGAGGTCGTCGCCGCGAGCGCGACCCGCGAGCTGTTCAAGGCCTTCGGCAGCCAGCGGCGATCGACGCCGCCCGCGTTCGCGGAGCTCACCGATCGCGAGCGGCAGATCTTCGGGCTCGCCGCGAAGGGGCTCTCGAACGCCGAGATCGCGCGTGCCGAGTTCGTCTCCGAGGCGACCGTCAAGACGCACATCTCGCGCATCCTCGCGAAGCTCGACCTGCGCGACCGCGTGCAGCTCGTCGTGTTCGCCTACGAGCACGGCTTGAACGGCGACCGCGTCGCCTGAGCGCGCCGCGGCGATGCTGACTCGCGACCGAGCGGGCTCGACGTCGGGCAGGATCGAACGGTGCACGTGGACGAGACGGGACCGGCGGGGGCGCCGCCCCTCCTGCTGCTGCACGGGGGCGGCGTATCGGGGTGGATGTGGCGGCCGACGCTCGCGGCGCTGCGCGCGCCCGTGCGCGCGATCGTGCCCGACCTTCCCGGGCACGGGGCGAGCGCATCCGACGGTGACTACCGATCGCACGCCGAGACCCTCGAGGCGCTGGAGCGGATGCTCGAGGACCGCGCGCCCAGCGGTGCCGCAGTCGTCGGGTTCTCGCTCGGCGCGCAGCTCGCGGTGCTCCTGACCGCGAAGCGACCGGACCTCGTCGCCGACGCCGTCATCGTGAGCGCGCAGGCGAGACCGCTCGCGATGGCCGGGATGACCCTCGCGCTGCTCGCGGCCTCGGCACCGCTCGCGAAGCGGCCGCGCTTCGCGCGGCTGCAGGCGAAGCAGCTGTGCGTGCCGCTGCCGCTCATGCCTGCGTACCTGGCCGACAGCGCTCGCATCTCGAGGGCGACCCTCGTCGCGAGCGTCGGGGACAACCTCCGCTTCACCGTTCCCGATGCGTGGGGCCGCTCCTCGGTCGACGAGCCTTTGATCGGGGACGCCGGCGCCGCGCATCCGCTCGTGATCGTCGGCGCCCGCGAACGGCGGCTCATGCGCGATTCGGCTCGCATCCTGCACGAGGCGCGCGCCGGCAGCGAGCTGCGCATGGTCGACGGCGTGGGCCACGGACTGCCGCTGCAGCGGCCGGGGCTGCTCGCGAGCATCCTCGAGCAGCGGCTCGAGCGCGGTCATCCGAGCGGATGACGCACGTTCCGACCGCCGCCTGACGCCCAGGCCCCGCCCCATCCGCTTGCCTGGGAGCATGACCCAGCACGCCCTCATCCTCCGCGACGTCACCAAGCGCTACGGCGCCGGCGCGACGTCCGTCACCGCCCTCGACGGGCTCGACCTCGAGATCGCCCCCGGCACGCTCACCGCCGTGATGGGCGCCTCCGGCTCCGGCAAGTCGACCCTGCTGCACCTCGCCGCCGGCCTCGACGCACCCACCTCCGGCGACATCGTCATCGGCGGCACGTCGGTCGTCGGCCTCGACGACGACGCGCTCACCGCGCTGCGGCGCGAGCAGGTCGGCGTCGTGTTCCAGTCCTTCAACCTCGTGCCGAGCCTCACGGCGCTCGAGAACGTCGAGCTGCCGGCGCTCCTCGCCGGGCGCGCGCCCGACCGCGCGCGCATCGCGGCGCTCCTCGACGAGCTCGGCGTCGCCGGGCTCCAGTCGCGCCGGCCGCACGAGCTCTCGGGCGGCCAGCAGCAGCGCTTCGCCATCGCGAGGGCCCTCGCGCAGCGCCCCGCGATCGTGCTGGCCGACGAGCCCACGGGCGCGCTCGACAGCGTCACCTCCCTCGAGGTGCAGGAGATCCTCGTGCGGCAGGCCGCCGCCGGGCAGGCGATCGTCGTCGTCACCCACGACCCGGTGGTCGCGGCGCGCGCCGAGCGCATCGTGCTGCTGCGCGACGGCCGCATCGACGACGACCTGCCCGCGAGCGACGCGACGACGATCGCGCAGCGCATGCTCGAGGCGGCCGCCCGATGACCGTCGCGACCGCTCCCGCGACCGCCGCTGCCGAGCGCCGACGTGCCGACGGCGCCTCCCGCACGGGACAGGGCCTCGCGTTCGCCGTCTCGGTGCTCGCCGCCGCCTTCGGCACGGCGCTCGCGACGCTCATGGAGCACGCGGCGCGCGCCCTCTACGGCGAGGACATGATCGCGAGCAGCCCGACCGCGCGCATCCTGCTCGCCATCGCGGGGGTGCTGCTCATCGGCGTCTCGATCGTCGTGGGCGCGATCGTCGCGCGACAGGCGTTCACGGGCGCCGTCGAGGATCTGCGCGGCGAGATCGCGCTCCGCCGGCTGCTCGGCGCCGCAGCGCGCGGCGAGCGCCGCCGCGTGCTGCGCGGCTTCGTGCTCGTCGGCATCGTCGGGGCCGCGGCCGGCTGGATCGCAGGCGTGCTCGTCGCCATCCCCGTGACCGAGCTGCTCGCATCCCTCGACGAGGGGCTCGAGCTCTCGCAGATGCCGATCGTGGAGCCGTGGGCGATCGTGCCAGCGGCCTCGGTCGCGGCTGCGGCGGCGCTCTCGGCCTGGCTCGCGACCCGCAGCGTGCTCCAGGTCTCGCCGCTCGAGGCGCTGCGCGGCTCGAGCGTCGACGTCGAGACGACGGTGCGGCGCAGCCGGCGCGGTGGCATCGTGACCCTCGCGATCGGCGCCGCGCTGCTCGCCGCCGCGGTCGCGCTCTCGCTGCTGTCGCCGCTCGCGGTGCTCGTCGGCTTCGCCGGCGGCGTGGTGTCGGTCGCGGGCATCATCGCGCTCGCACCCGCGATCGCGCCGCCGCTCGTGGCGCTCGCATCCCGTGCCTTCGGGCGCGGCGTGCCCGCACGCGCCGCGGCGGGCACGCTCGCGACGCACCCCGGCCGCACCTCCGCCCTCGTCCTCTCGCTCTTCGCCGGCGCGGCGGTCGTCACGATGATGGTCACGGCCGGGAGCTCGCTCACGACCGCCGTCGTCACGATCGAGCGCAGCCCGGAGTTCCGCGCCGAGCTGCAGGCGCTCTACGGCGGCGTGACGACGGTCATCACGGCGATCGTCGGCTTCTCGGCCGTGCTCGCCGTGCTCGGCTTCGTCGCGGCCATGCTGCTGTCGGTGCGGCGGCGCACGCGCGAGATCGGCCTGCTGCGCATGCTCGGCCTGCGTCGCGGCCAGACGCGCACGATGCTCCTCGCCGAGGCCGGGGCGATCACGATCGTGGCCGTCGTGGCGGGCTTCGGCATGGGTGTCCTCTACGGCTGGATCGGCACGCAGTCGATGGTCGCCTCGGTCGCGGGCGTCGCATCCACCGCGCCGACGATCCCGTGGGGGCTGCCGGTCGCGCTCCTCGTCGGCGGCCTCGCGGTCGCGCTCGCGGCGAGCCTGCCGGCCGGGGTGCG
>JAPSIA010000139.1 GCA_031179215.1 Agrococcus sp.
GGGCGACGATCGACGGGGCGGCCGGAGCCGTCAGGTCGATCGTGAAGCGGTGGGCTGCGGCGAGCGAGGCGTTGCCGGCCGCATCCGTCTGGGTGGCACCGACCGTGTGCTCGCCCTCCGCCAGCGGTGTCATGAGCGCGAGCGACCAGGTGCCGTCGTCGGCGACCGCTGCCGTGCCCACGGGGACGCCGTCGATCGACACGGCGACGGTGGCGCCCGGCTCGCCGGTGCCCGAGATGGAGGGCGTCGTGTCGGAGGTCACCGAGCCGTCGGCGGGCTCGTCGATGCGCGGCGCGGCGGGCGCGGTCGTGTCGACGACGACGCGCGCGGTGTCGCGCCCCGAGGCGTTGCCGGCGGCGTCGCTCTGCGTCGCCTCGATCAGGTGGGCGCCCTCGGCGAGCGGGTCGGTGAGCGCGAGCTCCCACGTGCCGTCGTCGCCGACCGGGGCGGTGCCGACGGCGGCGCCGTCGATGCTGACCGCGACCGTCGCGCCGGGCTCCCCGGTGCCCGAGACGGTCGGCGTCGTGTCGGCGGTCACCGATCCGTCGGCGGGGACCTCGATCACGGGGGCCGCGGGAGCCGCCGTGTCGACCGTGAAGGCGCTGCTGGCCGCGGGCGAGACGTTGCCGGCCGAGTCGGTCAGCAGAGCCGTCGCGAGGTGCTCGCCGTCGGCGAGCGGAGCGGTGAGCCCGAGCGACCACGAGCCGTCCTCGGCGACGACGGCCGTCCCGACGGCGCTGCCGTCGATCGACACCGAGACGGTTGCGCCCGGCTCGCCGGTGCCGGCGATCGTCGGTGTCGCGTCGGAGGTCGTCGACCCGTTCGCCGGCTGCTCGATGACGGGCGGGAGCGCCGTGGTGTCGACGATGAAGGTGTGCTGGTCGGTCGCGGAGCCGTTGCCGGCGGCATCGCGCTGCGTCGCCGTCACGGTGCGCTCACCGTCGGCGAGCGGCGCGGTCGGCGTGAACGACCAGGCGCCGTCATCCCCGACGACCGCGGTGCCGCTGTCGACGCCGTCGAAGGCGATCGTGACCGTCGCGCCCGGCTCGCCGGTGCCGGTGACGGTCGGGGTGGCGTCGGCGATGGTCGAGCCGTCGGCGGGCTCGAGGATCACGGGGGCGGCGGGGGCGGCGGTGTCGATCGAGAAGCGCACCTCGCTCGTGGACGTGGTGCCGGCGATGGTCTGCGTCGCAACGGCGTCGTGCGGTCCCGCCGCGAGCGGCGAAGCGATCCCGAGCGACCACGTGCCGTCGGCGCCGACGGTCGTCGTGCCGACGGAGGAGCCGTCGATCGCGACCTCGATCGATGCGGCGGGCTCACCCGTCCCCGAGACGGTCGGCGTCGCGTCGGCGACGCTCGAGCCGTCCGCCGGCTGGGTGATCACCGGGTCGTCGATGCAGAGCTGGGCGGTCGGCACCGCGGCCGCGCTCGCGCTCGCGCTCATGGGCAGCACGTCGATGTTCGCCGTGGCGACGCCGAGGATGGGGAGCAGCCGGACGCTGATCTCGAGCAGGGACACCGACGCGCTCGCGGAGGTGCCGTCGGCGGACGCCGAGCTGTCGGGGAGCGGCATCGCGATGGAGACGGAGCCGACGAGCGGGATGTCGAGCTCGAGCGCGGAGCCGCCGGGGACGAGGGCGACCGTGTCGCCGAGCGCCGTGACGCGCACCGACGGGGGCGCGTAGCTGGTCGCGGCGGGTCCCGGGAGCCCGGTCGCGGTCGCCTGGAGCGTCGCCGTGCCGTCGACGGCGACGGAGACCGCGCCGTCGAGCAGCGTCAGCCCGGTGATCGAGCCCACGGACGTGCTCGTGACCCCTTCCCCGGTCAGCGCGGTCTGCGTCGTCACCTGCGATGCGCCGAGCGTGGCCACGCCGATGCCGAGCAGCGAGACGTCGGCCCGGGCGAGGCTGGTCGTCGACGTCGCCGACTGGCCGTCGGCGGTGCACGCCTCGGCCCACCGGGCGTGCGCGGAGCTCTCCGCGACCCCCGCGGTGACGGCGCCGAGCAGGTTGACGGCGGCGAGCTGCTGCGCGCTCGCGGCGGGGTTGTCCGGCGGCGCCGTCTGCTGGTTGGTCGCGATCGGCACCTGGAGGCCTGCCACCGCAGCACCGAGGTTGGCACCCGTCGCGGTCGATGCCGCCTCGGCGTGCGGTCGGAGGCCCGCGTCGGCGTGGCCGAGCAGCACGTCGGCGAGGGAGATGCCGACTGCGCTCGCGTCGACGCCGAGGATGTCGGCCTTCGCCGTGGCCGTCGTGCCGGTCGGGTGCGTCGCGGCATGCGCGGCTTGCCCCGTCGGGACTGCCAGCACACCTCCCGCCGCGATCAGGGTTGCTGTGATGACCGCTGCGAGTCGCGACGAGCGCATGTGCGAGACCTCTCCGATTTCCGGCTAGTGCGCACGTCGCAAAGATGCCTGCGTCGCACGACACCATCAACGGTTCCACGGAGCGCGCGCCACACGCCCGAAACTGAGGGATCCCTCAGCATTTGTTGCGCAGATCTCGCGCTGATTGCTCGCGGCGTGTCCGGAGGAGCGGTCGCGCAGCCGCCACACGCGGGCAGTGGGCGCCCATGTGCGCGCTCAGCGACCTGCGCTCCGGGCGCACGGCTCGTGGAGGTCCGGCTTGCGGACGGCCCGCGAGGCGAGCCCCTGCAGCGCGCGGCCCAGCTGGGCGGTGAAGCCCCGGCGGACCCCCGGCGAAGCGTCAGCGGAGGTAGACGCCTCGCGCGTTGAGGAACGACTCGGGGTTGACGAGCCCGCCGCCGACGCGCAGCTGGAAGTGCAGATGGCACCCGGTCGAGTGGCCCGTGGAGCCCTCGTACGCGACGACCTGACCGGCGCTCACGCGCTGCCCCGGGTAGACGTGCGCGGGCCGGATCATGTGGAAGTACTCGCTCTGCACGCCGCCGCCGTGGTTGATGTAGAGCATGTTGGCGCCGTAGATGTCGCGCGAGCGGAGCGTCACGGTGCCGTTGGCGACGGCGTAGATCGGCGTGCCGCAGCCCGCGGAGATGTCGATGCCGGCGTGCAGCTTGCGCCCCAGCACGCCCACCGGGTCGTTGCGCCAGCCGTAGCCGGAGGTGAAGCGGCCGTAGTGGGGCGTGACCCACCCGCTGCGCGGCGGCTGCTGCGGCACGGGCACGGAGCCGCCGCCGCCGCCACCGCCGCCGCCGCCACCGCCGTTCTGGGCCGCCTGCTCGGCACGCCGGCGCTGCTCCTCGAGCGCGCGCTGCCGCGCCTCCTCGCGCTCGCGCGCCTCGCGCTCTCGCCGCAGGCGCTCCTGCTCGGCGAGCCACGCGCGGTGCCGCTGGCCTGCCTGGTAGTCCTCCTCGGTCGCGCGCCGGTTCTCGACGAGCACCGTGAGCTGCGCCTCGAGCTCGGCCCGGTGCGCCTGCTCCTGCTCGACCGCCGTCTGCGCCGCTGCAGCCGCCGCTTGCGCGGCGGCGAGCGCCTCCTCCGCGGCGACCTTGAGCTCGTGCAGCGCGTCTCGGGCGACGGCCGCCTGATCCTGCAGCGACTGCGCGGTGTTCGCGTCCTGCTGCGCCTGCTCGTAGAGCGTGTCGGCCGTGCCGGCGACACGATCCATCATGTCGAGCCGGTAGAGCCACGTGTCGGCGGAACCCGGATTGGCGAACAGCTCGGCGCTCATGTCGCCCGTGCCGCCGCTCCTGGCGAGCTGCGCTGCGAGCTGGCCCGCGGCGCGCTGCGACTCCTCGGCGCGCGCCGATGCCTCGTCGGCCTGCTGCTGGAGCCGGTCGGCGACGGCCACCGCCTCGTCGTAGGCGCGCTGCGCCTCGATCGCCTCCGCGGCCCGGCGGTCCGCCTCGGCCTGCGCGTTCGCGAGATCGGTCTCGAGCTGCGAGATGAGGGCGCGGATCTGCGCGATCTGCTCGTTCTTCGCGCTCACGTTGCCGCGCGCGGCCTCGACTTCGGCCCACGTCGGGAAGCCGTACTCGTCGACGGCCTCGGCTCGCGGCACCCCCGGCACGATGACGGCTGCGACCATCGCTCCGACCGCGGCGGCGGCGGCGATGCCGAAGCGCAGGCTGCGCCACCGCGCTCGCGTCCCTTCGCCTCGTGCCGGCCGGTCGTGCTTGGCCATCGTCTCCCCGTTCGGCAGCGCTCAGCGCCGCGTCGTCCTTCATCGTGCACCCGCCTCGAGCGGCTGTCACGACGCAATCTGGGCCACGCTATCAACTTTCATGCTCCACCTGAAGGTTT
>JAPSIA010000140.1 GCA_031179215.1 Agrococcus sp.
CGGCGCGCCGCGTGAGCGGGCTCCTCCGGAGGATCTGCCGAGGAGCGCGCGGATGGCCGCCCCGGGAGGATGTGCCGCCGCTCAGCGACCACCGCTCCGGGCTCGCGGCGCGGAGCGCGAGCTACCAGATGCCCCACGGGCGACGGCGCACCCGCCGCTCGATCGGCAGCAGCAGCCGCAGGAACAGCCGGTAGCGCGCCTCGTCGAGCACGAGGTCGTGGCTCGGCAGGTGATCGGTGATCGGCCCGAACAGGCGCTTGAAGATGCCGGGGCCGTGCATGCGGTGCGACTCGTCGTCGGCGCGCCACGACGGCGGGGTCGCGTAGGTGTCGTAGACCTCGCGCCCCTGCTCCTTGAACCACTGCATCGCCGTCCAGCGGATGAGGTGCGCGCCGCCGCGGATCGCGCGGTCGGGCACCGAGCCGCCGTCCTTCGCGAGGGCGTAGCGGCCGAAGCCGATCATGAACGCGGAGGCCTGCGGCCCCTCGTGCGCACCGTCGTAGCCGAACCAGAAGTGCCCCTGCCCGCGCTCGCACAGCTCGCCCCACAGCGTGCGGTAGTAGTCGTACGACTTCATCGTCGCGACGCCCTTGCCGCCGGAGACCGTCTGCATGAGCTCGTACATCTGCCGGTAGGTCTGCTCCCCCGGCTCGACCTTCTCGACCCGGTAGCCGTGCTTGACGGCGTTGCGGATGTGGTTGCGCAGCTTCTTGTTGAAGCCCGCGAAGATGTCGTCGACGTCGGGCGTGAGGTCGACGAGCACGGTGTGGATGTTCTGCTGGATCGTGTTGGCCAGGCGCAGTCCCGCGTCGGCGAGCGCCGCGCGCCGCTCGGGGGTGTCGACCTCGAACGGCTCGAGCTTGACGGCGTAGACGCCCTTCGCGACGTCGTCCCGCGCCGCGCGGAACGCGTCCGCGATGCCGGGGAGGTCGTCGAAGGCCGCGCCGGGGCCCAGCGGCAGGTACCAGAACCTGCCGGCGAGGCTGCGGTGCTCGAGCGCGAGCACGTGCACGCGGCCCGCGCCGGCGGGAGCCGCCCGCTCGAGCACGAGGAAGACGGGGTGCAGGCGCTCGGTCGACTTGAGCCGGGCGTAGGCGAGGCCCTGGGTCCACTGGCCGCCGTCGGGGTTCGCCTCGATGCGGGCATCCCAGTCGGCGAGCTCCTCCTGCCGCGCGCGGCGGAGGGTCCATGTCGTCGTCATGCTGTCCTCCTATCGCAGCGCGTCGGTGCCGGGCGTGATGCGCCACTCGATGCGGCGCACGACGCGCTCCCACGCGCGGTGGCGGATGGGTCGCAGCACGATGTCGAACGAGGGCAGGTAGCTCACCACCGGCCCGAACTTCTTCTTGAACTGCCCGACGCCGTAGTACCAGTGCTCCGGGTCGTCCATGTGCTCGGGCTTCGGGGTGCCGCACAGGTCGAAGGCCGTCTTGCCGTCTGCGCGGGCGTCCTGCATCGCGCGCCACAGCAGCAGCGCGGCGCCGCCCGCGATCGCGCGCGAGGGGCGCGACCCGCCGTCCTTGTAGACGGCGGTGCGGCCCGCGAGGGTGACGAAGATCGCCGCTTGCGCGTCGCTCGAGTCGTCGTCGTAGCCGAAGTAGAAGCGGCCGTTGCGCGTCTTGGCGAACTCGGTCCAGAACAGGCGGTAGTAGGCGTACTCGCGCATCGCCGCGACGCCCTTGCCGCCGTTGATCGTCTTCAGCAGCGCGTAGAAGCGCTCGAAGTCGCGCTCGCTCGCCTCGTGCGCCTCGATGCGCTCGATGCGGTAGCCCTTGTTCTCGGCGCCGCGGATCGACGAGCGCAGCTTCTTCTGGAAGTCCATGATGAGCTCGTCGCCGCGCGTGAGGTCGAGCACGACGGTGTGCGTCAGCAGCTGCATGTCGCGGCTGCGCACGGCGCCCGTGGCCTCCATGCGCGCGATCAGCTCCGGCGTGCGCAGCAGGTGCGGCTCGACCTTGATGGCCAGCAGCCCCTCTTGCTGCGCGCCGAACTCGCGCATCGCGGCGACCATGCCCTCGAGGTCGTCGCACGTGGGGCCGAGCGGGATGTACCAGTAGCGACCGAGCCAGACGCGGCCCTCGTGCGCGAGCGCGTAGACCGTCTGCGTCCCCTCGACGACCAGGAAGCGCGGCTCGAGCCGGTCGTAGCGCTTGATCTCGCCCATGGCGCGCGCGCTCGTCATGATCCCGCCGTCGGGGTTCTGCTCGATGAGCTCGTCCCACCGCGCGATCTCGTCGTCCGTCGCGAAGCGGACGGTCGTGGCTCGCGCGCTCATCGCAGCGTGTCCGGGCCGGGCTTGATGCGCCACTCGACGCGGCGCACGACCTGCTCCCACAACCGGTGCCGCACCGGGTGGAGCACGAGGTCGAAGGAGGGCAGGAAGCTCGAGATGGGGCCGAAGCGCAGCTTGAACTGCGCGAGGCCGTGGAAGGGATGCGTCGGGTCGTCGGCGCGGTCGGGCGGGGGCGTGCCGGCGAGGTCGAAGGCGAGCTTCCCCTCGGCGATGCAGTCCTGCATCGCCGTCCACAGCAGCAGCGCCGAGCCGCCGTTGATCCTGCGGTCGGGGCGCGAGCCGCCGTCCTTGTAGACCGCCGTGCGGCCCGCGGTCGTGACGAAGATGCCGGCCTGCGGCTCGTCGCCGTCGTCGTCGTAGCCGAAGTAGAAGCGGCCCGTGCCGGCGCTCGTGAAGCGGCCCCAGAACTCGTCGTAGTAGGCGCGCTCGCGCATGCCGGCCATGCCCTTGCCGCCCGCGACGGTGAGCATCATCGCGTGCATCCGGTCGAAGGTCTCCGGCGTCGGCTCGGGCCGCTCGACGCGGTACCCCTTCTTCGTCGCGCCGCGCACCTGCCGTCGGATCATCTGCGAGAACGAGGCGAACAGCGCCTCCTCCCCTTGCGCGAGGTCGAGCACGACGGTGTGGGTCATCACCTGCATGTCGCGGCTCTGCTCGAGGCCGAGGGCGACGAGCTCCTGGATGCGCTCCGGCGTGCGCTCGAGGTGCGGCTCGATCTTCACGACGAGCAGCCCGCGCTGCTCGCGCGCGAACGCGCGGAGCCCCTCGACGACCGGCGCCATGTCGGTCGCGGTCGGCCCCATGGGCACGTACCAGTAGCGCCCGAGCGACACCGTGCCCTCGAGGGCGAGGGCGTGGATGCGCTCGGTCGCGCCGTCCGAGCCGACGGGCGCGTCGATGACGAGGAAGACGGGCTCGAGCCCGTCGAAGCGCTTCGTCTCGGCGAAGGCGCGGGACTGCACCA
The DNA here is from genome assembly GCA_031179215.1 of Agrococcus sp. GTDB lineage: Bacteria > Actinomycetota > Actinomycetes > Actinomycetales > Microbacteriaceae > Agrococcus. The sequence continues at coordinate 3,258 of JAPSIA010000140.1, forward strand.
TGTGGCCGCCGTCGGGGTTCGTCTCGATGAGCGCGTCCCACTCGGCGATCTCGGCGGGCAGGGCGCGGCGGACGGAAGCTGCGATGGGCATGGAACCTCTCGGTCTGGCGGGCGGCTCCAGTCTAGGAGGCCTCGGCGCCCCGTACCGGGGCGCTCGTCGGCTCGCCGCGCAGGTCGCGCACGAGGAGCGTCGCGCCGACGACCGCGACGGGCGTCGCGACGACGGCGACGCCGGGCACGAGCAGCAGCAGGTAGGCGACGATGCCGAAGCCCATGGTGCGCCACGGCCTCGAGCCCAGCAGGGCGCGCCGCTCGGCGAGCGTCATCCCCCTCGCGTCGCCCGCGTAGCCCGTGAGCTCTCGAGCGAGCGCGCGCCCGCCGAGCGTCGCGCCGACGACGAGGCCGAGGGCGGTGCCGACGAGCGGGATGAGCCCCACGACGAACACCACGAGACCGGTGCCGATCGCCATGCCGATGAGCACGGCGCCGTCGCGCACGCCCTTCCCGAGCGACGCCCAGAAGCCGGTCTCGACCGCCTCCGGCGCGCCGCCGAGGCGCTCCTCGACCGAGCGCGAGATGCGCTCGTAGAAGGGATCGCCGACCGCGAGCGTGAGGGCCGCGAAGGTCAGCACGCACAGCACGACCGCTCCCGCGACCATGCCGAGCGCGAGCGCGAGCCGCAGGATGCCCGCCCACTGCGCATCCCATGCGTCGGCGAACGGCGTGAGCGCCTCGGCCCATCCGCCCACCTGGAAGCTCAGGACGATGACGAGCGCGAGCATCGCGAGCCCGACGATGAGCGCGGGGATCGCTCCGAGCGCCATGAGGCCCGGGCTCTTCGCCCACGTGCCGAAGCCGCGCAGCAGCAGGCTCGCGCCCGCGAGCAGCTCAGAGATCCGATGACGCATGCCGCCATGCTGGCACGGGCACCTTGGATGCG
>JAPSIA010000141.1 GCA_031179215.1 Agrococcus sp.
GTCCGCGTCGCCGGCGTCGTCGATGCGGCCCTCGGCAGCATCGGCGTCGGCGATCTCGGCCTCGTCCTCGACGACGCGCGCGAGCGTCTGGCGGTGCACGCGCACGATCGTGCCGGGCGCGATCTCGAGCAGCGCCTCGTTGCGCTCCTCGTCGATCTCGCGCAGCTCGCCGAAGAGGCCGAAGTTCGTCATGACCTCGGCGCCCGGGACCATCTTGGTCTGGAGCTCCTCGGCCTGCGCCTTCCGCTTCTTGTTGCTGCGGAACATGAAGAAGATCATGGCCGCGAGCACGACGAGCATGATGATCGTCAGCGGGTCGAAGGTGAACCCTTGCTGGGCGTTGGTCGTCGTCTGCAGGAACAGCATCGTCTGGAGGTGCCTCTCGGGGGTTGCTCGCCCTGTCGCGGCTGCGCGCAGGACCAAGCGCCCATCATAGCCCGTCGAGGGTGTCGCCCCGCACGTCGGCGCGCGCGTGGCGCATGCCCGACGGCGTCGCGACGCGGCCGCGCGGCGTGCGGCCGATGAGCCCCTCGCGCACGAGGAACGGCTCGACGACCGACTCGATCGTGTCGGCCTCCTCGCCCACGGCGGCAGCGAGGGTCGACAGCCCGACCGGTCCCCCGCCGAAGCGGTGCGCGATCGCGTGGAGCACCGCGCGGTCGATGCGATCGAGGCCGGCCTCGTCGACGTCGTACAGCTCGAGCGCGGCGCGCACGCCGTCGAGGTCGCTCGATCCCGCGTGCACGAGCAGCCAGTCGCGCACGCGCCGCAGCAGCCGGTTGGCGATGCGCGGCGTGCCGCGCGAGCGGCTCGCGAGCTCGGCGAGCGCTGCCGGCTCGATCGCGAGCTCGAGCAGCCGTGCGGAGCGCGCGAGCACGCGCTCGAGGTCGCTCGTCTCGTAGAACTCGAGGTGGGCGGTGAAGCCGAAGCGGTCGCGCAGCGGCGCGGGCAGCATGCCCGAGCGCGTCGTCGCGCCCACGAGCGTGAAGGGCGCGAGCTCGAGCGGGATCGACGATGCGCCGGCGCCCTTGCCGACCATGATGTCGATGCGGAAGTCCTCCATCGCGAGGTAGAGCATCTCCTCGGCCGAGCGCGACATCCGGTGGATCTCGTCGATGAAGAGCACCTCGCCGGGCACGAGCGCCGAGAGCACCGCCGCGAGGTCGCCGGCGTGCTGGATCGCAGGCCCCGAGGAGTAGCGGATGGGTCGACCGGTCTCGTTGCCGATGATGGTCGCGAGCGTCGTCTTGCCGAGCCCCGGGGGCCCTGCGAGCAGGATGTGGTCGGGTGCGCGGTCCTGCATGCGCGCCGCCTGCAGCAGCACCTCGAGCTGCCCCTTGACCTTGGGCTGGCCGACGAACTCGGCGAGGCTGCCCGGGCGCAGCGCGCCCTCGAAGGCGAGGTCGTCGCCCGACGCCTCCGGCGCGACGAGGGCGTCGCTCATGCGCGCGCTCCCGGTCCCAGGAAGGCGAGCGCGGCGCGCAGGAGCGCGCCCGTCGTGCCGACCGCGTCGGGCGCGGCGACGGCCGCGCGCTCGATCGCATCCGCCGCCGTCCGCTCGGGCCACCCGAGGCCCGTGAGGGCCGTGAGCACGTCGGCGCGCGCATCCGAGCCCTTCGCCGTCGCGGCGGCAGCGGGCGCCGAGAGCTTGCCGCTGAGCTGGAGGATGAGGAGCTTGGCGGTCTTCGGGCCGATGCCGCTCACCGCCTTGAAGGCGCGCTCGTCCTGCTGCTCGATCGCGCGAGCGAGCTCGGCGGGCGAGAGGTGCGCGAGCACGCCGAGCGCCGACTTCGGGCCCACGCCCGACACGGCGATGAGCAGCTCGAAGGCGTCGAGCTCAGCCTCGGTCTCGAAGCCGTAGAGCGAGAGCTCGTCCTCGCGCACGACGAGGTGCGTGTGGAGCGACACCCTGCCGCCGACGCGCGCGGCGAGCGAGCACTGCGGAGTGACGGCGACGGCGCAGCCGATGCCGCCGACGCCCACGACGAGCCGCTGCCCGCGAGCGGAGAGCACGGTGCCGTCGAGCCTGGAGATCACCCCGTCAGCCTAGGCGGCGCGTGCACGATACGCTGGCCATCGACACCCTGCACCGCGAAACGGAGTCCCATGAACGTCACCACCGTGCTCTCCTTCGTCCTGGCGATGATCTTCGTCGTGGGCGGGCTGCTGCTCATGGGCTACGCGTTCGAGACGCGCGGCTGGGAGATCCTGATGTTCTCGGCCGGCGCGATCGCGGAGTTCATCGGCGTCGCCATCCCGGCGCTCCTCGCCAGTCGTCGCGACCGCACCGCGCGCGCCTAGTCCTCCGCCGCGTGTCGGCGCGCCGCTGACGCCGGTCGAGCGGCGCGTGCAGGGCGCTCAGCGTCGCGCGCGCGGCGAGCGCGCTGCGGCCTCCGCCGCCGCCCATGCCCGCTGCGCCGGGGTCGCTCCCGCCTCGGCGGCGCTGCCCGCGACGGCGGTGCGCGCTCGCCAGCCCTCCGCGATCGCGATTGCAAGGGCATCGGCGGCATCAGCCGGCTTCGGCGCGGCGTCGAGCCGCAGCAGCCGTCGCACCATCTCCCCCACCTGGCGCTTGTCGGCGGCGCCGTAGCCGGTCACGGCCGACTTCACCTCGGTCGGCGTCAGGAGCGCGATGGGGATCGCACGTTCGGCCGCGGCGCGCAGCACGATCCCGGAGATCTGGGCGACGCCCATGACGCTGCGCACGTTGTCCTGCGCGAACACCCGCTCGAGCGCGATGCGCTCCGGCCGGTGCAGCTCGATCGCTGCTTCGACGCCGCGCCCGATGCGCAGGAGCCGCTGCTCGATGGGCTCGTCCGCTCCCGAGCGCAGCACCTCGACGTGCACGAGCGTCGGCACGCGGTGCGCGACGTCGACCACGCCGACGCCGCATCGCGTCAGCCCCGGGTCGACGCCGAGCACGCGCACCGACGCCGGCATGCGACTACTCGTCGTCCTCGTCGAGCTGCGCCCGCACCTCGGGAGTGATGTCGTAGTTGGCGTAGACGTTCTGCACGTCGTCGCTGTCCTCGAGCGCGTCGATGAGGCGGAAGACCTTGCGCGCGGTCTCGGCGTCGACCTCGACGCGGAGGTTCGGCACGAACTCGACGTCGGCCGAGTCGTAGTCGATGCCCGCGTCCTGCAGCGCGGTGCGCACGGCCACGAGGTCGGTCGCCTCGCAGAGGATCTCGAAGCCGCCGCCCTGGTCGGTGACCTCCTCCGCGCCCGCGTCGAGCACGGCGAGCAGGATGTCGTCCTCGCTCACGCCGTCGGTCTTCGTGACCGAGACGACGCCCTTGCGGCTGAAGTTGTAGGCGACGGAGCCGGGGTCGGCCATCGTGCCGCCGTTGCGCGTCATGGCCGTGCGCACCTCGGCCGCCGCGCGGTTCTTGTTGTCGGTGAGGCACTCGATCATGAGCGCGACGCCGTTCGCCGCGTAGCCCTCGTACATGATCGTGGCGTAGTCGACCGACTCGCCCGTGAGTCCGGCGCCCCGCTTGATGGCGCGGTCGATGTTGTCGTTGGGGACGCTCGTCTTCTTCGCCTTCTGCACGGCGTCGACGAGCGTCGGGTTCCCGGAGAGGTCGGCACCGCCGATCTTCGCGGCGACCTCGATGTTCTTGATGAGCTTCGCGAACGACTTCGCACGCTTGGCGTCGATGACGGCCTTCTTGTGCTTGGTCGTCGCCCACTTGGAGTGTCCGGACATGGTGCTTCCTGATCGCGGGAGGGTGACGCCCCATCCTACGCGGCCCCGCGGCGCGGCGCCGGAGCGCCTCACCGGCTGCGACGCGCGTGTTCCCGCTGGTCCTCCGAGCCCCGGTCACCGGACTCGCACCGTCCGACCCGCACGGCTCGGCCGCGATGAGCCGCTCGTTCCGGCCACTTCGTGCAGGTCCCCGCGGGCCCCCGCCGCCTCCGCCGGCCACCTGCACCGTTCGGCCGCCATCGGCCGCCCACCCCCGCCACCTCGTACAGGTCCCCCGCGAATCCCCGCCGCCTCCGCCGACCCACCTGCACCGTTCGGCCGCCCACGACCGCCCATCCCGGCCACCTCGTGCAGGTCCCCGCGGGCCCCCGCCGCCTCCGCAGGCCCACCTGCACCGCTCGGCCGCCCACCGCCGCTCACTCCGGCCACCTCGTACAGGTCCCGCGTATCCCCGGAGCCTGCACCGGCCCACCTGCACCG
>JAPSIA010000142.1 GCA_031179215.1 Agrococcus sp.
ACGACGGCACCCGCGCCGTCGCCCAGCAGGAAGCTGATCGAGCGATCGGTCGGGTCGACGACGTCCGAGAGCTTCTCGACGCCCACGACGAGCACGTGCTCCGCCATCCCGGAGCGCACGAGCGCATCCGCCTGGGCGACGCCGTAGGCGTAGCCGGCGCACGCGGCCGAGATGTCGAACGCGGGAGCCGGGGTCGCACCGACCCGCTCGGTCAGCAGCGCCGCCATCGACGGCGTCTGCACCGTGTTGCTGATCGTCGAGACGATGACGGCGTCGAGGCGCGACGCGTCGATGCCGGCGCGCTCGATCGCCTCCCTCGCGGCCGTCTCGGCGAGGTCGACGGCCTCGACGCCCTCGGTGACCCGCGCGCGGGTGATGATGCCCGTGCGCTGCCGGATCCACTCGTCGGACGAGTCGATGGGGCCCACGAGCTCCTCGTTGGGCACGAGGCGCTCGCCGCGCGCGGCGCCGACCGAGAGGATGCGCGCGCCGGCGCGCGTGGGAAGGCTGGTCATCTGCGTCATGCTGCCGCTCCGCTCTCGAGCAGCGCGACCGCTGCCTCGACGTCGTCAGGGGTGGTGATGCCGACCGCGGGCACGCCGCGCAGGCCGCGCTTGGCGAGTCCCGTGAGCGCGCCGGCGGGGGCGAGCTCGACGATGCCCGTCACTCCGGCGTCGGCGAAGGCGGCCATGCACCGGTCCCATCGCACGGGGCTCGAGACCTGGCCGACGACGAGCTCGAGGAACTCGGCGCCGGATGCGACGGCGCTGCCGTCCCGGTTCGTCCAGAGGGTCGTGGTCGGGTCTGCCGTCGGCGTCGCGGCGGCCTTCGCGCGGAAGCGCTCGACCGCGGGAGCCATGAAGTCGGTGTGGAACGCGCCCGCGGTCTGCAGCGGGATGACGCGAGCGCGCTCGGGCGGTGCCTCGGCGAGCGCCGCGAGCGCGTCGAGCCGGCCGGCGACGACGACCTGCCCGCCGCCGTTGTAGTTCGCCGGCTGCAGGCCGAGCTCGGCCAGGCGCGCCTCGAGCGCGGCTTCGTCGGCGCCGAGCACCGCGGCCATGCCCGTCGGCACCTGCGCCGCGGCATCGGCCATCGCGCGGGCACGCTCGCCCACGAGCGCCATCGCGTCCTCCGCGGTCAGGACGCCCGCGGCGACGGCGGCGGTGATCTCGCCCACCGAGTGCCCGGCAGCGCCCGCGGCGAGCGCGGCGCGATCGCCGAGCGCGTCGAGCGTGAGGATGCCGGCGGCGACGATGAGCGGCTGCGCGACGAGCGTGTCGCGGATCGTGTCGGCGTCCGAGACCGTGCCGTGCTCGACGAGGTCGACGCCCGCGGCGTCGCTCAGCGCGCGCAGGCGCTCGGGCACGCCGGGGAGCTCGAGCCACGGGGTGAGGAAGCCGGGCTTCTGGGAGCCCTGTCCGGGCGCGACGATGACGATCACGGGGTTCATCCTTGCATCGGGCGCTTGCCGCGCGGAGCATGAGGAGCTGGTCTCGACTGGCGCTGCGAGCGCTCGCGCGAGGCGTCGTGGACGGCGCCGAGGATGATCGCGGTGTGCAGCGCGAGCGCCTCCCGCGCGCCCGTCGCATCCCACCCGATGATCTCGCTGATGCGCTTGAGGCGGTAGCGCACGGTGTTGGGGTGCACGAAGAGCTCGCGCGCGGTCGCCTCGAGCGAGCGACCCGTGTCGAGGTAGCAGCCGAGGGTCGCGAGCAGGTCGCTCGAGTGGTCGCGCAGCGGCTGGTAGATGCCGCGCACGAGCTCGCTGCGCGCGAGCGGGTCGCCGGCGAGCGCCCGCTCGGGCAGCAGGTCGTCGGCGCGCACGGGTCGCGGCGTGCGCCGCCACGCGTCGGCGACGGCGAAGCCCGCGAGGGCGGCCTTGGCGCTGCGCGCGGCCTCGACGATGCTGGGCACGGCGGGGCCGAGCACGAGGTGGCCCTCGCCGAAGCCCTCCGCGAGGTGCCCGGCGATCGCGAGGAACTCGAGCGGCGCCTCGGCCGCCTCGTCGTCGGCCGCCGCCGCGGCCCGACCGATGACGACGACGAGCCGGGAGCCCTGCACCCCGACGAGCACGTCGCATCCCGCGTGCCTCGCCTTGCGGCGGATGACGTCGACGTCGAGTGTGCGCGGCGCGACGCCGACGAGCACGGCGCACTCGCCTCGGCCGTGCCAGCCGAGCGCGGCGGAGCGGCTCGGCAGCTCGTCGTCGTCCTCGCCGGTGAGGATCGAGTCGACGACGAGCGCCTCGAGGCGCGCGTCCCACAGCCCGCGCGACTCCGCGGCGCGCGCGTAGACGTCGGCCGCGGCGAACGCGATCTCGCGCGAGTAGCGCAGGATCGGCTCGCGCATGTTGGGGTCGGCGTCGCCGATGCGCTCCTCGAACACCGACACGACCGTGCGGATGAGCTGCAGCGTCTGCTGCAGGCTCACGCTCCGCAGCAGCTCACGCGGAGCCGCCGCGAAGACGTCGGCCGCGATCCACGGCTGCGCCTCGGGATCCTCGTGCCAGGCGATGAAGGACGTGATGCCCGACTGCGCCACGAGCCCGACCGCGCTGCGCCGCGACGGCGGCATCGTGCGGTACCACGGCAAGCGGTCGTCGAGCGCCCGCATGACCTGCGTCGCGAGGTCGCCCGAGGTGCGCCGCAGCCACGCGAGCTGCTGCGCCTTCAGGTCGCCCTGCTCGGCCAGCGCCGCCTCCTACGCGTCGCCGCCGCCGGTGCCCGACTGGCCAGCGTTGACGTCGTGGAGGTTGTACTTGTCGATCGCCTGCATCACCATGCCGAGCGGCACCTTGCCCTGCTTCGCGAGCGCGTCGAGGGCGCGCACCACGACCGAGTGGCTGTCGATCGTGAAGAAGCGGCGCGCGGCGGCACGCGTGTCGGCGAAGCCGAAGCCGTCGGCGCCGAGCGTCGCGTAGTCGCCGGGCACCCACTCGCGGATCTGGTCGGGCACCGCGCGCATGTAGTCGGTCGTGGCCACGAACGGGCCCTCCGCCTCCGACAGGCGCTGCGTGACGTACGGCACCCGCGAGGGCTCGTGCGGGTGCAGCAGGTTGTGCTCGTCGGCCGCGAGGCCGTCGCGGCGCAGCTCGCTCCACGAGGTCACCGACCAGATGTCAGCCGAGACGCCCCAATCGGTGCCGAGCAGCTCCTGCGCGTGGTGCAGCCACGGCAGCGCGACACCGGAGCCGAGCAGCTGCACCTTGACGGGGTGGTGGTCGCTCGTGGAGACGCGGTGGATGCCGCGGCGGATCCCCTCGACGTCGACGCCCTCCGGCTCCGCCGGCTGCACCATCGGCTCGTTGTAGACGGTGAGGTACGTGATGATGTTCTCGGGGTGCTCGCCGTACATCCGCTCGAGGCTCATCTGCGTGATGTGGGCGATCTCGTAGCCGTATGCCGGGTCGTACGCGAGCACGGCCGGGTTCGTCGAGGCGATGAGCGGCGAGTGGCCGTCGGCGTGCTGCGTGCCCTCGCCCGTGAGCGTCGTGCGGCCCGCGGTCGCGCCGATGAGGAAGCCGCGCGCCATCTGGTCGGCAGCCGCCCAGATCGCGTCGCCCGTGCGCTGGAAGCCGAACATCGAGTAGAAGACGTAGATCGGGATGAGCGGCTCGCCGTGCGTCGAGTACGACGTGCCGGCGGCGGTGAACGCCGCGAGGGCGCCCGCCTCGTTGATGCCGACGTGCAGGATCTGCCCGTCGGGCGCCTCGCGGTACTTCAGCAGCAGGTCGCGGTCGACCGACGTGTAGTTCTGCCCCTTCGGGTTGTAGATCTTGGCCGTCGGGAAGAACGCGTCGATGCCGAAGGTGCGCGCCTCGTCGGGGATGATCGGCACGATGCGCTCGCCCCAGCCCTTGTCGCGCAGCAGGTCCTTGAGCAGCCGGACGAACGCCATCGTCGTGGCGACGCCCTGCTTGCCGGAGCCCTTCTTCGGCATCTCGTAGGTCTTCGCCTCGGGCATGGGGATGACCGTGTGCTTCGCGCGCCGCTCGGGTGTGAAGCCGCCGAGCTCGCGGCGACGCTCGAGCATGTACTGGATCTCGGGCGCGTCGGTGCCGGGGTTGAAGTACGGCGGGCGGTACGGGTCGGCCTCGAGCTGCTTGTCGGAGATGTCGAGCTGCATCGCGTCGCGGAAGCTCTTGAGGTCGTCGAGCGTGAGCTTCTTCATCTGGTGGG
>JAPSIA010000003.1:0-25524 GCA_031179215.1 Agrococcus sp.
CTGCCCTTCATGAGCAGCAGCTCGCCGCCGCTGCGAGCGAGGGGAGCGGTGAGGGGCACGAGCGTGCGCAGGGCCGAGACCGCCCGAGCCGTCACCTGATCGAGCGGCAGCAGCGTGCCGGAACCCGGCAGCTCCTCGGCGCGCGCCCGGAGGACGCGCACGTTCGCCAGCCCCATGCGGTCGACCTCGGACTGGAGCCAGTCGGTGCGGCGCTCCATCGGCTCGATGAGCGTCATCTCGACATCGGGTCGCGCGATCGCCAGCACGAGCCCTGGGAGGCCGGCGCCCGAACCCACATCGCCCACGCGACCGCGGAGCAGCGGCGCCACCAACGCAGAGTTGAGGATGTGTCGACTCCAGAGCTGCGGGAGCTCGCGCGGCCCGATGAGCCCGAGCGTCTCGCCGTGCTCGGCCAGCGACGCCGCGAAGGATCGAGCCACGTCGATCTGCTCGCCGAAGAGCGCGACCGCGGCAGCCGGCTCTGCCTCGAGCGACGGGGGAGTGGCGTCGGCCATCGGTTCAGGCAGGGAGCACGACGATGTGGCGGTCGGGGCCTTCGCCCTCCGACTCGCTCGCGAGCCCGCGCTCGCGCACGAGGTCGTGCACGAGCTTGCGCTCGTACGACGACATGGGCTCGAGCGCCACGCGGTCGGCGCCGGCCTCGATCGACGTCGCGGCGTGGTCGACGAGCTCCTGCAGCCGCTCAGCGCGGGCGTCGCGGCTGCCCGCGACGTCGAGCACGAGCCGCGAGAACTCGCCGGTCTGCTGCTGCACCGCGAGGCGCGTGAGCTCCTGCAGCGCCGTCACGGCCTCCGGCTCCGCCAGCCCGGCGAGCGCATCGCCGGCCTCGCCGACCACGATCGTGGTGCGCGCATCCGTCTGCTCGATCTCGATGTCGCCGTCGAGATCGGCGATGTCGAGCAGCGCCTCGATGTAGTCGGCCGCGATGTCGCCCTCGTCGGGCTGCGCCTGCGCGTCGCGCTCGGCGGTGTCCTGCTCGGTCATGCTCAGCCCTCTCGCTGCGACTTCGGCTTCTTCGAGCGCGGCTGCCGCCGCTGCGTCCGCGTGTCGATCTCGGCCTGCGACTCGGCCGACTGCGCGTCCTCGACGGGGGGCAGGCCCATCCGCTGGCGCTTCCGCGCCATGCGCGCCTCGCGAGCGAGCGCGGCCTCGGAGCCGGGCGTCGGCAGCTTGTTGATGATGATGAGCTGCTGCACGAGCGTGTAGATGTTCGAGACGAGCCAGTAGAACATCGTGCCGAGCGGGAACAGCCACGCCGAGACGAGCAGGAACACCGGGATGATGTAGAGCAGGATGCGCTGCTGCTTGTACATCGGCGACTCCTTCATCGCCGGCGTCTGGTTCTTCGTCATGATCTGCAGCTGCGTGTAGAACTGCGTCGCGCACATGATGAGCGTCAGCAGGATCGCCGTGATGATCACGGGCACGCTGCCCTCGGCGAAGCCCGCCTGCATCGTCATGTGCAGCGGCACGACGTCGAACAGCGTCGACTGGCTGAAGAGCACCGCGAGCTCGCGAGTCAGCAGGCCCACGCCCGGCTTCTGCGCGTTCGCGTCGGTGAGCACCTGCACGAGGCCGAGGAAGATCGGCATCTGGATCAGCAGCGGCAGGCACGACGCGAAGGGGTTGGTGCCCGCCTTCTTGTAGGCCTCCATCGTCTCGCGCTGCATCGCCTCGCGCGAGAACTGATCCTTCTTGCCCCGGTACTTCTTCTGGATCCGCTGGATCTCGGGCTGGATCTCGAGCGACTTCCGGGAGGAGACGATCTGCCGCACCGTCAGCGGGATCATCGCGCTGCGGATCACGAGCACGAGGCCGACGATCGACAGCACCCAGGTCAGGCCCGATCCCGGATCGCCGCCGAGGGCGACCACGATCGTGTGGAATCCGACGAGGATCGCCTCGATGACCCACTTGATGGGCCACATCAGCAGGGCGAAGATGTCCAAGCTGTCACTGCTCCTTGTGAGCGAGCACGAACCCCGCCCGAGTCGTTGCGAACCGCTCTCGCGGCTCTGGGATGTCATCCACTCCGCCCGCCGCCCAGGGGTGGCAGCGGAGGATCCGCCTGGCTCCGAACCAGGTGCCGCGCACGACCCCGTGCTGCTGGATCGCCTCCATCGCGTAGCGAGAGCAGCTGGGGTAGTACCGGCACACGTCGCCGTAGAGCGGTGAGATCACCGCGCGGTAGGCGACGAGGATCGCGACGCAGACGTTGCGCGGGATCAGCCTCAGCCTCATCAGGCTCCGACTCATGACCGACGCACCAGCAGCGGCGCGATGCCGGCCCTCAGTGTAGCGAGATCGGCATCGGCGGCTGCGGGGAGCGCTCGGATCACGATGTCCGCGATCTCGATCGTGTCGAGCTCTGCGCGCACGATCTCGCTCAGGCGACGCCGCACCCGGTTGCGGATGACGGCGTTGCCCACTTGCTTCGACACGATGAACCCGAAGCGGGCGACTGCCGCTTCGGGTTCTGCTCGGTGCACCACCGCGAGCCGACCGCTCGCGCGACGACCGGTGCGCACGACGCGACGGAAGTCATCGCCGCGCACGATCCGGTTCGCCTTCGCGAGCACCTCGGCCGCAGCCGGTCAGCTCAGGCCGAGAGCTCGGTGCGGCCCTTGCGACGGCGTGCCGCGAGGATGGCGCGGCCGGCGCGCGTGCGCATGCGGAGGCGGAAGCCGTGCTTCTTGGCCCGGCGACGGTTGTTCGGCTGGAACGTGCGCTTGCTCATGGTGTTCTCCCGTGGTCCGGCGCTGACCGCGCCGCAAGTCATGGTGGCGAGCCGACGGGCTCGACGACGCGCCGCGCGGCGGGCGCGGCAACCTGACAACCATACGCGAACCCAGCCCCTCGGTCAACGACGGCCGTGTCGGATCGCCGCCACGCCGCACGCATGACCGCGGGACTTGCACGCGATGGGCTATGCGTGCAGACTCTTGGAATCCGCGCCGCGGCAGGTGCCTGGGGAGCACCGGTCAGGGCGCTCCTCTCATCCACCGCAACCTGTGGATAATGGTGTGGACATCACCCGTCAGCCGACCTGCTCGCGGAGAGGAACCGCAACCGATGGCCCCGGACGACAGCACCGGAAGACTCTGGTCCTCCGTCCTCACGACCCTCGAGAGCGACCCCCGGGTTCCCCCGTCGTTGCGCGGATTCCTCGACCTCGTCGAGCCGCAGGGCGTCATGGGATCGGTGCTCTACCTCGACGTGCCGAACGACCTCACGCGCGACATGCTCGAGCAGCGGCTGCGCCTGCCGGTGACGGACGCGCTTGTGGACAAGGCTGTGGAGATCACGCAGTTCAAGATCGTCGTGAACCCCGAGCTCGAGCAGGATGAGCCGCTGCCGGACGTCTCCGAGGAGTCGAACCCGGCCTCGACGCTCGCGCCCGTGCTGAGCTACGAGCGCGAGGCGGCCGACCTGCAGCGCCGCGTCGACTCTCGGCTGAACCCCAAGTACACGTTCGACAACTTCGTCATCGGCGGCTCGAACCGCTTCGCGCACGCCGCGGCGCTCGCCGTCGCGGAGACGCCGGCCAAGGCGTACAACCCGCTGTTCATCTACGGCGACTCGGGGCTCGGCAAGACGCACCTGCTGCACGCGATCGGGCACTACGCCGAGGGCATGTACCCGGGCATCCGCGTGCGCTACGTCTCGAGCGAGGAGTTCACGAACGACTTCATCAACTCGATCGCGAACAACCTGAACCAGTCGTTCCAGCAGCGCTACCGCGAGGTCGACGTGCTGCTCATCGACGACATCCAGTTCCTGCGCGGCAAGGAGTCGACGCAGGAGGCGTTCTTCCACACCTTCAACACGCTGCACGACCACAACAAGCAGGTCGTGATCACCTCGGATGTCGCGCCCAAGCACCTCCAGGGGTTCGAGCAGCGCATGGTGAGCCGCTTCGAGTGGGGACTCATCACCGACGTGACGGCTCCGGACCTCGAGACCCGCATCGCGATCCTGCGCAAGAAGGCGGAGGCGGAGCGGATCCAGATCCCGCCGGAGGTGCTCTCGGTCATCGCCGACAAGGTGCAGTCGAACATCCGCGAGCTCGAGGGCACGCTCATCCGCGTCACGGCGTTCGCGAGCCTCAACCGGCTGCCGGTGACGATGGAGCTCGCGCAGACGGTGCTCAAGGACCTCTTCACGTTCGACGAGGAGGCGCCGGTCTCGCCGAGCGACATCATCAGCCACACGGCGAGCTACTTCAAGCTGAGCGTCGACGACCTCCACGGCTCGTCGCGCTCCCAGACGATCGCGCTCGCGCGGCAGATCGCGATGTACCTGTGCCGCGAGATGACGAGCATGTCGCTGCCGAAGATCGGCCAGCTCTTCGGCAACCGCGATCACACGACCGTGATGTACGCGAACAAGAAGATCGAGAAGCTCATGCAGGAGCGCCGCTCGGTCTACACGCAGGTCACCGAGCTCACCGCCCGCATCAGGCAGCGCGCGGGCGCTTAGTGGAGAGGCCATTGCTGGCCTCTCCGCGCCCGCTAGCGCCGACGCCCGTCTCGGGCGTCGGGATCGGCTGCGTCGCGATGCCCGTCCCGGGCCACGGTTCCGGCTGCCCAGCCCACAAGTCACGGTCACGGCTGCCCGACCCCAGCCCACACTCACCGCTGCCCAGCAACACCGCTGCAGCGCCCCTGCACCAACACCACTGCAGCGCCCCCGACCCGCTGCCGGCTCGAGCCATCGCCCCTCCGCACCGCGCCCCGGAGCCCTCCGACGCCACCCGCAACCCTCAACGTCCACTTCATGTGATTCGCCCTGTGGAGAGCTGGCTCGACCTGTGGACAACGCGGCTCGACCTGTGAGCGGCACCGAATGACACATCCCGCCTCCTCCACGGGTCGGTGGATGGGCGTCAACAGCGGCTCAACAACTTCCACGCTTGTAGTTCCCATGCCGGAGGCCGGAAGGAGCGGTCGTCTCCACAGGATCCACAGGGGTTATGAATGACAGATCGAGAGAAGAAGATTCGTCGAGCTGCCAACCATGACGGTCGGCGGCCCCGTGCCGGGCCTGCTGGCGGGCGACGAGGCTGTGCCAGAATCGTCCGCAGCATGCTCGCACCGCCGTGCGGCAGCGCAGGCAACGCCACGAGCGCCGGCGGAACTGCTCAGTGAACGAGGGAGACCCGTGAAGTTCGTCATCAACCGCGATGTCTTCAGCGATGCCGTGTCGTTCGCCGTGAAGCTGCTGCCGCAGCGGCCCACGATGCCGATCCTGAGCGGCGTGCGCATCGAGGCCACCGCCGACGGCGTCGTGTTCTCGTCCTTCGACTTCGAGTCGTCGGCGCGCACCTCGGTGCGGGCCGACGTCGACACCGAGGGCGTCGTGCTGGTCTCGGGCAAGATGATGAGCGACATCGCGGCGAAGCTGCCGCAGCGCGAGGTGCGCGTCGAGGACGACGGAACGAAGGTCTCGATCCGCTGCGGCAACGCCAACTTCTCGCTCGCGAAGATGCCGCTCGAGGAGTACCCGACGGTGCCGACGGTCGAGGGCCGCACGGGCGTCGTCGAGGGCAAGGCGTTCGCGGAGGCGATCGGCCAGGTCGCGATCGCCGCATCGCGCGAGGACGTCACGCCGGTCATCACGGGAGTGCAGCTCGAGGCCGCGGACAACGTGCTCACGCTCATCGCGACCGACCGCTACCGCGTCTCGGTCCGCAGCATCCCGTGGGATGCCGGCGACCAGACGGATGCGCTCACGTCGCTCGTGCCGGCCCGCACCCTGACGGAGGTGGGCCGCACGTTCGGCAGCGCCGACCGCATCGAGATCACGATGAGCGAGGCGGGGGAGCGGCAGCAGATCGCGTTCTCGACGGCGGACCGCACCGTCACGAGCCTGCTCATCAAGGGCAACTACCCGCCCGTGCGCCGGCTCTTCCCCGAGACGGTCGACCACCACGCGGTCGTCAACACCGCCGAGCTCGTCGACGCCACGCGTCGCGTGCAGCTCGTGCTCGACGCCGAGGCGGCCATCCGCTACACCTTCAGCGACGGCCAGGTGCAGCTCGAGGCGATCGGCTCCGAGCAGGCGCAGGCGTCGGAGATCATCGACGCGGTGCTCGAGGGCGACGAGATCGTGCTCTCGATCAAGCCCCAGCTGCTCATCGACGGCATCCAGGCCACGCACTCCGAGTTCGTGCGCGTCTCGTTCACGCACTCGGAGAACACGAACAAGCCCGGCCCCATGCTCATCCGCGGCCAGACCTCTCGCGACGACGCCGAGGCGACCGACTTCAAGTACCTGCTGCAGCCGAACCTGCTGCTGCGCTGATCCACCAGCTCGCGACGAGGGAGCACGCATGACGACGCACATCGGACTGATCGGCCTCGGCAAGATGGGCGGCAACATGCGCACCCGTCTCGAGAGCGCGGGCATCGGCGTCACCGGCTACGACACGAACCCCGAGGTGTCGGACGTCGCGAGCATCGACGAGCTCATCGACGCCCTGCCGACGCCCCGCGTCGTGTGGGTCATGGTGCCGGCCGGTGCGATCACGGATGCCGTGGTGACCGAGCTCGGCGAGAAGCTCGCCGAGGGCGACCTCGTGATCGACGGCGGCAACACCCGCTTCACCGAGGACGAGCGGCACGCGTCGCAGCTCGCCGAGCGCGGCGTCCGCTTCGTGGACGTCGGCGTCTCGGGCGGGATCTGGGGGCTCGAGAACGGCTACGGCCTCATGGTCGGCGGCGACGCGGCCGATGTCGCCGAGCTCATGCCGGTCTTCGACGCGCTGCGCCCGGAGGGACCGCGCGAGGAGGGCTTCGTGCACGCGGGGCCGACCGGCGCCGGCCACTACGTGAAGATGGTGCACAACGGCATCGAGTACGGCCTCATGCAGGCCTACGCGGAGGGTTTCGAGCTGCTCGAGCGCAAGGAGCTCGTGCACGACGTGCCCGGCAGCTTCAAGGCGTGGCAGCGCGGCACGGTCGTGCGCTCGTGGCTGCTCGACCTCATGGTGCGCGCGCTCGAGGAGGACGCCGATCTCTCGGAGATCGAGGGCTACGTCGACGACTCGGGCGAGGGGCGCTGGACCGTCGAGGAGGCGATCGCGAACGCCGTGCCGATGCCGGCCATCTCGGCCTCGCTGTTCGCCCGCTTCGAGTCGCGGCAGGACGACAGCCCCGCGATGAAGGCGGTCGCCGCGCTGCGCAACCAGTTCGGCGGTCACGCGGTCAAGAAGGCCTGAGTGCGCGTCAGTCGGCTCGCGCTGACCGACTTCCGCAACTACGGCGGGGCGGACGTCGCGTTCGCGCCCGGCGCCAACCTGCTCGTCGGCCGCAACGGCCAGGGGAAGACGAACATGGTGGAGTCGCTCGTGTGGCTCGCGACCGGGTCGAGCCATCGCGTGCCCACGGACGTCGCCCTCATCCGTGCCGGCCAGGAGCGCGCGATCGTGCGCTGCACCGTCACGAACGACGAGCGCTCGTTCCAGCTCGACGTCGAGCTCAACGCGCGCGGCGCCAACCGCGCGCAGGCGAACGGGCAGGGCGTGCGGATCCGCGACCTGCCGCGCTACCTGCAGGCGGTGCTCTTCAGCCCCGAGGACCTGCAGCTCGTGCGCGCCGACCCCGCGGGCCGGCGGCGCTTCCTCGACGAGCTCGCCGTCATGCGGGCTCCGCGGCTCGCGGGGGTGCACAGCGATCTCGACCGCGTGCTCAAGCAGCGCAACTCGCTCCTGAAGAGCGCGCGCTCCGCGCGCATCCGCCCCGACGAGCTCACGACGCTCGAGGTGTGGGACGGTCGGCTCGTCGAGCTCGGGCTCGAGGTGCTGCGCACGCGTCGTGCGCTCGTGGCGGAGCTCGCGCCGCACGTCGACGCCGCCTACCGGCTCGTCGCGGGCGACGAGCACGAGGCGCGCATCGCGCTCGTGACGAACGTGCCGGACGACGCGGCGGCGTTCTCGGCGCTGCTGGCCGAGCGGCGGCGGGAGGAGCTCGACCGCGGGGTGAGCCTCGTCGGTCCGCATCGGGACGACCTCGAGCTGCAGCTCAACGGCCTGCTCGCCCGCCACTACGCGAGCCACGGCGAGTCGTGGTCGTTCGCGCTCGCCCTGCGGCTGGCCTCGGCAGAGCTGCTGCGCGACGGCTCTGGCGGCGATCCCGTCATGATCCTCGACGACGTGTTCGCCGAGCTCGACGCGGGCAGGCGGCAGCGGCTCGCCGAGGCTGCGAGCGGCTTCGAGCAGGTGCTCATCACGGCCGCGGTCGAGGACGACGTGCCCGCGGCGCTGCGCGACCACCGCATCCGCATCGACGCGGGGCGCGTCGTCGAGGGCGAGGAGGCCGCCGATGCATGAGCTCGCGGCGAGCGAGCCCGAGCGCGTGTGGCTGCGGCTGCGCGCGAAGATGGGCGACCCCGCGGTCGTCACGCGCGACGGACGACGGCGCTCGCGGCGCGACCCCGGCGCCTCGGTGCCGTTCGGGAAGGGCCGCGACCCGAGGGCCCTCGGCGACGTGCTCGGCGGCTTCGCCGAGGATCGCGGATGGACCGCGACGCTCGCGCGCGCCGACGTCATGGCGCACTGGCCGGAGCTCGTCGGCGCCGAGAACGCCGACCGCACCGAGCCGATCTCCTTCGAGGAGGGCGTGCTGACCGTGCGGTGCGCCTCGACCGCCTGGACGCAGCAGATGCGCATCCTGCGGGCGGAGACGACGACGCGGATCCTCGCGCGATTCCCCGAGTGCGGGCTCGAGTCGGTGCGATTCATCGGGCCGGACGTGCCGAGCTTCCAGCGCGGGCGGCGCTCCGTGCCCGGGCGCGGACCGCGCGACACGTGGGGCTGACGCGGCGGATCCTGACCCGCGCTCGATCCTCGGCATCGACGGATCCTCATCGGATCGGCCTATGATGTCTGACACCTGCCTCGAGGAGGAGTCATGCCCAGGCCATCGCGCACCCACGACGCCGTCGACCGACTGCTCGACGCCATCATCGACGGCGCCCTGACTCCGGGCGAGCAGCTGCCGCCCGAGGGCCAGCTCGCGATCGAGTTCGGCGTCTCGCGCCTGACGATGCGCGAGGCGGTGCGGCTCCTGCAGGCCCAGGGGGTCATCGTGCAGGTCCCGGGCAGTCGCCACCGCATCGCACCCGTCTCGTCGTGGACGGGCATGGATGCGGTCGTGCGGCACGCGCGCTCCGCCGGGCAGCGCCGGCGATCCTCGCTCGAGCTGCTCGAGGTGCGCATGATGATCGAGACGGGTGCCGCGCAGCTCGCCGCCGAGCGCCGCACCGACGACGACCTCGCGGTGCTCGAGGACGCCCTCTCCCGCATGGCGCAGCACCACGAGGCGGGCGACGTCGACGCCTTCGTCGACGCCGACCTCGAGTTCCACGACGCCGTCATGCGGGCGGCCGACAACCGCATCCTCATCGCCGCGATCCTGCCGCTCACGACGATGCTCGAGGAGACGCGCGGCGAGACGAGCGCGGTCGCGCAGATCCGCGAGCACGCGATCGCCGAGCACCGGAACGTCGTCGACGCCATTCGCGCGGGCGACGCGACGGCAGCGCGCGACGCGATGGCGCACCACATGCGGCAGACGCGCGACGACCTGCTCTCGCTCGTGCACGACTGACGCGCGTCGGGTTGACACGCTGCGCCGCGGCATTCCATCATGTCTGATATCAGATCGCGCAGTGCCCTGCGCAGCCCCGCGGACAAGGGAGTTCTCGTGCACATCGACGCGCTGCTGGCCGCACAGCCCGAGCCGCTCGACATCCCCGCCGCCGCGGTCGCCGCCGCGCGGCCGGCGGACCTCGTGCTCGTCGTCCTCGACGACGACCCCACCGGCACGCAGTCGGTCGCGGACCTGCCCGTCCTCACCCGCTGGGACGCCGAGGACCTCGACTGGGCGCTCGCGCAGGACGCCCCCGCCGTCTACGTGCTCACGAACACCCGCTCGCTGAGCGAGCGCGACGCCGCGGAGCGGAACCGCCAGGTCGTCGAGGTCGCCGTCGCGGCGGCGCGGCGGGCCGGCAAGCGCGTCTCGTTCGTGAGCCGCAGCGACTCGACGCTCCGCGGGCACTTCCCGCTCGAGACCGACGTGCTCGCGAGCGCGGCCGCGGAGCACGCGGGGGCCGCCCCGCACCTGACGATGCTCGTGCCCGCGTTCCCCGACTCCGGCCGCATCACCGTCGACTCGGTGCACTACTGGGTGGTCGACGGCGAGGCGACGCCCGTGGGCGAGACGCCCTTCGCTGCCGATGCGACCTTCGGCTACCGCTCCTCCGACCTGCGCGACTGGGTCGCCGAGAAGACCGAGGGGCGCATCGCCCGCGACGAGGTCGCGGCGCTCACGCTCGCGATCATCCGGCAGGGCACGGATGCGGTGACGGCGTTCCTCCGCTCGCTCCCGGCCGGCACCGTGGTCGCCGTCGACGTCGTCGACGAGGCCGACATGCGCCAGGTCGCGCTCGCGCTCCACGCGCTCGACGGCGAGGGCATCACGTCGCTGCTGCGCATCGGGCCCCCGTACCTGCGGGCGCACATCGGTCAGGAGATCGCGCCGCCCGTGACGGCCGACCGGATCGACGTCGCCCACGAGCGCGGCGGCCTCGTCGTCGTGGGCAGCCACGTGCCGCTCACGACCGCGCAGCTCGAGGCGCTGCAGGCCGACCGGCCCGGCACCGCGACCATCGAGCTCGACGTGCGCTCGCTCATCGACGAGCGCCGAGAGGGCCACCTGCAGGAGCAGGCGGAGGCCGTCGCGCGCGCGATCGAGCACGGCACCGTCATCGTGCACACGAGCCGCGAGCTCGTCACGGGCAGCGACGGCGACGAGAGCCTCGAGATCGCGCGCCGCGTCTCCTCGGGCCTCGTCGCGCTCGTCGCGCGCGTGCTCGAGCTCGCTCCGCCGCGCTTCGTCATCGCCAAGGGCGGCATCACCTCGAGCGACGTGGCCTCGGAGGCCCTGCGGATCCGTCGCGCCCGCGTCGCCGGCCCCATGCTCCCGGGGATCGTCTCGCTCTGGCAGCCGCAGGTCGGCCCCGCCGTGGGCATCCCCTACGTCGTGTTCGCCGGCAACGTGGGCACGACCGAGTCGCTCGCGCTCGTCGTGCGCACGCTCGCCGACTGATCCATCGCCGCCGCGAGCTCGCATCGCCGGGGCTCAGCGCCAGCAGCACCGCTACAGAGAAGGAATGCGCATGACCACCACCGTCGCCGTCATCGGGCTGGGAGCCATGGGCCTCCCCATGGCCACCCGCCTCGCCGAGCGCTTCGAGGTGCGCGGCTTCGACATCGCGAAGGAGCGCCTCGACCTCGCCGCCGAGCGGGGCATCGCCCCGGCAGCGTCGGCGGCCGAGGCCGTCGCCGGCGCGCAGGCCGTGCTCGTCGCCGTGCGCACGGGCGAGCAGCTGCGCGAGCTGCTCTTCGGATCTGCTGGGCTCGCCGAGCACCTCGACGACGGCGCGGTCGTGATCCTCACGAGCACCGTCGGCACCGACGGCATCGCGGAGATCGCCGATCGCCTCGAGGCATCCGGGGCCGCGCTCATCGACGCGCCGCTGTCGGGCGGTCCCGTCCGCGCCGGCGCTGGCGACCTGCTCATCGTCGTCGGTGCGGAGCCCGCGGCGCTCGAGACCGCGCGGCCCGTGCTCGAGCAGCTCGCCTCGACGCTGTCGATCGTGGGGGAGCGGCCCGGTGACGGGCAGGCGCTCAAGACCGTCAACCAGCTGCTGTGCGGCGTGCACATCGCCGCGGCGGCCGAGGCGCTCGCGCTCGCGGACGCCCTGGGGCTCGACCGGGAGCGCACGCTCGAGGCGCTCACCGCGGGAGCCGCGGGCTCCTTCATGCTCGGCAACCGCGGGCCCCGCGCGCTGCAGGCGTACGACGAGGGCGGAGCGGAGGTGCTGAGCCGACTCGACATCTTCGTGAAGGATCTCGGCATCGTGGGCGCTGCCGCGCGCGCGCACCACCTCGCCGCTCCCGTCGCGGCTGCGGCCGAGCAGCTGTTCCTCCTCGGCGAGGCGCAGGGGCTCGGCGCGCTCGACGACTCCGCGGTCATCCGCGTGGTCGCTCCGTCGCGCCGGTCGAGCTGACCGCTCGGCGCGGGGATCGTCCCCCGCGCTCAACCGCCCCGGGAAGCCCTGTGGAGGCATCCAGAGCCCGAGAACGCCGATGAGGCAGGCTTTCCTGTCCTCCGGAGCGCGGATCGGCCCGCACAGGCGCGTGCAGGCCCGGTTTCGGCGCCGAGCACGGTAGAATCGGAGGGTTGCGCCTGCCCGATGGCGGGCGCGGAAGGCGGATGCGGAGAACCATGGCGAACGAGCACGACGCGCAGCCCGAGCACACGACACCCGAGGCCGGCGAGGCGACGCCGGCGCAGGCCTCGACCCCACCGCAGAGCGAGTACGGCGCCGACCAGATCCAGATCCTCGAGGGCCTCGAGGCGGTGCGCAAGCGCCCCGGCATGTACATCGGCTCGACGGGACCGCGCGGCCTGCACCACCTGGTCTACGAGATCGTCGACAACGCCGTCGACGAGGCGCTCGCGGGCCACTGCGACAACATCGAGGTGACGATCCTGCCCGACGGCGGCGTCCGCGTCGCCGACAACGGCCGCGGCATCCCCGTCGCGCCGCACTCGAGCGACCCGAGCAAGTCGACCGTCGAGGTCGTGCTGACGGTGCTGCACGCGGGCGGCAAGTTCGGCGGCGGCGGCTACGCCGTCTCCGGCGGCCTGCACGGCGTGGGCTCCTCGGTCGTGAACGCGCTGTCCTCGAGGCTCGAGGTCGAGATCCACCGCGAGGGCCACGTGCACCGGCAGTCGTTCGCCGTGGGCGACCCCGAGGGGCCGCTCCAGACGGGCGAGGCGACCGACACGACCGGCACGATCGTCACCTTCTGGCCGAGCCCCGACATCTTCGAGACCGTCGAGTTCGACTACGAGACGCTCGCGAAGCGCTTCCAGCAGATGGCCTTCCTCAACAAGGGGCTGCGGATCGCGATCGAGGACCTGCGCCCCGAGGCGCTCGTGCAGCCCGACGGCGACGACAGCGCCGAGCCCGTCCAGCGCGCCGACGAGTTCCTCTACGAGCAGGGCCTCAAGGACTACGTCGCCTACCTCAACGAGTCGAAGAAGGCCGACCCGGTGCACCCGGAGATCATCGACTTCGAGGCGGAGGACACCGAGCGCCGCATCTCGGTCGAGATCGCGATGCAGTGGACGACCTCCTACCAGGAGGGCGTCTACACCTACGCCAACACCATCAACACGCATGAGGGCGGCACCCACGAGGAGGGCTTCCGCGCCGCGCTCACGACGCTCGTCAACAAGTACGCGCGCGCGACGAACCTGCTGAAGGAGAAGGACGAGAACCTCTCCGGCGACGACGTGCGCGAGGGGCTCACCGCGATCGTCTCCGTCAAGCTCGGCGAGCCGCAGTTCGAGGGCCAGACGAAGACGAAGCTCGGCAACACCGAGGCGAAGGCGTTCGTGCAGCGCGTCACGGGCGAGGAGCTCGGCCACTGGTTCGAGTCGAACCCCGCGATGGCGAAGGACATCGTGCGGAAGGCGATCTCGGCGGCCACGGCGCGCATCGCCGCGCGCAAGGCGCGCGAGCAGACCCGCCGCAAGGGACTGCTCGAGTCGAGCGGCATGCCCGGCAAGCTCAAGGACTGCCAGTCGAAGGACCCAGCCATCTCCGAGATCTTCCTCGTCGAGGGCAACTCGGCAGGCGGCTCGGCGGTGCAGGGCCGCAACCCCTACACGCAGGCGATCCTGCCGCTGCGCGGCAAGGTGCTCAACGTCGAGAAGGCGCGGCTCGACCGCGCGCTCGGCAACGCCGAGATCCAGTCGATGATCACGGCCTTCGGCGCGGGCCTCGGCGAGGACTTCGACCCTGAGAAGGCCAGGTACCACAAGATCGTGCTCATGGCCGATGCCGACGTCGACGGCCAGCACATCACGACGCTCCTGCTGACGCTGCTGTTCCGCTACATGCGCCCGCTCATCGACCTCGGCTACGTGTACCTCGCGGCGCCGCCGCTGTTCAAGCTCAAGTGGTCGAACGCCGAGCCCGAGTACGCCTACAGCGACCGGGAGCGCGACGAGAAGCTCGCGGCGGGGCTCGCCGCGGGCAAGCGCATCCCGAAGGACAACGGCGTGCAGCGCTACAAGGGCCTCGGCGAGATGAACTACGCCGAGCTGTGGGAGACGACGATGGATCCCGCGACCCGCACGCTCAAGCAGGTGACCCTCGACGACGCGGCCGTGGCCGACTCGATCTTCGCGACCCTCATGGGCGAGGACGTCGACGCGCGCCGGACCTTCATCCAGAAGAACGCGCGCGACGTGCGCTTCCTCGACATCTAAGGCGACGCATCCATGACTGACGAGACCACCCCCGCGAGCGAGCCGGTCGACCGCGACGCCCCCAACCACGGCGCGATCGAGCAGGTCGACCTGCAGCTCGAGATGCAGCGCTCCTACCTCGACTACGCGATGAGCGTCATCGTCGGGCGCGCGCTGCCGGAGGTGCGCGACGGCCTCAAGCCCGTGCACCGCCGCGTGCTCTACGCGATGTACGACGGCGGCTACCGCCCCGACAAGGCGTTCTCGAAGTGCTCGCGCGTCGTCGGCGACGTCATGGGCCAGTTCCACCCGCACGGCGACTCGGCGATCTACGACGCGCTCGTGCGGCTCGTGCAGCCGTGGAGCCTGCGCTACCCGCTCGCGCTCGGCCAGGGCAACTTCGGCTCGGCCGGCGACGACGAGGCGGCCGCCCCGCGGTACACCGAGACCAAGATGGCCCCGCTCGCCATGGAGATGGTGCGCGACATCGACGAGGACACCGTCGACTTCCAGGACAACTACGACGGCCGCACGCAGGAGCCCTCCGTGCTGCCGGCGCGGTTCCCCAACCTGCTCGTCAACGGCTCGGTCGGCATCGCGGTCGGCATGGCCACGAACATCCCGCCCCACAACCTGCGCGAGGTTGCCGCGGGCGCCGTCTGGCACCTCGAGCACCCCGACGCGTCGAGGGAGGAGCTGCTCGAGGCGCTCATCGAGCGCATCCAGGGCCCCGACTTCCCCACGGGCGCGCAGATCCTCGGCACGAAGGGCATCCAGGAGGCGTACCGCACCGGGCGCGGCTCCATCACGATGCGCGCGGTCGTCACCGTCGAAGAGGTGAACAACCGCACGGCGCTCGTCATCACCGAGCTGCCGTACCAGGTGAACCCCGACAACCTCGCGCGCAAGATCGCCGAGCTCGTCAAGGACGGCCGCCTGCAGGGCATCGCCGACATCGAGGACCAGACCTCGGGCCGCACGGGCCAGCGCCTCGTGATCACGCTCAAGCGCGATGCGGTCGCGAAGGTCGTGCTCAACAACCTCTACAAGCACACGCAGCTGCAGGAGAACTTCGGCGCGAACATGCTCGCGATCGTCGACGGCGTGCCGCGCACGCTGCCGATCGACGGCTTCATCACGCACTGGGCCGACCACCAGGTCGAGGTCATCGTGCGCCGCACGCAGTTCCGCCTCGCGAAGGCCGAGGAGCGGATGCACATCCTGCGCGGCTACCTCAAGGCGCTCGACGCGCTCGACGAGGTCATCGCGCTCATCCGCCGCTCGCAGACGACCGAGGCGGCGCGCGAGGGGCTCATGGAGCTGCTCGAGATCGACCGGCGCCAGTCGGAGGCGATCCTCGAGCTGCAGCTGCGCCGCCTGGCGGCGCTCGAGCGGCAGAAGATCCAGGACGAGGCGAACGAGCTCGAGACCCGCATCGCCGACTACCGGGACATCATCGCGAGCCCGAGCCGGCAGCGGCAGATCATCGTCGACGAGCTCACCGAGATCGTCGACAAGTTCGGCGACGACCGTCGCACCGAGATCATGCACGGCTACGGCGGCGACGTCTCGATGGAGGACCTCATCCCCGAGGAGCAGGTCGTCGTGAGCCTCACGACGGGCGGCTACATCAAGCGCACGCGCATCGACCAGTACCGCGCGCAGCACCGCGGCGGCAAGGGGGTCAGGGGCGCGCAGCTGCGCAGCGACGACGTCGTCGAGCACTTCAGCGTGAACTCGACGCACGACTGGATGCTGTTCTTCACGAACCTCGGCCGCGTCTACCGCATGAAGGCGTACGAGATCGCGGAGGCCGGGCGCGACGCGAAGGGCCAGCACGTCGCGAACCTGCTCGCGTTCCAGCCCGACGAGCAGGTGCAGACCGTGCTCACCCTCCGCAGCTACCAGCAGGCGGAGTACCTCGTGCTCGCGACGCGCGACGGGCAGGTCAAGAAGACCCGGCTCGAGCTCTACGACACGAACCGCACGGGCGGCATCATCGCGATCAACCTCGCCGACGGCGACCGGCTCATCTCGGCGATGCTCGCGAACTCCGACGACGAGATCCTCGTGATCTCGAAGGGCGGCCGGGCGGCGCGCTTCGAGGCGACCGACGAGGCGCTGCGGCCCATGGGCCGGGCGACGGGCGGCGTGCGCGGCATCCGCCTGCGTGACGGCGACGAGGCGCTCGCGGCCATGGTGATCGGCGACGAGGGCTACGTCTTCGTCGTCACCGAGCAGGGCTTCGGCAAGAAGACCGCGGTCTCGGACTACCCGACGAAGGGCCGCGGCACGCAGGGCGTGCTCACCTTCTCCTCGGGCGACCACGACCGCGGCGAGCTCGTGGGCGCGACGATCGTGCACGACGGCGACGAGCTGCTGCTCATCCGCACCTCCGGCAAGGTCATCCGCTCGAGCGTCGACGAGGTGCGCGCGACGGGCCGCACGACGATGGGCGTGCAGTTCGCCGAGAAGTCCGACACCGACCTCGTCATCCAGATCGCTCGCAACGTCGAGGAGGAGGTCGAGGAGGCGGCTGCCGAGGCCGAGCCGCCCGCGCCCTCCGACGGATCCGCGGCCGCGGCGGGCGTGCCCGCCGACGAGGCGGCCGACGCCGCCGCGCTGGGCGATGGCGCTATCGTGGACGCGGGCGAGGCAGCTGCCGAGGCCGACGCGACCGAGGAGACCGACGAATGAGCATCGCCGAGAAGCTGCAGAGCAAGACGCCTCGCCGCAGCGGCTCGAGCAAGCAGGTGCGCCTGCGCCTCGTGCACGTCGACTTCTGGTCGGCGATGAAGGTCTCGGCGATCCTGGGCCTCGTGCTCGGCATCGTGCAGCTCGTCGTCGCGCTCGTCATGTGGACGCTGCTGCAGGTCGTGGGCCTGTTCGGCAAGATCGACGAGGTGATGCGCGACATCCTCGCGCAGCCCGACTTCGCGATCGCGTCGATCCTGTCGCTGCCGCAGGTGATGATGTTCACGCTGCTCGTCGCGGTGCTCAACTTCGTCGTCATCACCGTCATGGGCGCGGTCATCGCGGTGCTCTACAACCTGTCGGTGCGCGTCACGGGCGGCCTGCAGGTCGGCTTCGCGAACCAGTAGGTCGGCTGCGCCGACGGTCGCGAAAGCTCCCGCGCGCGTGGTAGAGTCGATGCTTGTGCTCGGGGCTATAGCTCAGGCGGTTAGAGCGCTTCGCTGATAACGAAGAGGTCCCTGGTTCGAGTCCAGGTAGCCCCACCACGCACACTCCCTCCGCGCGATGCCCGCATCGCGCACGGGGCCTTAGCTCAGTTGGTAGAGCGCCTGCTTTGCAAGCAGGATGTCGGGAGTTCGATTCTCCCAGGCTCCACGTCCAGCCCCGCCCTCGGCGGGGCTTTCGCGTTGCCTCGGCGCTCGAGGCGCGCACACGCAGGATGCGAGGATGGGCGGGATGGACAGGCGGATCGACTGGCGGCGGCGCATCGTCGGCGCGATCCGCACCGACGCCTCCTCCCGGCCGATGACCGAGGCGCTCCTCACGATCGACGAGGTCTACGCGCGAAAGGTCATCGACCTCGCGATGCGGATCGCCGAGGCGCTCACCGCCGTCGGCGCATCCGCCAACGACGTCGCGCTCGCCACGATCCGCGTGACCGGCGCGCTCGGCATCCGCCCCGTGCACGTCGACGTCACCTACAACTCGATCGGCGTCTCGTACCACCGCAACGACACCGACCTGCCGATCACGCTGCTGCGCGTCGTGCGCGCTCCCGTGCCCGACCACTCCAAGCTCCAGCGCCTGCAGGCGCTCGTCGTCGACATCGAGCGCGGGCTCGAGCTCGAGCAGGCGCGCAGCCGCTTCCACGCGATCCGGCGCACGCCCTTCATGTACCGCCCCGCGTTCATCGTGCTGGCGCAGGGCATGCTCTCGGTCGGCGTCGCGCTGCTGTTCGGCGCCTCGTGGGCCATCACCGCCGTCGCGTTCGTCGCCGCGTGCTGCGCAGCGATGGCGCAGCGGCTCATGGCGCGCATGCGGATGCCCTTCTTCTTCTCGCAGATCGGCGGCGCCTTCGTGGTCACGGCGATCGCCGCGGTGACGAGCCGCCTCGCGGAGCTCGGAGTGCCGCTGCTCGAGGACGCGAGGCCCGCGATCATCGTCGCCGCGGGCATCGTGCTCATGCTCGCCGGCATGTCGGTCGTCGGCGCCGCGCAGGACGCGATCGACGGCTTCGCGCTCACCGCGGGCGGCCGCATCCTCGACCTCGCGCTCCTGACGCTCGGCGTCGTGATCGGCATCGTCGGCGGCCTGTGGGTCGCGCGGTCGTTCGACATGGGCTTCGTCGTCTCGAGCGAGGCGACCGCGCTCGGACCCCTGCCGCTGCAGTTCGGCGGCGTGCTCGTCATCGCGGTCGCGGTCGCGATCTGGAACGGTGCGGGGCTGCGCACGATCGTCGTGAGCGCCGTGCTCGGCTGCATCGCGTGGGCGAGCTACTCGGCGAGCGAGTCGGCGGGGCTCGAGGTCGCGGTCTCGAGCGCGATCGGCGCACTCGTCGCGAGCTTCATCGGCATCCTCATCGCGCATCGGCTCCACGTGCCGTCGATCGCCGTCACGACCGCCGCGATCGTGCCGCTCGTGCCGGGGCTCGCCGTGTTCCGGGGCCTGCTCGAGCTCGTCGAGTCCGACGGCAGGGCCGAGAGCCTCGTGCTCGGCGTCGCGACGCTCATCGGCGCCGGCGCGATCGGCATCGCCCTCGCGGCGGGATCCTCCCTCGGGCTCTTCCTCGGCGCGCCGCTGCGCGACACGATGGAGAGCCGGGTGCGCTCGCGCGGCCGCATCCGCTGACCGGACCCGCGAAGCGCGCGCGGCCTCGCGAGATCCGCCCGGTCGCGCTCCCCAGGCAAGCGGACTACCGTGGTGAGGTTCCCGGAGGGCCGCAGCGCCGGCGCTCTGCCGCACCAGCGAGCACAGGAGGATCATGACCGAGACGACCGGCGAGCACGAGCCCGGCACCGGCCACGGGTCGACGAGCGGCCCGGTGCCCATGCACCCCGCCCTCGACACCCCGCCGCGCGCGGTCGCCGAGGGCGCGCGCCGCCCGCTCGACCGCGTCGTCTTCGGGGTCGCCGCCGCCGTCGCGGTCGCGTTCGTGCTGTGGGGCGCGCTCGGCACGCAGTCGCTCAGCGACGCCTCCGGAGCGGGCCTGGAATGGGTGGTGCACAACACCGGCTGGCTGTTCGCCCTCGCCGCGTCGGGCTTCGTCATCTTCACCATCTGGATCGCCGCGAGCCGCTTCGGGCGCATCCCGCTCGGCGACGACGGCGAGGAGCCGGAGTTCCGCACCGTCTCGTGGATCGCGATGATGTTCTCGGCCGGCATGGGCATCGGCCTCATCTTCTACGGCGTCACCGAGCCCGTCAGCCACCTGCTGACCCCGCCGCCGGGCACCGAGGGCGGCAACGACACCCAGGCCGTCCGCACCGCGATGGCGACCACGATGTTCCACTGGTCGCTGCATCCCTGGGCCATCTACTCCGTCGTCGGGCTCGCCCTCGCCTACAGCGTCTTCCGCAAGCGGCGCTCGCTGCTCATCTCCTCCGCGTTCACCGCGCTCGTCGGCAAGCGCGTCGTCGAGGGCCCCATCGGCCGCGCGATCGACATCTTCGCCATCTTCGCGACGCTCTTCGGCTCCGCGACCTCGCTCGGCATCGGCGCGCTGCAGATCGGCTCCGGCCTGCGGATCGTCGCGGGGCTCGACGAGGTCTCGAACGTGCTGCTCATCGGCATCATCGCCGTGCTGACCGCGGCGTTCGTCGTCTCCGCGGTCTCGGGCGTCTCGCGCGGCATCAAGTGGCTCTCGAACACGAACATGGTGCTCGCGGGGCTGCTCGCGCTGTTCGTGTTCGTCGTCGGCCCGACGGTGTTCATCCTCAACCTGCTGCCGACGACGATCGCCGGCTACCTCGATCAGCTCGCCGTCATGTCGTCGCGCACCGAGGCGGCCGGCGGCCAGGCCGTCGCCGACTGGCTCTCGAGCTGGACGATCTTCTACTGGGCGTGGTGGATCAGCTGGACGCCCTTCGTCGGCATGTTCATCGCCCGCATCTCGCGCGGCCGCACCGTGCGCCAGTTCGTCACGGGCGTGCTCATCGCGCCGACGCTCGTCTCGCTCGTGTGGTTCGCCATCTTCGGCGGCCTCGGCCTCGACCTCTCGCTCGGCGGCGTCGACCTGGGCACCGACGGCGGCGAGGAGGCCGTGCTGTTCGCGGCGCTCGGCGAGCTGCCGCTCGCGCAGGTCACCGCCGTCGTGGTCATGGTG
This sequence comes from Agrococcus sp., assembly GCA_031179215.1. Classification (GTDB taxonomy): domain Bacteria; phylum Actinomycetota; class Actinomycetes; order Actinomycetales; family Microbacteriaceae; genus Agrococcus. The sequence goes on from JAPSIA010000003.1 coordinate 20,644, forward strand.
CTCGTGGCGATCTTCTTCGTCTCGGGCGCCGACGCGGCCTCGATCGTCATGGGCACTCTCTCGCATCGCGGCTCGCTGCGCCCGCATCGAGGCACCGTCGTGCTGTGGGGCGTGACGACCGGCGCCGTGGCGGCCATCATGCTGCTGCTCGGCGGCGAGGACGCGCTCGCTGGCCTCCAGCAGGTGACGATCATCGCGGCGCTGCCGTTCGTCGTGGTCATGATCGGCCTCGCGATCGCGCTCGCGCGCGACCTCGCGCAGGATCCCGTGGTCGTGCGCCGCAAGTACGCGCTCGCGGCCGTCGAGCACGCGGTCGTGACCGGCGTGACCGAGCACGGCGAGGACTTCCAGCTCACCGTCGAGCAGTCGCCGCCCGGCGAGGGCGTCGGCGAGCTCGTGCCGACCGTCACGGTCGGCCCGGCGCTCGGCGTGCTGCCGGAGCACGAGCCGTCTCGCGACGGCGTCGACGAGCCCGACGGCGTCGACGAGCCCGACGGCGTCGACGAGCCCGGCGACGCAGGCGCGGAGCGCGCCGACGCGGCTCCGGGCGCGGCCGAGCGCGGCGTCGAGCCGGGTCACGCAGGGGGCGCGGCCTCGCGGCCGGGCGATGGCTCCCGGCCGTAGGATGGCGCAATGCGCATGCGAGTCGCCGCCTACGCCCTCATCACGCGGGGCGAGGGCGACGACCGCGAGATCCTGCTGCCGCACTGGAACGAGGGCGGCATGAGCGGATGGACGCTGCCGGGCGGGGGCGTCGAGCCGGGGGAGCACCCCGCTGACGGGGCCGTGCGCGAGGTCAAGGAGGAGACGGGCTACGACGTGCGGCTCACGAGCCTGCTCGGCGTCGACTCGGCCGTGCTGCCCATCAGCGCGCGCGGCGACGAGCTGCAGGCGCTGCGCATCCTCTACCGCGCCGAGATCGTCGGCGGCGAGCTCGCGGTCGAGCTCGACGGCACGACCGACGACGTCGCGTGGCACCGCTTGCGCGACGTGCCGGGCCTGCGCCACGTGCACGCGGTCGACTGGGCGCTCGGCCACCTCGACGACGCGGGCTCCCCGCTGCGCTGACCCATGCATCCGCTCGTCATCCTCGGCTTCTGCCTCATGATCGCCTGCTGCGTCGTGAGCGGCATCGACGTCGTGCGCACCATCCGGCAGGGCCGCGAGCCGGAGCGCCGCTTGCGCGCCTTCCTCCTCGCCGCCGGGCTGCTGATCGGCGGCGGCATCCTCGTGCTCATCGGGCTCACGCAGGGCTGAGCGCCGCCCCGCGAGGCGCCGAGCAGCGCCCGCCCGCCCGCGCATGACGAAGGGGACCCCGCCAGCGGCGGGATCCCCTTCGCGAGGCGTCGGTCAGGACTGCGGCGCGCCGGCCTCCGGACCGTCGGCGAGGCCGCCGGAGGGCTGGTCGGCGGGACGCGGCGGAGCGTCGATCGCGGCGTCCTCGGCGTCGGGGATCCACAGGTCGTCATCGGCGCGGAGCGTCTGCCACGCGGCGTAGCCCGCGCTGACGACCGCGACGGCGCCGACGCCGATGAGGATCCACTGCACGGCGTTCGGGCCGCTCCTGCGCGGCTCGGGCGTGACGAGCTCCGGCAGCGTCGCGTAGCGGCGCACGTTCTCGATGGCCTCCTTGACGCGCTCGTCCTTGGCGATCTGCGCGACGGCGGCGACGGAGCCGAGCCCGGTCGCGAGGGCCGGCACGACCGAGGCGTTCCAGCCGCGCGTCGCCTTCGACAGTCGGTCGCGGCCGGCGTCGACGCCACGGTGCAGGACGCGCTCGGCGGCGGGGCGCAGCGACTCGGAGCTGATGGCGCGGGCCTGCTCGCGAGCCGCGCGGGCGATCTCGGCGGCGTGCGCGTTCACCACGCGCTGCTCGGCCCAGAGCTTGTCGGCCTGCTTGCGGAGCTTCTTGATCTCCTTCGCGCGCTTGCGCGTGATCTCGAGCGACATGGCTGTCCTTCCGTGGTCGAAGCCTGCGCGTCATCCTTGCAGGTTTTCCTGAGCGCGTCACCCCGACGATCGGCGGTTTCGCTGTCGTCGAACCGGGCCCTCGAGCGGCCCTCCGCGGCCATCCCTGTGGGAGGATCGAGCCATGGCTCACCACACCGCTGTCGCGACGATCCGCACGAACCTCGGCGAGATCGAGGTCAACCTCCTGGGCGACCACGCCCCCGTCACCGTCAAGAACTTCGTCGAGCTCGCCACGGGCGCTCGCGAGTGGACGCACCCGCAGACGGGCGAGACGTCGACCACGCCGCTCTACGACGGCGTCATCTTCCACCGCATCATCCCCGACTTCATGATCCAGGGCGGCGACCCGCTCGGCCAGGGCGTCGGCGGCCCCGGCTACCAGTTCGACGACGAGATCCACCCCGACCTCACGTTCAACCAGCCCTACGTGCTCGCGATGGCGAACGCCGGCAAGGTCGCCGGCCGTGGCACGAACGGCTCGCAGTTCTTCATCACGACGGTGGCGACGCCGTGGCTGCAGGGCAAGCACACGATCTTCGGCCTCGTCGAGGACGAGGCCTCGCAGCGCGTCGTCGACGCGATCCAGGCGGTCCCGACCGACGGCCGCGACAAGCCGCTCGACGACGTCGTCATCGAGACGATCGTCATCCGGCAGTCCTGAGCCGCCCGTGAGCGCCGCCGCGCCGGCCGACCGGTGCTACCGGCACCACGATCGCGTCAGCTGGGTGCTGTGCTCGCGCTGCGGGCGCACGATCTGCGGCGAGTGCCAGCAGCAGGCGCCCGTCGGCGTCCGCTGCCCCGAGTGCGTGCGCGAGCTCGCGCAGGAGCAGCGCGCCATGCAGCGCGAGCACCGCGTCGCCCACGGCGGTCCCCGCACTGCCGTCGGCCGCGGCGCCCGGCAGTGGCTCGCGCAGCCGGCGCCCGTCACGATCGCGATCGCGGCGGTGACGGCGCTCGTCGGCGTGCTGCAGATCCTGCCGGGGGACGTGGCGGGGCAGCTGGCGTACTACTTCGGCTTCTCGCTCGTCGAGCCGTGGCGCTTCGTGACCTACGCCTTCGTGCACGCGGGCGTGCTCCACTTCGCGTTCAACATGCTCGTGCTGTGGATGGTCGGCCCATCGATCGAGCAGCGCATCGGCAGGCTGCCGTTCCTGGCCGCCTACCTCGTCAGCGCCGCGGGCGCGGCGGTCGCGGTGGCGTGGCTCACGCCGGCGTCGGGCGTGGTCGGGGCGTCGGGCGCGATCTACGCGCTCTTCGGCATGGCGATCGGCATGCAGCGCATGCTCGGGCGCGTGCAGCCGGCGCTGCTCATGATCGTCGGCATCAACCTCGCGATCACGTTCCTCTTCGGCGGCATCTCGTGGCCCGCCCACGTCGGGGGCCTCGCGATCGGGCTCGGGCTCGGCTTCGGCATCGGCCTCGTGCACCGGCGGATGCGGGGCGACCAGTCCACCAAGGCGGCGTGGCTCGTCATCGCAGCGGTCGCGCTCGTCCTGGCGGCGCTGTTCGCGCTGCGCGTGGCGAGCGTCCTCTAGCCGTTCTCCACAGATCTCTCCACAGCTGGGGAGAACTACACCGGTGTAACTCCGGCTACTTCCAGCGCGTGGTCATGATGAAGCCCACGAACATCACGGCGAAGCCGATGACGATGTTCCACGAGCCGAGCGAGGGCACCGGCAGGGTCGTGCCCGAGATGTAGTAGACGATGACCCAGAGGAAGCCGACGATCATGAACCCGAACATCACGGGCTTGAACCACGCGGGGTTGCGCTGCTCGTCGTGCGGATTGCGCTCGCGCGCCGGCTTCCGGCTCGCGGCCGACGCCTTGTCGACGGACTTCTCGCTGGGGCTCATGGAACCCCATGCTAATGCAGGCCCGCCGTAGGATTGACCCCGTGGTCGGCTCGACCCGCGCGGCCGCTCGCCGCTCGCGGCGCTCGAGCCGGCACCGATCTCGCTCGTGACCCCGCTCGTGACCAACCAAGGCAGCGCATGACCCGCATCCTCGTCGTCGACAACTTCGACTCCTTCGTCTACACGCTCGCCGGCTACCTGCAGGAGCTCGGCGCCGACGTCACCGTCGTGCGCAACGACGAGGTCGACGCGAGCTCGATCGCCGAGTGGGACGCCGTGCTGCTCTCCCCGGGGCCCGGAGCGCCGGCCGACGCGGGCGTCTCGATCCCGATGGTGCACGCCGCGATCGAGTCGCGCACGCCGCTGCTGGGCGTGTGCCTCGGCCACCAGGCGATCGCCGAGGCGCTCGGCGGCGTCGTGACCCACGCGCCCGAGCTCATGCACGGCAAGACGAGCGCGGTCGAGCACGACGGCACGACCGTCTTCGCGGGGCTCCCGAGCCCGCTGACGGCGACGCGCTACCACTCGCTCGCGATCGTCGACGGCACGGTGCCCGACGCCCTGCGCGTCACGGCGCGCACCGCGCCGGATGCGTCGGCGGACGAGCACGATGCGAGCGCGCACGAGGGCGGGGTCATCATGGCGATCGAGCACCGCGACGCGCCCGTCTGGGGCGTGCAGTTCCACCCGGAGTCGGTGCTGACCGAGGGCGGCTACCGCATGCTCGGCAACTGGCTCGAGGCCGCGGGGCTCGCGGGCGCCGCCGCGCTCGCGGCCGGCAGGGCGCCGCTCATGACGCTCGCACCGCCGCCCGGCCAGGCGCGCTGAGTCGCGCCGAGCCGCGCAGCGCTGAGCCGCTGGCGCAGAGCCGCGCGCGCTGAGCGGCTCCCCCTGCGCACGTGCGTTGGACACGCGCACCGCGCGGGCACCAGCGCGCCGCCATCGAGCGCCGCGTCGGCGGCTGGCTCGGGACCAGCGCGTCAGTCGTCGTCGCCGCCGTCGCCGCCGTTGCCCCCACCGTTGCCGTTGCCGCCGCCGTTGCCGCCACCGTTGCCG
>JAPSIA010000003.1:25624-64601 GCA_031179215.1 Agrococcus sp.
CAGCGCGCCGCCATCGAGCGCCGCGTCGGCGGCTGGCTCGGGACCAGCGCGTCAGTCGTCGTCGCCGCCGTCGCCGCCGTTGCCCCCACCGTTGCCGTTGCCGCCGCCGTTGCCGCCACCGTTGCCGTTGCCGCTGCCGGAGCTGTCGTCGTCATCGCTCTGGCTCGGCTGCGGGTCGGGCTGCTGGATGGGGGTCTGCGGTGCGGCCTGGCCGTTGCAGTACAGCAGGGTGATCGTGCTGCCCTGGGGGTGGTCGCCCGGCGTGAGCGACTGCTCGACGACGTCGCCGCCCAAGCAGCGCAGCGTGTAGCGGCGCTCGACGACGAGCCCGATGCCCTGCATCGACTGGGCGGCTGCGGCGATCGGCTGGCCCGTGACGTCCGGCACGCTCACGAGGCCGTTCGAGAGCACGAGGTTGATGATGGCGCCCGGCGTCACGTCGCTGCCCGCGCTCGGGTCGGTGCTGATGACGTGGTCGGCGGCGACGGACTCCGAGGAGTCGCGCGTGACCTCGCCCACCGTGTAGCCGGCGGTCTCGAGCGCCTGGCGCGCCTGCGCCTCCGTGAGGTTCGCGACGTTGATGAGCGGCCGCGGGGGAGGGCCGTTGGAGACGACGAGCTGCACCGCAGCGCCGGGCGCGATGCGCACGCCGGCCTCAGGCTCCGTGCGCAGCACCGTGCCGGCGGGCGCGTCGTCGATGGTGCGGCGCACCTCCGGCCGCAGGTCGGCGCCCTCGATCGTCGCGATCGCCTCGTCCTCCTGCGCCCCGACGACCTCGGGGACGGGCGTCGAGAGGCCCGCGATGGGGAGGTTCCCGAAGCTGAACGCCCAGACACCGGCGCCCACGACGAGCACGGCGATGACGACGACGGCGCCCCACAGCCACGCGAGGTGCGGTCGGCGCGTGCGCTCCTCGACCGAGGGCGACTCGGGCTCCAGGTCGTCGGCGGTGAGGGCGGCGAACATCGTGGTGGCGGCGCCGACCTCGACGGGCGTCGTCTGCGGCCGCGCGAACGGCACGAGCGTGCCGGCGAGGGCGTCGTCGAGTGCCTGCTTGAACTCGGTCGCGGTCTGGAAGCGCTCATCGCGCCCCTTGAGCAGCGCCTTCGCGACGACCGAGTCCATCTGCGGCGTGATGCCGGGCGTGATGGAGGAGGGCGCGGGAGGCTCCTCGGCCACGTGCTGGTAGGCGATCCCGACGGCGGAGTCGGCCTGGAACGGGGGCCTGCCCGTCAGCAGCTCGAAGAGGATCACGCCTGTCGAGTACAGGTCGGTGCGAGCGTCGACCGCCTCGCCGCGTGCCTGCTCGGGGGAGAAGTAGCCGGCCGTGCCCAGGATGGTGCCGGTCTGGGCGACGTTGACGCTCGTCTCGCTCACGGCGCGAGCGATGCCGAAGTCCATGACCTTGATCTGGCCTCCGGGCGTGACCATGACGTTGCCGGGCTTGATGTCGCGGTGCACGATGCCGGCGCGGTGCGAGTACTCGAGCGCCGTGAGGATGCCCTTGGTGATGCGCACGGCCTCCGCCTCGGGCAGCGGGCCCTCGGCGATGATGTCCTTGACCATGCGGCCGTCGACGTACTCCATGACGATGTACGGCACGGCGGCCGGCTCGCCCTCGGCGTCGACCGTCGGTTCCTCGCCGGCGTCGAACACGCGCACGACCGTCGGATGCGACATGCGGGCAGCCGACTGGGCCTCCTGGCGGAAGCGCGTGCGGAACTCGGGATCCTTCGACAGGTCCGGCCGCAGCAGCTTGACGGCGACCTGCCGGTCGAGGCGTGTGTCGCGGGCGAGGTGCACCTCGGCCATGCCGCCCTGGCCGATGAGCTCGCCGATCTCGTACCGGTCGCCGAGGGTCCGCAGCGAGGCGATGATGCTGTCGGTCATCGTTGCTCCTCTCCTCGCGCGTGCATCCCGGGTCCACCCCGTCGTCGGCAGGGATCGGTCGATTCTACGCCACCGGCCGATTCAGGGCGCGTCGCTCGGCTCCACGGGCAGCGTCGCCTCGGGCAGGCTCGGCGTCGGCGTCGCCGGCGGCGTGGGATCGGGCGTCTCCTCGGGCTCGACGACCGTCATCGTGAGCGTCGGCGACGCGCCGCTCGTGAGCGCCTGGCCGCCGTCGACCTCGCACCGGTAGGCGTAGGAGACGACGTTGTCGCCCGTCGGCATCTGGGTGATGTTGAGCTGCGGGCCGTTGCTCGGCACCGTCTCCTCCTCGCCGTTCGCCCACGCGATCGTGACCTCGTAGCCGGCGAGCGCGTAGCCCGCGGGGCACGTCGCGGCATCCCACTCGATCGTGTAGGGCTCACCGGGCTCGAGCGCCGAGGGGTCCTCGCCGCCGGCCATGCGAGGCGGCGTCGTCGGATCCTCGATCGCCGCGACGGGTCCGTGGATCGTGCCCTCGACCGTGGAGCCCTCGGGCACCGGGCCGGTCGGCGCGACCTCGTAGATCCTGCCGGCGTCGTTCGGATCCGTCGCGGGCTCGCCCGTGGTCACGCTCGGCACGAGCCCGAGCTCGCGGATCTCCGCGCGGAACTCCGCTTCCGTCATGCCGATGAAGTCCGACGCGTCGATCGTCACCTCCGCAGGGCCCGTCGGCGCCTGCGAGGTGTCGGTCGGCTGCGGATCGGGCTGCTGGTTGTTCAGCAGCATCATGACGATCGCGATGCCCGCTGCCACGAGGAGCACCGCGAGGATCACGACGGGCCAGATCCAGGGGTTGGTGCGGCGCTGGCGATCGCGGGTCGCCGTCGCCGTCGTCGCCGCGACCGGCAGCGCCGCCGTCGCGGGGCTCGACTGCGTCGTGATGACGCGCGTCGCGGCCTGCGTGGGCGAGTCGATCGTCGCGAACGAGTCGGTCGATGCGATGCCGGGCACGATCGCGGCGGCACCGGCGATGTCGCCGCGACGCAGCATAGTCGCGGCGCGCGAGAGGTGCGCGGCCGAGGTGGGCCGGTCGGCGGGCGTCTTCGCGATGCACGACAGGACGAGGTTGCGCACGGGCTCCGGCACGGTGCCGGGCAGGTCCGGCGGGGTGTCGTTGATGTGCGCCATCGCGATCGCCACCTGCGACTCGCCCGTGAAGGGGCGCCGGCCTGCGAGCGCCTCGTACGCGACGATGCCGAGCGAGTAGATGTCGGTCGACGGCGCGGCCTGCTGCCCGGAGGCCTGCTCCGGCGACAGGTACTGCACCGTGCCCATCACCTGGCCCGTGGCGGTGAGGGGCACCTGGTCGGCGATGCGCGCGATGCCGAAGTCGGTGATCTTCACCCGGCCCTCGGGCGTGATGAGCAGGTTGCCGGGCTTGATGTCGCGGTGCACGAGCCCCGCCTGGTGCGCGGCGTGGAGCGCGGCGGAGGTCTGCGCGACGATGTCGAGCACCTTGTCGGCCGAGAGCGTGCGGTCGCGATCGAGGATCGCGCTGAGCGGCTCGCCCGGCACGAGCTCCATCACGAGGAAGGCGCTGCCCTCCTCCTCGCCGTAGTCGAAGACGTTCGCGATGCCCTCGTGGTTCACGAGCGCGGCGTGCCGGGCCTCGGCGCGGAAGCGCTCGAGGAACCCGGGGTCGCCCATGTACTCGTCCTTCAGGATCTTGAGCGCGACGGTGCGGCCGATCACCTGATCGGTCGCCTGCCAGACCTCGCCCATGCCGCCGATGGCGATCCGGCTGGTCAGCTGGTATCGCCCACCGAAGGTGAGTCCGCTGGATGGTCTCATGAGTTCAGCACCGCCTCGATCACTGCTCTCCCGATTGGCGCGGCGACGACATTGGATGTGTCACCGACGATGTTCTCATCTGGCACGACCACGACGGCGACTGCCACGCTCCGGTCGTCCAGCTCTCCGTACCCCGTGAACCACAGGTTGAACGGCGCGTCGGTCTCGACGTCGTTCTCGGCCGTGCCCGTCTTGCCGCCCACGCGGACGCCGTCGATCTGGGCGTTCGACGCGAGCCCCTCCTGCACGCCGAGCTCCATGGCCGACCGAACCTGCCCCGCGACCTCGGCCGAGACCGGGTTGCCGAGGATGGTCGGCTGGGGGTCGGAGGTGACGTCGAGGTTGGGTGCGAGCACCCGGTCGACGAGGTTGGGCCGCATCATGGTGCCGTCGTTCGCGATCGCCGCGGTCGTCATCGCGATCTGCAGCGGCGTCACGCGCACGTCGAACTGGCCGAACGAGGTCAGCTGGAGCTGCGCGGGGTCGAGGTCGCGCGGGTAGGTGCTCGGCTGCACGGTGAGCGGGATCGTGAGGGACTGGCCGTAGCCGAACGCCGCTGCCTGCTGCGCGATCGCCTCCTCGCCGAGCTCCTCGCCGAGCTGCGCGAAGGGGATGTTGCACGAGAGCGCGATCGCGGTCTCGAGCGTGACGGTCTCGCCCGGTCCGCACGTCGTGCGGGAGGCGTTGCGGATCTCGGTGCTCGTGCCCGTGAGCGTGAGCGTCGCGGGATTGTCGAACTCCGACTCGAGCGTGTAGCGGCCGGACTCGAGCGCCGCCGCGAGCACGACGAGCTTGAACACCGATCCGGGGAAGTAGAGGTCGCCCTCGATCGTGCGGTTGAAGAGCGGGTCGTCGGGATCGGCGAGCAGCTGGTCGTAGACCTCGCGCACCGCGCCGGTGTTGTGGCTCGCGAACGCGTTGGGGTCGAAGGTCGGGCTCGAGACCATCGCGAGCACATCGCCCGTCTCCGGGTCGAGCGCGACGACCGCGCCCTCTCGGTCGCCGAGCGCCTCCGCGGCCACCCGCTGCGCCTCGCCGTCGATCGTGAGCTCGACCGACGCGCCTGCCGGGCTCTCACCGGTGATCGTCGCGACGAGCTGGTCGAGGAACTGGCTGTTCGCGGTGCCCGTGAGCTCGGAGTTCATCGCGCCCTCGATGCCGCGGTTGCCCTGGCCGAGCGTGTTGTAGCCCGTGACGTGGGCGTAGAGCGAGCCCATCGGGTACTCGCGCTGCCACTCGAACTCGTCGTTCGAGGGGGTCGAGAGCGCGACCTGCTCGCCGTCGACGACGATCGAGCCGCGCTCGACCGCGAACGAGTCGTACAGCGTGCGCGTGTTGCGCGCATCCGCGTGGAGCGCATCCGCCTGCACGGCCTGGATCATCGTCGACGAGCCGAACAGCCCGATGAACATCACCAGCAGCAGCGTGCTCACGCGCCGGATGGGCCGGCGCATGCTCTGCTCTCGCTCGGTGCTCGTCATACGATCCCCCTCCCGCGCACGGAGTCGCTCAGTCGCAGCAGCAGCGCGACGATGAGCCAGTTGGCCAGCAGCGAGGATCCTCCCGCCGCCAGGAACGGCGTCGTCAGGCCCGTGAGCGGGATGAGCCGCGTCACGCCGCCGACGACGATGAAGACCTGCAGCCCGATGACGAACGCCAGGCCGACGCCCAGCAGCTTCGTGAAGTCGTCGGGACCCTGGAAGCCGATCCGGACGCCGCGCGAGACCAGGATGAGGTACAGCCCGAGGATCGCGAAGATGCCGGCGAGGCCGAGCTCCTCGCCGAGCGACGGGATGATGTAGTCGCTGTTGGCGTAGGGCGTGATGTCGGGGCGGCCGAGGCCGAGCCCCGTGCCGAGGAGGCCGCCGTGGCCCATGCCGAACACGCCCTGCACGATCTGGAACGAGCCGCCCTGCGCCGAGTAGACGTCCGGGTCGAAGGCGTGGATCCACGCGTGCACGCGGCGCTGCACGTAGCCGAGCGTGAAGTAGGCCGCGACGCCGCCGACCGCGACGAGCCCCAGGCCGATGACGATCCAGGAGCGGCGTCCCGTCGCGACGTAGATCATCACGAGGAACAGCCCGAAGTAGAGCATCGACGTGCCGAGGTCGCGCTGGAAGACGAGCACGAGCATGCACACGGCCCACACCACGAGGATCGGGCCGAGGTCGCGCACGCGCGGGAACCGCACGCCCAGGAACCGCTTGCCGACGACCGAGAGCGAGTCGCGGGCCGTCATGAGGTAGCCGGCGAAGAAGATCGCGAGCGCGATCTTCGCGAGCTCGCCCGGCTGGAAGGAGACGAGGCTGCCGATGCCGATCCAGACCGTCGCGCCGTTGATGGTGCGGCCGATGCCCGGCACGAGCGGCAGGATGAGCAGCAGGAAGGCGATCGCCATCGCGAGGTAGCGGTAGCGCGCGAGCACGCGGTGGTTGCGCACGCCGATGATGGTGACGATCGCGATGATGAGCGCGATCCCCGTCCACGCGATCTGCCGCATCGAGGCGGCATCCCAGCCCGCGAGGCCGTCGGCGATGTCGATGCGGTAGATCATCGCGATGCCGAGCCCGTTGAGCACGGTCGCGACGGGCAGGATGATCGCGTCGGCCTCGCGCGCGACGACCCGCAGCGCGATGTGGAGCGCGAGCGTCAGCACGCCGAGGCACCCCGCGAGCTGCAGCGGGAACAGGTCGACGCGCTGCAGCGCGCCGAGCTGCACGAGCGCCATCGCGCCGCCCGCGAGCACCCAGGCGATCACGAGCAGGAAGAGCTCGAGGTTGCGCAGCTTCGCGGGGTTGCGGATGCGCACCTTGATGGCCTCGGTGACCTCGCGCAGCTGCACGATGCCCGTCTGCATGGCGTTCGGAGCCGTCTGCTCGCTCATGGCGATCGCTCCAATCGTTCGACGATGGCGTGGGCGCCCTCGAGCGACTCGGCCGAGAGCGTCTGCTCGACGTTGCGCTGGTTGAAGGGCGTGAGGTCGGTGAGGGCGATGTCGGTCTCCTCGACCTCGCGCGCGAGCACGATCGGGCCGATCTGCTGCTGGATGCCCTGGTAGATGGCGACGTTGCCGGCCTCGTTGACGCCGACGAAGTAGCGATCCTGCGTCCAGCTGTAGAACATCGTCGAGAGCGCGACGATGCCGATGACCGCGAGCAGCGCGCCGACGCCCCACGTGATGCGGCGGTTGCGCCGCATGCGGCGCTGCTCGGCGAGCAGCTCCTGCAGGAACTCCTCGCTCTCGGGCTCGAAGTGCTCGAAGGCGGGCTGCATGCGGGCCTGCCGCGGGTGCAGCAGCAGGCGCCCGAGGCTCACCGACGTGCGCTCGGGCTCGACGGCCTCGTAGCTGATGGGCGCCGCGGCGGAGCCGACGGTCGTCGGCTCGATCGAGGAGGAGCGCCGCTCGTCGATGTCGCACAGCACGACGGTGATGTTGTCGGGCGCGCCCCGCGAGAGCGACTCGTTGACGAGCCGCTGCACGGTCGAGGGCGTGTCGAGGCCCTGCGCGAGGATCGCCCGGATGCGGTCCTCGTCGACGTAGCTCGAGAGCCCGTCGGAGCACACGAGCCAGCGGTCGCCGGGCAGCGCCGACTCGACCGCCGTGTCGATCTCGGGGTCGGTCTCGACGTTGCCGAGCACGCGCATGACGACGTTGCGGCGCGGGTGGTGCTCGGCCTCCTCGCGCGTGATGCGCCCGGCGTCGACGAGCTTCTGCACGAACGTGTGGTCGTTCGAGATCTGCTCGAGCGCGCCGACGCGGTAGCGGTAGATGCGGCTGTCGCCGATGTGGGCGATGCCCATCCGGTCGCCCACCCGCACGATGCCGGAGCCGGTCGTGCCCATGCCGGTGAGCTCGGGGTGCTCGAGCATGGCCTGCTGCAGCGCCTCGTTGCCCTCGCGCAGCGCTTGCGCGAGCGCCTGGGCGGCCTCCTCGGCGCTGTCGTAGTCGCGGTCGGCCTCGCGCACGCGACGGGTCACGATCGCGCTCGCGACGTCGCCGCCCGCGTGCCCGCCCATGCCGTCCGCGACGAAGCACAGGCGCTTCCCGGCGTAGCCGGAGTCCTGGTTCTCGGTGCGGATCCTGCCGACGTGGCTGATCGCGGCCGCGAGCGGAGCGCTCAAGCTCAGCGCCTCAGCTCGAACGTCGTGGTGCCGATGCGCACGGAGCTGCCGACCTGCACGGGCGTCGACTCGCTGATGCGCTTGCCCTCCACGAAGGTGCCGTTCGTCGAGCCGAGGTCCTGCACGACCCACTGATCGCGCCAGCGCACGATCTTCGCGTGGTTGCCGGAGGTGTAGTCGTCCTTGATCTGCAGGCCGCTGCTGGAGGAGCGGCCGATCGTGAGCCCCGTCTCGGGCAGGTCGAGCTCGAGGCCGGCGCGGGGGCCGGAGGTGATGACGATGCGCGACGCCTGGCCTCCGGACCTGCCGGCCCCGGCCGCGGAGCCGGAGCGCGTGCCGGTCGGCCGCTCCGTCACGGTCGTCGGCGCATCCGCCGAGCTCGCGGCGGGCGCGGCGGCCGACTCGCGCGTGCGCTGGCTCTGCACCGCGACGCGCTGGAGCGGCGTGAGCTTCGGCCCGAAGAGGTCGCTGCGCAGCGAGTAGACGACGATGAAGATGAACAGCCACAGGAGGGCGAGGAAGCCGACCTTGAGGATGATGAGGGTCAGTTCGTCCACGGGTGCTCCTTCGACTGCGCGAGCAGGCGGTAGACGATGCGGGTGGCGCCGATGTCGATGATCGAGTCGGGCTCGAGCAGCGCGGTCTTGAGCGCGCGCCCGTTGAGGGTCGTGCCGTTCGTGGAGCCGAGGTCGCTCACCTGGGCGCGCGTGCCGTCCCAGATGATCTCGGCGTGCTTGCGCGAGGCGCCCGCGTCGTCGACGGTGATGTCGGCGTCGGAGCCGCGGCCGATGACGGTGCGGCCGCGCCGCAGCGTGTGCCGCTTGCCCTTGATGTCGACGACCGCCGTCCAGACGACCTCGCCGGCCTCGGTCTCGGAGCGGATCTCGAGCATCCCCGTCGTCATGCCCTCGACGGGCTCGAGCCCGAGGTCGAGGGGGCCCGCGAAGGAGTAGCCGGACTGGCGCGCATGCGCCTGCACGGTGCCGGTGAGCTCGTCGAGCAGCGCATCGCCCAAGCGGCGCAGCCGCTGGAAGTCCCCGGGGGCGAGACGCACCGTGAACCGGTTGGGCACGAGGATGCGGTCGCGGGAGACGACGCTCGCCTGCGTGTCGAGCTCGCGCTTGAGCGCGCTCGCGATCTCGACCGGCTCGACACCGGAGCGGAACGTCTTCGCGAACGCGCCGTTGACTGCCTTCTCGAGTCCGCGCTCGATCGAATCGAGGAATCCCATGCGTGTGCTCACCTCCCTTGCGCCGCCGACAGCGTACCCGTCGCGACTTGGAACCTGATATTCTCGTGTGGTTGCCCGGTCTTCACCGGGCGTCGCGCGAGTGGCGGAATTGGCAGACGCGCTGGCTTCAGGTGCCAGTGTCCGTACGGACGTGGGGGTTCAAGTCCCCCCTCGCGCACGACAAGGCCCCGGGCTCCACCCCGGGGCCTTCTCGCTTGTGCGGCTGCGCTCCGCGCGCACGACTCGGCAGGTCGCGGGAGCTCGCGCCGCTCGCCGTCAGGGCTGCAGCACGACCTTGATGCAGCCGTCCTCCTTCTTCTGGAACGTCTCGTAGTACTCGGGCGCCTGCTCGAGCGGCACGAGGTGCGTCGTGAGGTCGCCCGTGCCGAGCGGATCGGCCGGGTCCTCGACGAGCGGCAGCAGGGTGTCGCGCCACGACTGCACGTTGCACTGCCCCATGCGCAGCGTGAGCTGCTTGTCGAACAGCGTCAGCATGGGCATCGGGTCGGCCGAGCCGACGTAGACGCCGCTGAGCGAGACCGTGCCGCCGCGCCGCACCGCATCGAAGGCGGTGTGGAGCGCCGAGAGCCGGTCGAGCCCCGCGTGGCGCATCATCGGCTTCGCGAGCAGGTCGGGCAGCGCGCCGACGAGCTGCTGCGCCGTCGCCGCTCCGGGAGCGCCGTGCGCCTCCATGCCGACCGCGTCGACGATCGCGTCGGGACCCCGTCCATCCGTGAGGTCGCGCAGCGCGTCGACGGCGTCGGGCATGTCGAGCGTCTCGACGCCGTAGCGCTCGGCCATCGCGCGCCGCTCCGGCACGGGCTCGACCGCGATCACGCGATGCCCGAGGTGCCGGCCGATCCGCGCGACGAGCTGGCCGACGGGGCCCAGGCCCATGACGCCGAGGGTCTGGCCGGGCTCGAGGCCCGCGTAGGCGACGCCCTGCCAGGCGGTCGGGAGGATGTCGCTCAGGAAGAGGTAGCGGTCGTCGGCGAGCTCCGAGCCCACCTTCGTCGCGTTGAAGTCGGCGTGCGGCACGCGCAGGCGCTCGGCCTGGCCGCCGGGCACGGAGCCGTAGAGCGAGGTGTAGCCGTAGAGCGAGGCGCCGGTGCCGCTGTCGCGGTTCTGCGTCGTCTCGCACTGCGTCGTGAGGCCCTTCGCGCACATGAAGCAGCTGCCGCACGCGATGACGAAGGGGATGACGACGCGGTCGCCGACCTGCAGTGTCGAGACCGCCGATCCCACCTCCTCCACGATGCCCATGGGCTCGTGGCCGAGGATGTCGCCCTTCTCGAGGAACGGCGCGAAGAGCTCGTAGAGGTGCAGGTCGGAGCCGCAGATCGCGGTCGACGTGACGCGGATGACCGCGTCGGTCGGCTCCTGGATGACGGGGTCGGGGACCTCCTCGACCGAGACCTTGCGCTTGCCTTGCCAGGTGAGTGCTCGCATGCCCGCGACGCTACGTGCTCGGGCTGGGAGGCGACACCCCCCGAACGCTCAGGAAGACGGCGGATGCGCCCCTCGCGGGGGCGCATCCGCCGGTCGTCGATCGCTAGGCGCCGGAGCGGGGGCGCTTCCGGCCCTCGTGCGCGGCGGCCTGCACCTGCTCGAGCTCGCCGTCGGGGTCGTGCACCTTGCCGATGAGCTCCTGGCCGATCGCGACGCGGTCGAGGTCGTCGTCGCCCGGCACGACGTTGCCGCGCAGGCTCCGCCCCGCGGTCTCGTTGAAGGTCCAGATCGCGGCGAGGCCGACGACGCCCGCCGCCGCCATGTAGAAGCCCGGCACGAGGGTCGAGCCCGTCGACTGGATGAGCGACTCGTTGATGAGGCCCGCGGGCCCGCCCAGCAGCGACGTGGCGACGTTGTACCCGAGGGCGAAGCCCGCGTAGCGCACGGTCGTCGGGAACAGCGCCGGCAGCGACGCCGAGATGTTGCACAGCAGCATCACGAGGAAGAGGCCGAAGATCGCCAGGCCCAGGATCTGCAGCGCCACCTGCCCCGTGTCGAGGAGCATGATCGCGGGGATCGAGAAGACCGTGAATCCGGCCGCGGCCGTCAGCAGCACCGGCCGCCTGCCGACGCGGTCGGTGAGGGCCCCGAGCGGGATGATCACGACCATCATCACGAGCTGCACGCCCACGAGCATGAGCCCCGCTTGCGTCGCGCCCATGTCGAGCGAGGTCGTGAGGTAGGTGGGCATGTAGGTGAGCACGAGGTAGAACGCGGTGTTGATGAGCACCGTGATGCCCATGATCTTCAGCAGCTGCTTCGGCTGCTGCGTCACGAGGTCGCGCAGCGTCTGCCATGCGCTCGTGCGGGTGTCGTGCTGGTGCGCCTCGGTGAAGATCTCGGGGTCGTGGAGCTTGGCGCGCATGAGCAGCGCCACGATGCCGAGCGGCAGCGTGATGAGGAACGGCAGGCGCCACCAGCCCTCCGCCATGCCCTCGGGGCCGACGACGAGCTCGAGGCCCGTGACGAGGATCGCCGCGACGGAGTAGCCGAGCAGCGTGCCGAACTCGAGGAACGAGCCCCAGAAGCCGCGGCGGTCGTCGGGCGCGTGCTCGGCCATGTAGACGGCGGCTCCGGCGTACTCGCCGCCGGCGGAGAAGCCCTGGATGATGCGCAGCAGGAACAGCAGCGCGGGCGCGAGCCAGCCGACCTGGTCGTACGTCGGCAGGATGCCGATCGCCGCGGTCGCGACCGAGATCATGAGGATGGTGAAGACGAGCACCTTCTGGCGCCCGATGCGGTCGCCGAGCGGGCCGAGCACCGCGCCGCCGATGGGGCGGATGAGGAACGAGACGGCGAAGCCGAACAGCGTCCAGAGGATCGCGTCGTCGCTGCCGCCGAAGATCTGGGTCGAGAGGTGCACGGCGAGGTAGCCGTAGATGCCGTAGTCGAACCACTCGATCGCGTTGCCCGCCATCGCGCCCATGACCGACTTGCGCACGGTCTTGCGCTGGATGGGGGAGAGGTCGATCTCGCGCGTGATGGGCGGCGGCTCGATGGGATGCTGCGCTGCTGGGTGCTCGGTCATGGCCGTATCCCTTTCCAAGATGGGGTGGATCGTGCTTGCGTCGTGCAGGGGTTCAATGCTGGTGCGGGGCCCCGTGCAGGTCCATGAGCATGCGAGTGTACGCGCGCGCCGCGGTGCCGAGGTCGGCGATGCGCACGCGCTCGTCGGGCTGATGCGCCTGGCCGGTGATGTCGCCGGGGCCGAGGATGACCGTGGGGCAGCCGTGGCGCTGCGCGATGAACCCGCCCTCGCACGCCGCCGTCCACGCCTCGACGGGCGCGGCGGCGCCCTCGGCCGTGAGCGCGGCGACCGCCGTCTGCGCGAGCGGATGCGTCGGGTCCGTCTCGAAGCCCGGCATCTCCATGAGCAGCGCGGCGCGAGCGGTGCAGCCGGAGCCCTCGAGCGCCGCGTCGATGCCCGCCTCGAGCTCCCGGAGCGCCTCGGCGCCCGTCTCGCCGGGCATGAGGCGGCGGTCGACGAGCAGCGTGCAGCGGTCGGGGACGATGGAGGTGCCGTGGCCGCCCTCGATGCGGCCGACGCTCCACGTCGCCGAGCCGAGCAGCCCTGTCGCCCCCGCGCGCAGCCGCTCGTGGTCCTCGGCGATCCAGGTCGCGATGCGCGCGGCGGTCGTGATGGCGCTCGCGCCGTCCTCGGGCCGGCCGGCGTGCGCGGCGCGCCCCGAGACCTCGATCTCGAGGTTCGCGGCGCCGCGGCACGCGATCACGACCGCGAGGTCGGTCGGCTCTGCGACGATGCACGCGCGGTAGCGCTCGATCGGCTCCGCGTCGCTCGCGAGCTGCGCCTGGATGCCGGTCGCGAGGTCCTCCTCGTCGACCGTCACGATGAGCTCGAGCGGCAGCTCCGGCCGCACGCGGTGCACGGCCGCGAGCGCCTGCAGGGCCGCGGCGATGCCGCCCTTCATGTCGGCGGCGCCGCGCCCGGTGAGCCAGCCGTCGGCGACGCGCGGGCTGAAGGGGCTCGCCGTCCAGCCCGTGCCGGCGGGCACGACGTCGCTGTGCCCGAGCATGAGCACGCCCGGGAGCTCCGGGCTCGGGTCGGGACCGAAGCGGATCGAGAGGTTGGGGCGATCTGGCGCGACGGTCGTGCGGCGCGAGCGCGCGCCGAGGCGCGAGGCGATCGTCTCGAGCACCCGCACGGCGGCGAGCTCGGTGCCGCCGGGGTTCTCGCTCGCCGCGAGGATGAGGGATGAGGCGTCGGCGACGATCGTCGCCTCGTCGATGAGGGCGAGGGCGCGCTCGGCGTCGGGGCGCTCGTACCCGGGGACCGCGCCGTGCCCGCCGGCGCGACCGCGCCCATCCGTCACGAGGCCTCCTTGACGATGAGCTCCCGCGGCGCGTCGGTGAGCACCTCGACGCCCGACTCGGTGAGCGCGACCGACTCGCTGAGCTCGCAGCCGTAGCCCGACATCCACATGCCCGCGATGACGTGCAGGCACATGCCCGGCTCGAGCACATGATGCTCGTCGCCGCGGATGGAGACGGTGCGCTCGCCCCAGTCGGGCGGGTAGCCGATGCCGATGGAGTAGCCCAGCCGCGAGGGCTTCTCGATGCCCTGCTTCGCGATGTGCGACTGCCAGATCGCGTGCACCTCCGCGATCGAGCGGCCGGGGCGCAGCCCTGCGAGCACGAGCTCGAGGCCCTCGGCGGCGACGGCGGCCACGCGCTCGAGCTCGGCGTCGGGCCGCCCGAGCGAGAGCGTGCGCGCGAGCGGCGCGTGGTAGCGCCGGTGCGCGCCCGCGAGCTCGATCGAGACCGCCTCGCCCGCGCCGAGCCGGCGGGCGCTGAACGTCATGTGCGGCGTGTCTGCGCTCTCGCCCGTCGGGAGCATCGGCACGATCGCGGGGTAGTCGCCCTCGGCGCCGTCGACGCCCGTCGCCTGCGCGAACTGGATGGCGGCCGCGACGTCGTTGAGCCGCGCTCCCGCGCGGGCGGCGTCGATGCCGGCGCGCATCGCGGCGGAGGCGACCCTGCCGGCCGCGCGCATGAGCTCGAGCTCGTACGGGCTCTTCACGATCCGCACCCAGTTGACGAGGTCGTGGGCGTCGACGAGCTGCCAGTCGGGCAGGCCCTGCTGGAGCGCGAGGAAGGAGCGCACCGAGAGGAAGTGCGCCTCGCCCTCGTAGCCGACGCGAGCGCGGCCGCCGAAGCCGTGGGCGCGCAGCTGCTCGGCGGCCCAGTCGAAGGGGTGCGCGTCGCGCCGGTGCACGAGCGACTCCGGGTAGCCGAGGATGCGCTCCGGCGGCGTCGCGGCCGTGCGGTGCGCGCCGCCCGCGTCCATCGCGCGCATGATGAGCAGCGGCTCGCCCTCGAGCGGCACGAACAGCAGCTGCGGCATGTAGAACGACCACGCGTCGTAGCCCGTGAGGTAGTGCAGGTTCGCCGGGTCGACGACCACGAGGCCGTCGAGGCCGTCGCGCTCCATGCGGGCTCGCGTCCGCGCGAGTCGACCGGCCAGCTCGTCAGCGCTCGCAGCCATGCGCCCCTCCCCTTCTCCGTGTCGCCACCCTACGGCCGATCGCTGGAGACGGGAGCGGCGCGGGGTACGCGTGGCGGGAGCGCGTTGCGGGGTGCCAGGGCCGCGCGCCTCGGCGCGAACCTGCACCGGTTGGCTGCCTCGGGGGCGGGGAGGTGGCCGTTCGGTGCAGGTGGGGCGTGGGGCGCCGGGGGACCTGCACGAGGTGGTTGCGTCGGGGGCGGGGAGGCGGCCGTCCGGTGCAGGTGGGGGCGTGGGGCGCCCGGGGGACCTGCACGGGGTGGCTGCTTCGGGGGTGGGGAGGTGGCCGTTCGGTGCACGTGGGGGCGTGGGGCGTCGGGGGGCCTGCACGAGGTGGCTGCCTCGGGGCGGAGGAGGCGGCCGTTCGGTGCAGGTGGCTGGGCTGGCGGCGGAGCGGTCGACGGCCGGGGAGCGGTCGCGGTCGCGGCCGCAGTACCCGGAAGGATCACCCGCGCAGCGGCACGAAGGCGTAGCCCGTGCCGTCGGTGCGCACGTGCGGCCGGCCGTCGCGCACGTCGACCACGAGCATCGCGCCGGCGACGGGCGCCACCATGCGGCCTCCCTCGGCGAGCTGCGCGACGAGGGCGTCGGGCAGCCGGCCGAAGTCGGCCGAGACGAGGATGCGATCCCACGGG
This sequence comes from Agrococcus sp., assembly GCA_031179215.1. Taxonomy (GTDB): domain Bacteria; phylum Actinomycetota; class Actinomycetes; order Actinomycetales; family Microbacteriaceae; genus Agrococcus. The sequence goes on from JAPSIA010000003.1 coordinate 40,863, forward strand.
GCGTCCTCGGGCAGGCCGAGGATGCCGTCGGTCGCCTGGCGGATGCGCGGGGCGGGTCGTCCCGTCGATGCGGCGTGGGCGGCGAGGTTGCCGTTGCCCTGCTCGACGAGCTGCGGCACGAGCTCGACCCCCACGGCCTCGGCGCCGAGCTCGGCGAGGATCGCGGTGGTCCAGCCGGAGCCGGCCCCCACGTCGAGCACGCGGTGCCCGGGTCGCGCGTCGAGCAGCTCGAGCATGCGCGCGACGGTCGAGGGCTGGGAGTTCGTGGCGTCCCAGCCGATGCCGATCGGGCGGTCGACGCTGGCGAGGTGCCGCACGCTCGGGGGCAGGAACGTGCGGCGGGCGGCGACGCGCATGGCCTCGCGCACGCGCTCGGCCGTCTCGCGCGGCACCGGCAGCTCCCTCATGCCCGGCAGGCTACGCCGCGCGGCACGGCCGGTCGAGGGTGGCCGCTCGTCGGGGACAGCGGTGCGGGTTGGCTCAGTGCGCTTGCTCGTCTGCAACGACTGGTGTGAACGCCTGGTCGACCCGCACCGCTGACTTGCCCGGCACTGTACGCCCGCTCCGGGATCCCCGCAATGGCGCTTCCCCGGGCTGTGGAGACCGCAGGCGGCACCGCCTCAGCCGGCGGCCGAGACCTGCGGCTTGCGGATGCCGGGGTGCTGCTTCGGGATGGCGGCGAACAGCACCCAACCCGAGACCGCGACGCACGCCACGATGAGCGGGTAGGTGAGCGCGACGCGCATGATCGCGAGCCACGTCGCTTCGTCGAGCCACCACAGCACCGAGAACACGACGACGCGGATGACGTACTGCAGCACCCAGATCCACGAGGCGCGGCGATACGCGCGCAGCAGCACCGGGTCCTTGCGCCAGCGCGTCTGCGTGCCGATGAGCCCGCCGACGATGACGCCGAGGAAGGGCCAGCCGACGACGATCGAGATCGTCCAGGCGAGCGCGCTCGCGGCATTCGAGAGCAGCTGGACGAGGAAGAAGTTGCGCGCCTCGCCGGTGGAGGAGGCGATGAGCGCCGCGACGATCGTCGCGAGCATGCCGATGAGCACGGCGCGGGGCTGGCGCCGACCGACGAGGGCGACGACGAGCGTCGCGGCGCTCGCGATGAGCGACCAGACAACGGCGGCGAGCAGCTCGCCGCCGCTCGCGAGCCAGGCGACGAGGAAGGCGACGGGCGGGGTGCTGCCCTCGAGCGCTGCCCTGCCGCCGCCGAGCAGCCGCGCGAGCGACTCCTCGCGCGTCGGATCGCCGTCGGCGTCGAAGCGGGCGTCGGGCGCTGCGGCGAGCGGCCGGTCGGTCTCGTCGGGGCCCGGGACGGGGCCCGTGCGCGGCTCGGCGCTCATGCCGACCCCGCCCTCGCGATGGCGCGATGCAGAGCTGCGGGCATGGGTTCAGGCTATCGGCGGCCGTCCCGAGGCGACAGCGTGGCGGCATCTCTCGTCAGCTGGAGCGCCAGTGCGCGGGCCCGCTCGAGCCGGCCGCGTACTCATCCATCGGCACCGCGCCCGAGCGCCAGGCCCCGAGCACGGGCTCGACGATGCGCCAGCACTCCTCGGCGGCGTCGCCGCGCACCGCGAGCCGCGGGTCGCCGTCGAGGATGGAGGCGAGCACCTGGCCGTAGGGGGCGAGCGCGCCGCCGCCGAGCTCGCCTCGCAGCACCGTGCGCTCGAAGGTGAAGGGGTCGCCCTTCCCGTTCGTCGTCACGTGCAGCTCGAAGCCGTCGGGCTTGAAGTCGATGACGAGCCGCTCCCCGGTCTCGCGGCCCGCGAACCCGGCGGGCACGTGAGCGGGCGCTCGGAAGTGCACGATCGCGCGCTTCCGGGTGGCACCCATCGCCTTGCCGGAGCGCAGCACGAAGGGCACGCCGGCCCAGCGGCTGTTGGCGATCTCGACCTGCACCTGCGCGAGCGTCTCGGTGCCCCGCTCGGGGTCGACGCCCTGCTCGGCGACGTAGTCGGGCACGGGGCGGCCCTCGATCGAGCCCGCGGTGTAGCGGGCGCGACGCGAGTGGGCGACCGGGTCGACGACGCGGGCGGCGCGCAGGACGGCGCCGATCGCATCGCGCAGGTCGCGCTCGTGCACCGCGGCGACCGGCTCCATCGCGATGATCGCCATGATCTGCAGCAGGTGCGACTGGATCATGTCGCGCAGCGCCCCTGCGGTGTCGTAGTAGCCGCGCCCCTCCAGCGTCACGGTCTCGTCGTAGAGCACCTCGATCCGCTCGATCGAGTCGCGATCCCACACCGCCTCGAGCAGCCGGTTCGCGAACCGCAGCCCGAGCAGGTTGAGCACCGTGGAGAGCCCGAGGAAGTGGTCGATGCGGAACACCTGCGGCTCGGGCACGATCCGCGTGACGAGCGCGTTGAGCTCGCGGGCGCTCTCGAGGCCGTCGCCGAAGGGCTTCTCGAGCGCGAGGATCGTGCCGGCCGGCGCGCCGACCCGCTCGAGCGCCGCGCACACGAGCGCCGTCACGCGCGGCGGGAGCGCGAAGTAGACGACGAGGCGCTCGCACGCGATGGAGTCGAGCAGCGCCCGGAGCGAGGCGTCATCGGTCGCGTCGGCCGCGACGTATCGCGTGCTGCCGAGCAGCGCGCGCGCCGCGGCGCCGCCTGGATCGCCGGCCTCGAGCGCCTGCTGCACGCGGGAGCGCCACTCGTCGTCGCCGAGCTCGCGCAGGTCGGCGCCGACGATCTCGACGCGGCGCTCGGGCTCCGCCGCGAGCAGGGTCGCGATGCCGGGCAGCAGCAGCCGGCTCGTGAGGTCGCCGGAGGCGCCGAGGATGAGCAGGGTCGTCGCGGGCTGGGAGGCCATGCGCCGATCCTCGCACCCGGCCCTGATCGCGGGCTGGCCTCTCAGGCCCCCGTCACCAGAAGACGCCGCCGCCGATCGAGATGCCTCCGTAGGTCAGCAGCACGAAGACGCCGGCGATGATGGCGGGAGCGACGCCCCTGCCGCCGGCGTGCCGCGACTTGAGGAGCGCGATGACGGCGAGGATCGCGGCGACCGCCGCGAGGCCGCCGCCCAGGATGAGTCCGATGAACAGCGGGATCGGCATGAGGACCAGGCCGAGCAGGCCGATCCAGAGCGCCCACTACGCCCAGGGGTTGGAGCGCTTGGTCTGCATGGTGCCATCCTCTCGCGGCGTCGCTCGGAGGCGACCGAGAGCGATCCTGCCCCGCGCGCGACACGCCCTTGACGCACGCCGTAACAGTGTCATACTTGCAGTGCAGCGCCCCCACCTGTCGTGACCAGGTGGGGGCGCCGTCCGTGTCGGGGGTCGCTTGCGCATGGCAGGCTGGGCGCATGACGCGCGAGCTCCACCTCACCGGCGACGAGGCCGCCGACCGACTGCTCTCCGACGACGACTTCGCGCTGCTGCTGGGCATGCTGCTCGACCAGCAGGTGCCGATGGAGACGGCCTTCGCGGGCCCGGCGAAGCTGCGCGATCGCCTCGGCGCGCTCGACGCATCCGCCGTCGCGAGCATGGACCCCGAGGCGTTCCGCGAGGTCTTCGCCGAGAAGCCCGCCGTGCACCGCTTCCCGGGGTCCATGGCTGCTCGCGTGCAGACGCTCGCGCGCACGGTCGTCGAGCAGTGGGGCGGCGACGCCGGCGCGATCTGGCGCGAGGGGGAGCCCGACGGCGCGGAGGTGCTGCGGCGCCTGCAGGCGCTGCCCGGCTTCGGCGAGCAGAAGGCCAAGATCTTCCTGGCGCTGCTGGGCAAGCAGTGCGGCTTCGACGGCGCCGGCTGGGCGGATGCGGCGGGGCACTACGGCGAGCCCGGCTCCAAGCGCTCCGTGGCCGACATCGTCGATCCGGCATCGCTCGCCGAGGTGCGGGCCGCGAAGCAGGCGGCGAAGGCGGCGGCGAAGGCCGCGAAGGGCTGAGCGACGGCGTTCCCGTCGCCGACCGCCGAGTGTCGGCTCGTTGTAGGAATGTCGGCTCGCAAGTGCGAGGAGCCGACACTCCTCGGGTGCCGACGCGGCCGCGGCGCGGCTGGCGCGTCAGCGGCGCTTCGCGCGGCCGCGCGGGAGCAGCTGCGCGGCCGGCAGCCGCGGCGCGGCGAGCGGCTGCTTCGCGTCGTCCACGACGGTGCCGAAGCGCGGCCGGTCGTGCGCGCCCGCGTCGCGCTCGCGCATCCACTCGTCTCGCGCGCGCGCGACGTCGTCGTGGTCGCGGCCGATGAAGTTCCAGAACATCACGACCTCTTCCGGGAACGGCTCGCCGCCCAGCAGGATCGCGACCGCATCGCGCTCGGCCGAGACGACGACGGCCTCGCGCCCCGGCGCCGCGTAGGCCATCGCGCCGCGACCGACCGGCAGGTCGTCGACGGCGACGCCGTCGCTGAGCGCGAGCACGCCGTGCTCGAAGCCGCCCCGCAGCTCGATCCGCGCCTCGCTCCCCGCCCGCAGGCGCAGCTCGACGCCCAGCAGCGGCGTGTACGCGCCGACGTGGCTCGACGCGCCCGCGAGGTCGCCGACGAACACGCTCGCCGAGACGCCGGGGGCCAGGTCGACCGCGGGCACCTCGTCGAGCCCGTCGAAGGAGGGCTCCCGCCCGCGCTCGCGCTCGGGCAGCACCGTCCACAGCTGCACGCCGTGCAGCACGTCGGTGTCGGGGGTCGAGTACTCGCTGTGCGCGATGCCGCGGCCCGCGGTCATGATGTTGAGCCCGCCGGGCCGCACGGTGTGCGAGAAGCCCGCCGAGTCGCGGTGCTCGATCGCACCGTCGACGAGCCAGCTCCACGTCTGAAGCCCGGTGTGGGGATGCGGGGGCACGTCGAGGCCCGGTCGTCCGACGAGCGAGGTCGGCCCGAAGGCATCCGCGAAGCACCACGCGCCGACGAAGTGCCGATCCTTGTTGGGCAGCACGCGCTGCACGGGCATCGCGCGCGGTCCGCCGAGCGGCACGTCGCGAGGCAGCAGCAGCTCGAGCCCTGCCGCAGCGGCCTCGGCGACGAGCGCATCCTCGCTGCTGGCGAGGATCGTCGCCTCGTCGTTGCTCATGCTCCGACGCTAGCCCTCGGGGGCGGCCGGGGCCAGCGCGCGGCGGTGTGCCGCGGCGCGGCGCCGCGTACCATCGAGTCGTGTCTGCGCAGCCCGCCGGGTGGTACCCCGATCCCTTCGCCGCCGTGCCCGGCGCGAGCCGCTACTGGGACGGCGAGCGCTGGACGACGCAGGTGCAGTCGCCACTGCCCGAGCACGCGCCCGCGCACGGCCATGTCGAGCAGCCCGAGGCGGGCCGCGCCGGCTGGGGCGGCAGCGCGCCCGACGGCCACCCGGAGCGGCCCTGGGACGTCGCTCGCGCGGACCGGCAGGGCGAGCTCGCCGGTTGGGGGCGCCGTGCGGCCGCCTACCTGCTCGACGCGATCCCCGTCGTGCTCCTCGGCATGCTGCTGCTGACGATGACGGGCGTCACCGACGCGATGAACCGGGCGCTCGAGGTCGGCGATGCCGCCGCGCTCGACGCGGCGACGGCGATGCTCTCGCCGCTGAGCGCGACGGGGCTGGCGGTCACGTTCGTGAACCTGCTCTTCGTCGCGGTCTACAACATCGGCTTCCACGTCTCGCGCGGCCAGACGATCGGCAAGATGCTCGTCGGCATCCGGGTGCGCATGGCCGACGAGGATCGGCACCCCGACGTGCGGGCCGCCGGCGTGCGCTGGCTCGTGCAGTTCGGGCCCGGCCTGCTCAACGGCGTGCCGATGCTCGGCTTCCTCGCCGGCGTCTTCAACCTCGTCGACCACGTGTGGCCGCTGTGGGATCCGCAGCGGCAGGCGATCCACGACAAGGCCGCGCGCACGGTCGTCGTGCGCACGCGCTGAACCGCGCGCCTCGCGGCGACTGCCCGACGCGGCGCGGAGCCGCCCCTCGCAGGCGGCGCCAGGCTTCGCCGCCTAGAGTCCCGGCATGATCGAGCACGAGCGAGCCGCCGGCGCGCGCGGCGCGGGGCACTCGGTCGCTGCCGCGGTGGGCTTCGCGCTCGGCGCGGGCTTCGCGGCGCTCGCGGCCGTGCGCCGACCGCGGCCCGTGCATCCGCACGGGGTGCTGCTGCACGGCTCGCTGCGCCGCACGGGCACCGACCTCGCGACCGGCGTCGCCTGGATCGACGAGCCCGACGACCGGCCCGTGCCGCTGCTCGCGCGCAGCTCGCGATCGATCGGGCTGCCGCCGCCGCTGCCGGACGTCGAGGGGCTCGCGCTGCGCTTCGAGGCCGCCCACGGCCCCGCGGACCTCGAGCTCGCGTCGACGGGCCGCGGCTGGCCGGGCCGGTTCGTGCTCGCGCTGCATCGCTCGCCCTCGCGAGCGCACCTCGGCTCGCTGCTGCCCTACCGCTCCCCGAGCGGGCCGCTGCTGCTCGCGGCGCAGTCGCGGTCTCCCGACGACCTGCCGGCGTCGCCTCGCGAGCTGGGCGACCGGCTCGCGCGCGAGCCGTGGCAGCTGCGGCTGCTCGTCGCCCGGCCTCGCGGGCCGTGGCACGAGTTCGCCGAGCTCGAGCTCTCTCGCGCGCCTGGGCCCATCGACCCGCTCGTGCGCTTCGACGCCGTGCGGCATCCGCTGCCGGGGCTCGCGCAGTACGAGTGGGTGCGCCGCGTGCGCGGGCCCGCGTACGTGCTCGTGCAGGGCGACATCGACGGGGCATCCCCCTCTCCCTAGCGCGAGCGGCGCCGACCTCGCTGTGGTCGACGCCGCTCGCGGATCCGGTGTCAGCCGGCGAGCGCGACCTCGTTGGGCGTGCCCTCGATCGAGCCCGTGGCCGTGACCTCGCCCGTGGCGAGGTCGACCCGGTGCACGCTGCCCGTCGCCGGCTCGGTGACGAGGGCCGAGTCGCCGTCGATGAGCAGCGCCGGGTGCGCCTCCTGCCACTCGGCCGGTCCCTCCCACGGCTCGATCACCGGGAAGGACTCCACGATCTCGCGCGCGTCGACGTCGATGCGGTGCAGGGCGCCGTCGGTGCCGAGCAGCCACGCGTCGCCGGCCTCGTCGCGGCCGATGCCGCGCCAGGTGTACTCGACGCCCTCGGGCAGCGGCAGCACGTCGAGCTGCGCGCCGTCGAGGTCGGCCGCGGCCGTGTCCACGAAGCCGATGCTGTGGAGCAGCGAGCCCTCCGCGTCCGGGTCGTCCTTGTAGTCGACGACCGCGACCGCGGAGTCGTCCGTCACGTACGCGTTCCCGACGCGGCCGTACTCGTCGGGGCTCTCGAGCTTGGCGAACGTGCCGTCGATGTAGGTCAGCACGCCGTCCTCGCAGCCGAACAGCACCGCCTCGTCGGCAGCGACGCCCTCGCCGTGCACCGAGGGGCACTCCTCGAACCGCGCCGTCTCGTGACCGTGCTCGTCGAGCACGCGCACGCCCGAGCGCGACTCGCTGTCGCCGAGCGTCGAGAGGATCGTGCCGTCGGCGAGCTCGACGGCGACGCCGTGGTGCGCGGCCTCGGATTCGAAGCTCTCCATCTCGGGCAGGCCCTCGGTCTCGAGGAGCGCATCCGTGTCGAAGGCGTGGAAGTCGCCCGTGCCGTCGTCGAAGAGCACCGTGCGGCCCTCGTGGCGCACGACGTGGCCGGGCGTGGTGGCCTCGAAGAGCCGGTCGGTGAGCTCGGGCTCGCCGCCGGATGCACCGGTCGCGAGCACGCGGAAGCCGCCGGTCGTGGTGACGAAGACGTGCTCGCCGTCGTCGGCGCTGTTGAGGCGGTTGAAGCCCTCGAGCGGCAGGTCGGCGACCTGCTCGAGCGTCTCGGCGTCGAGCACGGCGATGCCGCCGTCGTAGGCGATCGCGAGCCGGGTGCCCGGCTCGGCGGCCGCGCTGTCGGCGGGTGCCGGAGCGCTCTGCGACGCCGCGGGAGCGCTGCCCGCCGAGCAGCCGACGAGGGCGAGCGCGGCGGCGGTCGCGAGGCCCGCGACGGCGAGGTGGCGGCGCGAGCGCCTGATGGGGATGTGCATGGTGTCCTTCCAGTGGGTGGTGCGGTCGCGCCGGGCGGCGCGGCCATGGGGGGTCAGCGGAGCGCGGCGACGATGCGGTCGGCGTTGGCGTGCATCATCTGCAGGTAGGTCTCCGCGCCTTCGCCGGGGCCGGTGAGCGACTCGGTGAAGAGGGTCTCGACGCGCACATCGATCCCCACCTCCTCCGCGAGCACCTCCACGAGCCGGTCGGGCTGCGACGACTCCGCGAAGAGCACGGGCACGCCGGCCTCCTCGATCGCGCTCGCGAGGTCGGCGAGGTCGCTCGCGCTGGGAGCGGCGAGCGTCGTGCCGCCCGGGATGACCGCGCCGATGACGCGGAAGCCGTAGCGCTCGGCGAGGTAGCCGAAGACGTGGTGGTTGGTCACGAGCGCCCGCCTCGACTCCTCGATCGAGCCGAAGCGCTCCGCGAGGTCGGCGTCGAGCGCCTCGAGCTCGGCGCGGTACGCGTCGGTCGCCGCGTCGAGGGCCGCCGCGTCGATGCCGTCGACGTGCTCGGCGATCGCCGCGTGCAGCGCGTCGACGACGGCGCGCATCTGCGCGGGATCGGTCCAGAAGTGGGGGTCGGGCCCGGCGGCGTCCTCGCTCGAGTACTCGAGCACCTCGACGTGGTCGCCGGCCTCGAGGATCGGCACGCCGGCGGCCGCGGCGGCCTCGACGTGCTGCGCGAGCCCCTCCTCGAGGCCCAGTCCGTTCGCGACGACGAGCTCGGCCGACTCCATCGCCGCCGCCTCCTGCGCCGAGATCTCGAACGAGTGCGGATCCGCGTTCGGGCGCATGAGGGGCGTCACCGCGGCCTGCTCGCCGACGAGCTCGCCCACGACGTCGCCGAGGATGTTCGTGGTGACGACGATGCTCGGCCGCTCGTCCTGCGCCGGCTGGGGAGCGCACGCGACGAGCCCGAGCGCGACGGCGACGGCAGCGGCGGCCGCGCGTGCGGCGCGGGCGCTCATCGCCCGGTCTCCGCGACGAGGAGGGGCGCCGGCACCTCGAGGGTGCGGGCGATGCGTGCGCCGTCGGCGAAGTCGATCTCGAGCACCGCGCCGTCGGCGAGGATCGGCACGTAGGCGCGGCTCGCGTCGACCTCGAGCGCGAGCGCCGCCGCGGCAGCCGGATCGGCGAGCGTCGCCGCGAGCACCGGCTCGGTGGCGGCGAGCTCGGCGCCCGACTCGTCGAGCACGAGCACGCGGCCGTCGGCGCCGATGGCGACGACGTGCCCCTCCTCGTCGTCGACCGCGACGACCCGCTCGAGCGGCTGCGGCGTCTTGACGAGCGTCCAGGTGCGCGTGCGGGTGTCGAGCAGCCAGTAGCCGGCGTCGCCGGCGAGCGCGGCGGCGGTCGCGCGGCCAGACCGCATGCCGAAGCCCGACGCGCGCTGCTCCGCGGCAGTGCCGGCGGGGTAGGGGATCGCCTCGAGCTCGACGCCGGCCTCGGCGTCCGTCGCGAGCACCGCACCCTCGCGGCAGCCGAAGACGGCGCCGACGCGGGTCACGATGCCGCCGTCGGGCTCGGTGCACGGCTCGGTCGCGAGCTCGCGGCCCGCCGCATCCAGCACGACGACGGCGGCATCGGTCGCGACGACCGCGCCGTCGCCCGCGGGCACCGCGAAGCCGCCCTCGGCGGCCTCGAAGCGCGCGGTCTCTAGGATCTCGCCCTGCCCGAGCGCGTCGCGGTCGAGCAGCACGAGCTCGCCGCCCGCGAGCACGGCGGTGCGGGACTCGGTGCTCGCGATCGCCGCGGCGCCGTCGAGCTCGAGCGAGCCCACGATGCGCGCCTCGGCCCGGTAGTAGTGCACGTGGTCGGCGTGGTCGACCGTCCAGACGCCCGTGTCGACGATGGTCACGCCCGCTGCCGTGGTGGCCGCGAGGAAGCGCCCGTCGTGATCGAGCGCGAGCGGCGCACCGATCGCGCCGAGCTCCTCCACGCGGCCGTCGAGCAGGTCGACGAGCCGCACCCGTCCGTCCGGGTCGACGGCCGCGAGCATGGACTGCGCCTCGGCGAGCTCCTCCGCCCCCTCCACGTAGCCGTGCGGCACGGCGCTCTCGGTCGGCGTCGCCTGCTCGGGCGCGGCAGGTGCGCCGGGGGCGGGCGTGCCGCAGCCGGCGAGCGCGAGCGCGGCCGCGCTCGCGAACGCGCCGGTCCAAGCGCGACGGGATCTCGGGGTGGTGGCTCGCGGGTTCACGCGGCGCTCCTCTCGGCGACGCGCACGGGCGCGTCGGTCGTCGGTGTCGTGGCGTGCGCGGGCCGCGCGCCGTCGCGCGGTCGCAGGTCGAGGAGGGCCCGCAGCGCGCTCGAGGCGGCGAAGGCGAGCACGGCGACGATCGCGATCGACGCCCCGGCCGCGGTGCCGAGGTGCCAGGAGGCGATGAGGCCGACGGCGACGGCGAGGGCGCCGACGCCCGCACCGCCGGCCATGGTGCCGAGGATGCTGCGCGACCAGACCGCCGCGGCGGCAGGCGGTGCCACGAGCAGCGCGACCACGAGCAGCGTGCCGACCGCTTGGTACGAGGCGACGACCGCGATCGTGACGAGCGCGACGAGCCCGATGCGCGCGAGGCCGGGCCGCAGCCCGAGCGTCGTCGCGATCCGCTCGTCGAACGCGAGGGCGAGGATCGGCCGGTGCAGCGCGAGAGCGAGCACCGCCGTCGCCGCGAGGCCGGCGCCGAGGGCGAGCAGGTCGCCCTGCTGGATCGCGAGCACGTCGCCGAAGAGGATCGCGGTCGCGTCGGTCGCGAAGCTCGCCGAGTGGGAGACGATCACGACGCCGAGGGCGAGCATGCCGACGAAGGCGATGCCGATCGCGGTGTCGTCGCGCAGCCTCGCCCTGCGGGTGAGCCAGCCGATGCCGACCGCCATGAGCGCCGCGCTCACGGCGGCGCCCGCGAGCGGGGAGCCCCCCAGGAGCGTCGCGACCGCGACGCCCGGCAGCATGCCGTGCCCGAGCGCTTCGCCGAGGAACGCCATGCCCCGCGCCACGACCCACGTGCCGGCGATCGCGCAGATGGCGGCGGCCAGCACGCCGCCCACGAGCGCGCGACCGAAGAACGCGGTCTCGAACGGCGCGAGCAGCAGCTCAGTGATCCATGGCACGCCGTGAGCGTAACGAGAATCATTCTCAAAGTACAATCGAGCCATGTGCACCGATCCCGCCCCGTCCGACATCCGCCTCGAGCAGCTCGAGGTGCGGCGAGGCGACGCGCTCGTGCTGACCGGCATCGACTGCGTACTGCGGGCCGGCGCGGTCACGGCGGTCGCCGGCGGCAACGGCAGCGGCAAGTCGACGCTCATCGAGGCGCTCGCTGGGCTGCTCGCGCCCGCAGCGGGCCGCATCCACGGCCTGCCGGCGGCCCGGTCGCTCGTGCCGCAGCGCACCGAGGGCGGCGCGCGCCTGCCGCTCACCGCGCGGCAGGTGGTCGAGCTCGGGATGTGGCGCGAGCGCGGGCTGCTCGGGCGACTGGGCGCCGCGGGCCGTGCTCGCGTCGACGACGCCCTCGACGCCGTCGGCATGCGCGCGCTCGCGCGCCGCCAGCTCGCCGAGCTCTCGGGCGGTCAGCGGCAGCGCATCCTCGTCGCGCAGGGCCTCGTGCAGCGCGCGCCGCTCCTGCTGCTCGACGAACCGGCTGCCGCCGCGGACGCGGAGGCGCGCGATCGCATCGACGAGGCGCTCGCGGCCGCGGCGTCGGCCGGTGCCGTCGTCGTGGTCGCGACCCACGACGCCGTGAGCCTCGGCCGCGCCGACCGCGCGCTGCTGCTCGAGCGAGGGCGGCTCGTCGCCGAGGGGCGCGGCAGCGAGGTGGCGGAGGCGCAGGCGGAGCGCGCCGCGGCTTGGCGCATCGCGGGCGCGGATCGACGGGCAGACTGACCCCTCGAGAGCCGGCGCTCGTCGGATCTCCGCAACATTCCGAAGAAACCCCACCTTTTTGTTGCGCGTCGCTCACAACCTCTGCCAACGTGGACTTTGCTGAGCGTGCAATAGGTGCGCGCTCGGAACTCTCCCCGAGGAGCACCATGAGCGAGGTCAAGCGCCGGTCCCGGCTGCTGCGGACGGCGGTGTCGGCAGCGACAGCATTCATCGTCGCGACGGGCAGCGTCATGGCGGCGACCCCCGCCGCCGCGGCGACGGTGTACGAGATCACGGGCGACTGGGAGGCCGGCACGCCGACCACCGTCGGCCGTGGAGACGTCGTCAATGCGATCTGGCGGGTCAACGTCAACGACGACCAGCCGGCGCCGGCCAACGAGCCGGTGGAGAACGTCACCTTCACGGCGACCACCGTGAACGGTGCGTTCAGGGGGCTTCCCAACGTCTGCCTCACGGCGGGCGTGAGCCCGGCCTCATCCATCTCCCAGGACGGCAGCACGCTCACGTGCAACCTGGGCACCGTGGCGCAGGGCACGGCGGTGGTCGTGCAGACCCCGATCGTGGTCGATGGCGAGACGGGCGACCAGGTCGTCGCGACGGGTGAGATCGACGGCCAGCAGCGGCCGCTGCCCCCGATCGACATCCAGAACGCCTTCGCGATGGATCTCCAGTTCGGGCAGAACACGGCCTACTACAAGTGGAACCCGGACTACACGAGCGTCGACGTGGGACTCGAGTGGTCGCTCCGGCTCGGCGCAGGCTCCGACGTGGGCCCTGACTCGGTGACGTACCGACTGCAGCTCGCCGACAGCAACGGCGCCTCCATCGGCCTCGGCGAGGGCTTCTACGGCGACGTCGGCTGCTCGCCGTTCAACGCCTACATCGCCGCGGGCCACCCGTGGTCTGGGATGCCGGACGGGGTGCGGGAGAACTACCCGGCCAACCAGCAGACGTCGCACGTCGACACCTGCGCGCTCGTGCCCGTCGCCGGGCAGCCCGGCGCATTCGACCTCACGCTCACGGGCATCAACTACGACATGGCGACCGTCCCGACGAGGGACTCCGCCGGCAACCCGCTGCCGACCGACTGGTCCTACATCGCCAGCGGCAGCCTGTGGTTCCGCGTGGCGACGACGCAGGCGGGCTCGATCAGCCTCCAGTCGAACGCCCCTGCGTACCAGTCGACCACCGGACTGACCTCCGTCGACCTGACCGAGAACAACACGACCAACAAGAGCTACGTGCTGCCCGGTCTCTGGGCATCCCCCTGGTGGCGTCCGTACACCGGAGCGGGCGGCAACAACTGGGACGACACCTACCGAGTCTCGGCCGGCACGAAGGTCGTGCAGTACATCAACCACAACGCGAGCCTGTACGCGGTGCCGGATGACACGCTCCACGGTCAGTGCCTCGTGTTCGACACCGACTACGTGACCTACACGCCATGGGCCGTGGGAGACGCCCTTCCCACGATCCGCGGATACACGGACAACGGCCCGGCCGGCGAGCTGAACAACCCGCCCGCCGTCGAGTACTACGTCGGCAACGTCGGGGACCCGGACCTCTTCAACTGCGGATCGGACCCCGCCAACTGGACGACGGCCGAGCCCGCTGACCGCACCGCGGTCCAGGCCATCCGGATCATCTACCCGCACTCGCTGCTCGAGGACGAAGGCCACGCTGGCATCCAGCTGGCCGGCTACTCGATCATCCGCGACGATGTTCGTGTCGGTCAGGACATCTGGATGTTCGGTTCCGTGATGTCCGGAGGAGTCTGGTCGGGGCAGGGTGAGAGCTCCGTCCTCACTCCGACTCCTGGCGCGCGCTACCCGCACACCAACTTCCGTCGGGACATCCTCCGGACCATCACCGCGACTCCGTCGATCGCCAAGTCGGTCGACCGCTCCGTGGTGAAGCCCGGCGAGCCCGCGAGCTTCACGCTGACCTACTCGGCCAACGGTGCGGGCGCGATCCCGGAGACGATGGACGGCTACGTCATCACCGACACCCTGCCGGTGGGCATGTCGTACGTCGCCGGCTCGGCCGACCCCGCGCCCGTCGTGTCGACGAACGGCTCGGGGCAGCAGGTGCTCACCTGGACGCTCGACGACGTGCCGACGAACGTGCGGAACATCCTCACCTATCAGGCGGTCGCCGGCGACTCGGTGACGCCCGGCCAGGTGCTCACGAACACCGCGCAGAGCGCCGTCGGCGGGCAGACGTCGACGCCCGCATCCGCGCAGGTCACGGTGAGCACGAGCGGCACCACGATGCTCGGCAAGACCACCGATCAGTGGTTCATCGCGAACCCTGACGGCGACGGCTCGGGCGAGACGGGCTCGTGGACGGTGACGCTGCGGTCGCAGGATCCGCTGCCGCAGGCGTTCACGGACACGATCGACATCCTCCCGTTCAACGGCGACGGACGCGGCACGGACTTCTCGGGCACGTATGCGCTCACCTCGGTGCAGGTGCCGGCCGGCTCGACGGTGTACTACACCGACGCGGTCCCCTCGACGCTGAGCGATGACCCGAACGCGCCGGCCAACGGCACGGCGGGCAGCCCGTCGGCGATGTGGACGACCGATCGACCGGAGAGCCCGACGGCGATCCGCGTGGTCGGCGGCGAGCTCCCCGCGGGTGAGACGCGCTCGTTCGTCGTGACGATCCAGCCCGACGGCGCCGAGCCCGGCGACGTCTACGTGAACCGGGCGCAGGCGATCGCCGAGCACACGGAGCTCGTGATGCGCACCTCCGAGCCGCTCACGATGGGCTCGATGTACTCGGTGTCGCTCAAGAAGTACGTGCAGGACATCGACGGCAACTGGGTCGACGCGAACGACGCGGTCGAGTACCCGACCTACCGGGTGGGCGAGACGGTCCCGTACCGCGTGGTCGTCACGAACACGGGTCAGGGCACGCTGCGCGACCTCGTGATCACCGACGACCAGCAGCCCGAGCTGGGCGGGTTCACGATCGACGAGCTCGAGCCGGGCGCGGAGAGCGCGTACGTGCACGAGTACGACGTCGTGCTCGAGGCCGGCGGCCCCGACACGCTCATCAACTGGGCGTGCGTGAACGCGCCGCAGCCGGCCGACACCGAGGAGCAGGTGCAGGAGAGCTGCGACCCGGCTGGCATCCAGGTCACCGGCGACCCGGCGCACTCGAAGACGCTCGTCTCGGCGACGCCGATCGGCGACGGCCAGTGGGAGCTCCTCTACGACATCGAGGTCACGAACGAGTCGGGGCACCCGACCTCCTACGACCTCGATGACACGCTGCGGTTCACCGATGAGGCGACGATCGTGTCGGCCGAGGTGACCGGCGCGCCCGCGGACGTGACGCTCGCGACCCCGGCATGGAACGGGCAGGACGAGGTGCGGATCGCATCGGGCGTGCCGCTGGCGGGCAACGACGACGCCGGCTACGCGCCGCACCACTACGCGGTGCGGGTCGTGGCGGAGGTGCCGCTGTTCCTGCCGGGTGCAGGCACGGCGGATGACCCGACCCAGTGCGGCGCGGACGACGACGACTCGGCGCGGGCGTTCAGCAACACGACGACGCTCACGGACGCTCGTGGCGACACGGAGCAGGACCGCGCGTGCGCGCCGATCCCGTCGATCGAGATCGACAAGGGCGTCTCGGCCGGTCCGACGCCGAACGGCGACGGCACGTGGACGGTCGTGTACGACATCGTGGCGACGAACGCCGGCGACGCCGACGGCGTCTACGAGGTGACCGACATGATGACCGCTGACGGCGACCTCGTGGTCGAGTCGGGCCGCGTGATCACGACGCCCGACGGAGTGACGGCCTCGGCGGACTGGACGGGCCTCGGCGCGGAGCAGACGTCGCCCGAGAACGTCATCGCGAGCGACGTGACCCTGCCCGCGGGCGGCACCCACACCTACCAGGTCGAGGTGGTCGTCTCGGTCGACGCCGAGGGGCTGGCCCCCGTCATCACCGGCTGCGACGCGACCGGCGAGAGCGACGGCGGACTCTCGAACACCGCCGAGCTCGAGCACAACGACCTCACCGACTCGGCCGAGGCGTGCATCACGCTCGCGTGGATCACGGTCGACAAGACCGTCGCTGCAGGCCCCACCCCGAACGGGGACGGCACGTGGACGGTCGAGTACGAGATCGTGGCCGAGAACGTCGGCGCCGCCGCAGGCGACTACGACGTCTACGACCAGCTGCGCTTCGGCCCCGGCATCGCGATCGAGTCCACCGACATCACCGCCCCTGACGGCGTGGCCGTCGACGAGGCGTGGACGGGGCTCGGAGCCGCGGCGGACGCCGACGAGAACCGCATCGCCGCAGGCGTGAGCCTCGGCGCCGGCGAGCGCCACAGCTACACGGTCGCGGTCGTCGTCTCGATGGATGAGGAGACGATCGACCCGTCGGCGCTCGCGTGCCCCGCGCCCGGCTCCGGCGAGCCCGGCGGCCTCGCGAACGGCACGCTGCTCGACCACAACGGCATCGAGGCGATCGACGCGGTGTGCCCGACCCTGCCGCTCATCGACGTGGACAAGTCGATCGCCGACGGCCCGACGGGCAACGGGGACGGCACGTGGACGGTCACGTACGACCTCGTCGCGACCAACCGCGGCGCGGCCGAGGGCGAGTACGACATCGCCGACGAGCTGCGGTTCGGTGAGGGCGTCGTGATCGAGTCGGCCGAGCTCGTGTCGGCGCCCGAGGGCGTCGCGGTGGGCGACGCGTGGGACGGACGCGGCGAGGACACCATCGCCACGGACGTCGCGCTCGCGGCCGGCGGCTCGCACACGTACCGGGTGCAGGCGGTGGTCTCGCTCGACCTCGACGTCGTGACTCCCGACGCGCTCGGCTGCACGCCGGGGGCGGCAGGGGGCCTCGCGAACACCGTCGACCTGACCCACAACGGCGAGACGCGCTCGGATGCCGCCTGCGCCGCGCTGCCGCTGATCGAGACGGCCAAGTCGCTCTCGGGCGCGGTCGTGCCGGTCGACGGCGAGGAGGGCGTGTACGACGCGACGTACGAGATCACGGTCACGAACCGCGGTCCGGGCGCCGGGGAGTACGACCTGGACGACCGCCTCGCGGTCGGCGAGGGCGTGACGGTCATGGGCGTGCGGGACGTGTCCACGGACGCCGCGGACTCGGTGGGCCTCAACCCGGGCTTCGGCACCGACGGCGACGAGCGGATCGTCACCGACCAGCCCATCGCGGCTGCGGTCGGTGCGCCGGTGGTGCACACGTACGCGGTGACGATCCGGTACGCCCTGGACCTCGACGCGGTCGACGTGCCGGTGGCGGAGTCCTGCATCGCGGGTGACGGGGTGGCCCCCGGTGCCGTGCACAACGTGGCGGCGGTGTCGTGGAACGGCATCGGCGGCGAGGATGACGCGTGCATCCTGCCGAGCAAGCCCACCCTCGACAAGCAGCTGGTCTCTGCCGAGCCTGCGGGCGATGGGCAGTGGACGGTGACGTACGACCTGATCGTCGGCAACGCCGGCACCGAGGCGACCGTCTACGACCTGGACGACGAGTTCCTCTTCGCCCCGGACGTGACGGTCGACACGGTCACCGTCCTCGGTCCCGAGGGTGTCGAGGTCGACGGCGGCTTCGACGGCGCGGGCAGCCAGCGGATCGCGACGGACGTCGAGATCCCGGGCCTGGACGATGAGGGCTACGCCCCGCACGTCTACACGGTCACGGTCCTGGTCGACGTGCCGCTGCACTTCGATGCGGCCGAGGCCGACGGCACCGGCGCCCCCGGGTGCACGGCGCCGGCCGGTGCCAACGCGCTGCGGCAGGGCCTGAACAACGCCGCGACGCTCACCGACGAGACGGGTGGCACGCAGACCGACACGGATTGCGCGCCGCTGCCCTCGATCGCCATCGCGAAGTCGATCGTCGGGGAGCCCGAGCTCGCCGAGGACGGCACGTGGACGGTGACGTACGAGATCGTCGCGAGCAACGACGGCGCCGAGGCCGGCGACTACACCCTGACGGATCAGCTCCGCTACGGGGCCGGCATCACCGTCACCGGCGCCACGGTGACGGAGTCGCCCGAGGGTGTCACGCTGCTGGAGGGCTGGACGGGTCTCGGTGAGGACGGTGCGGCGGAGAACGTCGTCGCCGAGGGCGTCCTCGCCGCCGGCGCCGCCCACACCTACCGGGTGGCGGTCACGTCGACGCTCGACACCGACGCGGCCGACGCCTCCACGCTCGCCTGCCCGGAGCCGGGCTCCGATGCGGCCGGCGGGTTCGCGAACACCGCGGGCATCGCCCACAACGGCCTCACGGACGCCGCCGCCGCGTGCGCGCTGCCCGAGTGGCCCCAGGAGGTGCCGCCGCCGACGCTGCCCGACACGGGCGCATCGATCGGGGTCGGCGTGGGCGTGCTCGCCCTGCTGCTGATGGCCGCCGGTGCGCTGCTGGTCGCGCGTCGCCGCAGCGAGGCCGCCACGCAGGCGTAGTCGAGCGACGGGCCCGTCCGCCCCTCCGCAGCAGCGGGGGAGCGGACGGGCCCGTTTGCGCGCCGACGCCACGCTGCCGGCCCGGCAGCGGCGTCGGCAGCGGCGCCGGCGCGCGTCGGCAGCGGCTCAGCGCGGCGGCGGCGCGGTCGAGGCGCGCACCACGAGCTCTGGGGCGTAGCTCGTGTGGCTGCGATCCGGCTCCGCCTCGGGGCGGCTGAGCGCCTCGATGATCCACGCGACGACGTCCTCGCCGTGCCGCGCCGGATCCTGCCGGACGGTCGTGAGGCCGAAGGCGGCCGCGGCCGGCACGTCGTCGACGCCGATGACGCTCAGCTCCTCCGGCACGCGGATGCCGAGCTGGTGCGCGGCGAGCATGCACGCGAGCGCAGCCTCGTCGGTGCCCGCCACGACGCCTGTCGGGCGATCGTCGCGGTCGAGCAGGGCGCGCACGATGCCGTGCGCGCCCTCGAGGTGGGTCGGCACGGTCGTGACGGGCCGCATCCGCAGCCCGTGGCGGATCGAGACGGCCTCGAAGGCGCGCTTGCGGCGGTCGGAGGAGGAGGAGTCGAACGGCTGCACCTCCGTCTCGCTCGCGAGGTGCAGGAGATCGGTGTGGCCGAGCCGCACGAGGTGCTCGGCCGCGAGCTCGCCGGCGGCGTCGTCGTCGAGGCTGAAGGAGCGCGAGTGCGGCGTGGGCTCGCCGACCGTCGCCACGGGGATGCCGAGCTGCGCGAGTCGCGTGAGGTCGCCGCCCACGAGGCTCCACGTGATCGTGACGAGGCCGTCGACCTCGCCGCGCCGCATGAAGCGCTCGAACTTCTCGTGCCCGCCGCGCCCGAAGGCGCCCAGGTCGTAGAGCAGCACGTCGTGCTCGTGCGCGTCGGCCATGTGCGCGATGCCGTGCAGCACGCTCCCGAAGTACCAGCGATCGACCGATGGGGTGAGGACCCCGATCGTGCGCGTCATGCCCGTCGCGAGCCTGCGGGCCGCGCCGGAGGCGCGGAAGCCGAGCTGCTCGGCCGTGCGCTGCACCTTCGAGCGCGTGGCCGCCGAGACCCCGTCGGCGCCGGACAGCGCTCGCGAGGCCGTGGCCTTCGAGACCCCCGCGACGCGGGCGACATCCGAGAGCCGTGGCACCGCAGCCTCCTTCGCGCCCGCGCGGTCCGTCGTCGGAACCGGTTCCGAGGGTAGAGCGTCTCACGAGGCGCGAGAGGGCGCCACCGGGATGATCGTTGCCGAATCGCAACCTGCATCTCCATGGCACGCGCAGGGAGCGTGCGCTACCGTCACTGGCATCGGAACCGGTTCCGGTTCCTGGCACGAGGCTGTGCGCCTTCCGCTCACGCCGCGTGCCGAACGCACTGAGCGAAGGAGTTCACGTGAAGCACGCACGCAGGATCGCGGTGCCCATCGGCATCGCGGGCGTGGCCGCACTCGCCCTCACGGGCTGCGTCGGCGACGCACCGGCCGACCCCTCGGCCGCGCCGGGCGGATCCGCGCCGGCCGGCGGCGAGGGCTGCGAGGCCTACGCCGACTACGGCACGTTCGAGGGCGCCGAGGTCGACGTCTACGGCACGATCCTCGACCCCGAGGCTGCGCTGCTCAACGAGTCCTGGGCGGAGTTCGAGGAGTGCACGGGCATCGACGTCGTCTACGAGGGCTCGGCGGAGTTCGAGGCGCAGATCAACGTCCGGGTCCAGGGCGGCAACCCGCCGGACCTCGCGATCTTCCCCCAGCCCGGCCTGCTGGCCTCGGTCGTCGAGTCGGGCAGCGTGCTGCCCGCCCCGGAGCCCGTCGTCGCGAACGCGCAGGAGTACTGGACCGAGGACTGGCAGAACTACGGCACCGTCGACGGCACGCTCTACGGCGCGCCGCTCATGGCGAGCATCAAGGGCTTCGTCTGGTACTCGCCCTCCGTGTGGGAGGAGAACGGCTGGGAGGTGCCGACGACGCTCGACGAGCTCGACGAGCTGACCGCCACGATCGCCGAGTCCGGGGCGATGAAGCCCTGGTGCGTCGGCTTCGGCTCCGGTGAGGCGACCGGCTGGCCCGGCACCGACTGGATCGAGGACTACGTGCTGCGCACGGCGGGCCCCGACGTCTACGACCAGTGGATCTCGCACGAGATCCCCTTCGACGACCCCGCGATCGTCGAGGCGATGGACCGCGTCGGCGAGCTCATCAAGAACCCCGACTACGTCAACGGCGGGTTCGGCGACGTCACGACCATCGCGACGCAGGACTTCGGCGAGGCCGGCTGGCCCGTCACCGAGGGCGAGTGCGCGATGCACCACCAGGCGTCGTTCTACGAGGGCCTGTGGCCCGAGGGCACGACGGTCGCCGAGGACGGCGACGTGTGGGGCTTCATCCTCCCGGGCACCGAGGCCGGCGAGGCGGCCGTCACCGGCGGCGGCGAGTTCGTCGGCGCGTTCAGCGACTCCGAGGAGGTCGTCGCGGTGCAGTCCTACCTCTCGAGCGCTGAGTGGGCGAACAGCCGGGTCTCGCTCGGCGGCGTGATCTCGGCCAACTCGGGCCTCGACCCGGCCAACGCCGGCAGCCCGCTGCTGCAGTCGGCCGTCGAGACGCTGCAGGACCCGGAGACGACGTTCCGCTTCGACGGCTCCGACCTGATGCCGGGCGCCGTCGGCGCTGGCACCTTCTGGACGGCGATGGTCGACTGGATCTCGGGCGAGGACACCGAGACCGTGCTCGGCCAGGTCGAGTCCAGCTGGCCGTAGCAGTCGACCGATGCCCGTGCGGGGGTCGCGCGCTGCGACCCCCGCACGGCATCTGCGGAAGGTGACCCATGACCACGATGGATCTCATCGGCAAGGTGATGCAGGCGGTCGTCGGCCTCGCGGCGTTCGGCGTCGTGATGGCGCTGCTGCTCGCGTTCCTCGACCGACCTGAGGACAAGCCGCGCGCTCGCGGCTGGGCGGGGCTCTCGCGGGGGATGCGGCCTCGGCTCATCGTCATCGCCGCGTTCGCGCTCATCGCGATCCTGGCGCGCGTGCTCTATGGCGCCGTGCCGTGGATGACGCAGGGGCTGACGAACCTGCTCATCATCGTCGCTCTCGCCGGCATCGGCGTCGTCGTGCTGCAGTGGGCGCTCGACCGGCTGCTCCAGCCCGCGCCGGAGGCCGTGCGCAGCGCCGTGATGCGCGTGCTCGGCGCCGTGCTCGTGGCGGCCGTCGCGCTCGGCGCGCAGCTCGCCGACGGCGTCTCCGCGCTCGACTGGGTCACGCCCGCCCTCACGCTCGCCGGCACGATCGTCGGCTGGCCGCTCGCGGCGGCGCTGCTCGTGACTGCCGGCATCGCCTTCGCACCGCAGCGCCTGCGCCGCGGTGCTCGCCTGCTGGTGTGGCTCGTCGCCGCCGTGGCCGTCGTCGTCATCGCGCTCGTCCTCGAGGGCGGCCAGGAGCAGCCCGTGGGGGTCTGGCCGTGGGCGGGTGCCGCGGCGCTGAGCGTCATCGGCATCCTCGGCTGGCTCGCCGATCGCGACGAGGACTCGAAGCCGATGCTCGTCTTCCTCATGCCCGCGGCGCTGCTGCTGACGATCGGGCTCGTCTACCCCGCGATCCGCACGGCACTGCTCGCCTTCACCGACGCGTCGGGCACCTTCAACGGGCTCGACAACTTCGTGTGGATGTTCACGCAGCCAGAGGCGCTCATCACCCTCGTCAACACGATCGTGTGGGTCGTCCTGGTGCCGCTCGTCTCGACCGTCGTCGGGCTCGCCTACGCGGTCTTCATCGACAAGAGCCGCGGCGAGAAGGTCTACAAGATGCTCGTGTTCATGCCGATGGCGATCTCGTTCGTCGGCGCGGGCATCATCTGGAAGTTCATGTACGCCTACCGAGGCCCGCAGCAGGAGCAGATCGGCCTCGTCAACCAGCTCATCGTGCTCTTCGGCGGCGAGCCGCAGCAGATCCTGCAGAACAGCCCATGGAACACGCTCGCGCTCATCCTCGTGATGATCTGGATCCAGACGGGCTTCGCGATGGTGGTGCTCTCGGCCGCGATCAAGGGCGTGCCGACCGAGCAGCTCGAGGCCGCGGAGATCGATGGCGCGAATCCCTGGCAGCGCTTCCGCAACGTGACGCTGCCGGGCATCCGCTCGTCGCTCGTCGTGGTGGTGACGACGATCTCGATCGCGACCCTCAAGGTCTTCGACATCGTGCGCACGATGACGGCCGGCAACTTCGACACCTCGGTCGTCGCCAACGAGATGTACACGCAGGCGTTCCGCTCGGGCGAACCGGGCAGGGGCGCGGCGCTCGCGCTCATCCTGTTCATCATGGTGCTGCCGATCGTCGTCTACAACATCCGCGTCCTGAACCAGCAGAAGGCGATCCGATGAGCCAGAGCCACGTGGCGGTCACGCCCGATCCCGAGATCACGCCCGATCGCGTCGCGCCGGCGGTCGAGACGCGCGCCGACCGCGTGAAGCGGCGGCTCACGAGCCCGTGGGCGACGCTCGCGGCGATCGTCATCGCCGTCGTGTGGACGATCCCGACCTTCGGGCTGCTCCTGTCGTCGTTCCGGCCGGCCGACCAGATCTCGACCTCCGGCTGGTGGAGCTTCTTCACCGATCCGCAGCTGACGCTCGACAACTACAGCGAGGTGCTCTTCTCGGGCTCGTCGTCGTCGCCGCAGCTCGGCGAGTACTTCGTCAACTCGCTCCTCATCGCGATCCCCGGCACCCTCATCCCGCTCGTGCTCGCCTCGCTCGCGGCCTACGCCTTCGCGTGGGTGCGGTTCAAGGGCTCGTCGACGCTCTTCGTCGTCGTCTTCGCGCTGCAGATCGTGCCGCTGCAGATGGCCCTCATCCCGCTGCTGCAGCTGTTCGTGACCTTCCTGCAGCCGTTCCAGAACGCGCTGCACGACGCCATCCCGTTCATCTCCGAGCGGCAGTTCCTGCCGGTGTGGATCGCGCACACGATCTTCGGGCTCCCGCTCGCGATCTTCCTGCTGCACAACTTCATCTCGGAGATCCCGGGCGAGGTCATCGAGGCGGCGCGCGTCGACGGCGCCGGTCACGGCCAGATCTTCTTCCGCATCATCCTGCCGCTCGCGATGCCCGCGATCGCGTCGTTCGGCATCTTCCAGTTCCTGTGGGTGTGGAACGACCTGCTCGTCGCGCTCGTGTTCTCCTCCGGCACGCCCGATACGGCGCCGCTCACCCAACGATTGGCCGAGCTCGCGGGCTCTCGCGGCGAGAACTGGGAGCGGTTGACCGCCGGCGCCTTCGTCTCGCTCGTCGTGCCGCTGCTCGTCTTCTTCGGGCTGCAGCGCTACTTCGTGCGAGGCCTGCTGGCGGGCTCCGCGAAGGGGTGACCCGGGCGCCCGCGCTGCGGCGCGGCGCCCGTGTGGGGGCCGGAGCCCGGGGCGTGGCGCTGCGCTGCCCGCCCCGCCCGGCCCCCGCTCCGCACAACGCAAGCCC
>JAPSIA010000143.1 GCA_031179215.1 Agrococcus sp.
GCACAACTGCATGCAGATACGCAAGTACACGGATGTACCTTTCGTGGCACACTGAGCGGCATGGACGATCGAGCGCGCCGCCGCGATCACGGCTCGGCGACGTACGAGCAGCTGCGCTCGCTGATCGTCGAGCGCCGGCTCGAGCCCGGCGCCCCGCTGTCGGCTCCCGAGCTCGCCGACCAGCTCGGCGTCTCGCGCACCCCGGTCCGGGAGGCGATCGCGACGCTCGTCGTCGAGGGGCTGGCCGTGCGGCGAGGCACCAATCGCACGATGGTCGCCCCGGTCTCGGTCGAGGAGCTCGGGCACGTGTTCGACACGCGGGCGCGCCTGGAGGGGCTCATCGCCTCGGACGCCGCTCGTCGCGTGACGGATGCCGATCTCGTGGTGCTCGAGCGGCAGATCCTGCTGCAGGACCGGCTGCGCGACGACTACACGCAGGTCGTGCGCTTCGGTGCCGAGTTCCACGACGAGCTCCAGCGCATCAGCGGCAACGGGCTCGCCGAGAACCTGCTGCGCATCGTGCGCGGCCACGTCGACCGCTATCGCGCGCTGACCTCGGCCCGACCGGGACGCGCATCCGAGGCCGCCGACGAGCATCGCGGCGTCTTCGAGGCGGTCGTCGCTCGCGATCCCGAGCGCGCCGAGGCCGTCATGCGCGAGCACATCGACGCGGCGAAGGCGGTCGCGATCTCGCTCATGCTCGAGCAGGACGCCGTCGACTGAGCCTCGCGCCGCGTCGACGGCCCGCTGGCCCGCGCGCTGAGCGCGATTCCGGCCGCTGACGAGGACGCCGCGCCGCGACGTGTCGCGCGCTCAGCGCGCGACCGCGAGCCGCGCGAAGACGACGAAGTTGTTCGGGAAGCCGTCGCTCGTGCCGTCCAGGTTGTCGCACGTGATGAGGCGCAGCTCCGGCTCCGAGACCGGGTAGTAGACGGCGCGCGTGGGGAACGCGTCCTTCGCGAACGACTCGGTGCGGTAGACCTCGAACACCGCCACAGAGCCGTCCTCGCGCGTCACGCGCACCTCGTCGCCCGGCTCGAGCGACTGCAGGTCGTAGAAGACCCCGCTCTCGTCCGAGAGCGAGTTGACGTGGCCGAGCAGCACCGCCGCGCCTCGCTCCCCCGGCGTGGGCGAGCCGTCGTACCAGCTCGCGGGTGAGCCCTCCTCGTCGGGCGGCACCTCGAGGGTGCGGTCGGCGCGCATGCCGGTCGTGATGAGGTCGGCCTGCCGATCGAGCGCCGGGATCTGCACGCTCACGGGCGTGGACGCGGCCATGGGCGCCACCGCTGCCGGCGTCTCGCTGGGCTGCGGGCTCGGCGCCTCGCTCGGTGCCACCTCTGCGGAGGCCGTCGGCGATTCGGGAGCATCCGTGGGCGGCGCTTGCGCACCGGGCGTGCTGCACGCGCTGAGGGCGAGCAGGAGGGCCGCCGCCACCGCCGTGAGGCGGAGGCGACGGCCCGTTCCGTGCAGGAGCATCGATCCGACGATCAGTGCTCGCGGATGGTGTGGCGACGGACGACGTACACCGCAGCGGCGGCCAGCACCGTCAGCATGCCGCCGAGGGCGACGAAGCCGAAGCTGCCCTCGTTCCCGTCGGCAGCGGTCACGACACCCGTGTCGACGCCACCGGCGGGCGCCATCGCGAGCGTGCCGCACAGCGCGGGCGAGGTCGCGGCGAGCGGGAGCTCGGCCACGAGGTCGCTCGGCTCGGTCGCGCCCTCGGGCTGCGTGGCGGGGTCGAGGCCGTGCACGACGACGACGGCGGTGCCGTCAGCGAGCGCGTCCTGCGTCGCCTCGTCGAGCTCGAACGACTCCTCATAGGCGATCGTGTCGCCCGAGGGAGCCGCCATCAGGTCGAGACCGCCGGCGGGGCTCTTGTCGGCGTCGCCGACCGACAGCGTCGTGCCGATCTCGCCGTAGAAGGGTCCGCCCTCGGTCGTCGAGATGATGCCGTCGCCGTTCTCATCGGCGCTCATGTCCGGGCAGAGCCCCTGCGCGCCGATGTGGATGTGCTGCACGTGCGGGTAGGGCGCGCCGTCGAACTCGGCTGCGAGCCCGGTGGCGTTGATCGTGACGGTGGCCATGGAGCCCTCGACGTCGATCCATGCCTCACCGGAGGCGCCGCTGCTGTTGAGCTCGTCCAGGGTTGCCGAGTAGGAGCCCTGGGCGTGCGCAGCCATCGCGGGGGATGCCCCGAGGGCGACGAGCCCGATGCCGATCGCCGGTGCGATCAGGAGTGCTGACTTCTTCATGGGAGGTACCTCTTCCTTGAGTCCCGGGCGCAGTGCCCGGAGTTGTCAAGGGTTCGGCGCGGCCGCCGCGGCGGATTGCACCAATCCTGATCGCGTGCGGCGCCGAACACCGAGTACACGCAAGCGAAGAACGGATGACTCCCATGGCTCGCATGACCTGGCTCGGCATCGTCGCCGCCGCCGCCCTCCTCACGACCGGCTGCGCGAGCGCGGCTGCGGAGGCGCCGCCATCCACGCCTGCGGCATCGCACACCATGCCCGACGGCTCCGTCATGTCGGGAGCCGAGCACGGCGAGCACAGCGCCGACGCGCACGAGGACGGGCACGCAGCGGATCACGCGCAGGATGGTCAGGGCCCCTCGGCGGCCGCGCGCATGATCTGCGAGGGCCAGGTCGTCACGGCCGCTGCCGTCATCCTCTCCCTCGAAGGTGCGGTCGAGCCCTCGACGCAGTGGGACGCCCCGGCGTACTCCTGCACGTTCGACGTCGACGGCGCGCCGCTCGTGCTCGAGGTGCACGACGTCGCGGATGCTGCAGAGGGGCAGGAGCACTTCGATGCGATGCAGCGCGAGCTCGGCGCGCAGCCGATCGAGGGCATGCTGGGCCTCGGCCTGCCCTCCTTCTCGACCGGCGACGGGGTCGTCGGCTTCCTCCGCGACGGCAAGACGCTCACCGTCGATGCGACGGCGCTCCCCGACGGCTTCGGCGACGGCGCGCGCACGCAGGACGAAGCGGCCTACGCGCTCGCCTCCGCCGTGCTCACGTGCTGGGTCGAGCACGACTGAGCGCTGGAGCGCTGAAGCGGAGACCGTTTCAGGTCTCCGCCGCGACGCCAGCTCGTCGGCCCGTCCCGGGCCGACGCCCGCGGCACCCGTGTAGCCGAGCGCCGGAGCTCAGCGCCGGTCGACGAGGCGGCGCAAGTAGTGGATGCGGTCGCGCAGCTGCTGCATCGAGGCCTGCGCGACCGGGGGGCCGCCGCACACGCGGCGCGCCTCTGCATGCACGAGCGCGTGCGCCTCGCCCCGCCGCTTCGCGACGATCGCGACGAGCGAGTTGAGCAGCTGCCGCTCCTCGCGCATGTTGCGGTAGAGCGGCTCTGGCGCCTCCTCGCTCGGCGGCCGCTCGCGGATGCGCGCCGCCTGCCGGGCGTGGCGCCGCTTGAGCAGGTCGGAGACCTCCTCGGCGTCGAGGATGCCGGGGATGCCGATGAAGTCGAGCTCCTCCTCGGTCGCGGGCTCGACGAGCTGCCCGAACTCTGCGTCGCCGAAGAGCACGCGGTCGAACGTCGCGCTCGACTCGAGCGGCTCCCACGTGAACGGCGAGGGCTCCCGGTCGTCCTTGTCGCCCCGCTCGGCGGCCGCCATCAGATCGTCGTCGAGCAGCTGGTCGTCGTCCTGCTCGCGATCGAGCGCGTGATCGCGCTGCCGCTCGAGCTCGGCGGCGAGCGTCAGCAGCGGCGGCACGCTCGGCAGGAACACCGTCGCGATCTCGCCGCGCTTGCGGGAGCGCACGAAGCGCCCGATCACCTGCGCGAAGAACAGCGGCGTCGCCGAGCTCGTCGCGTAGACGCCCACGGCGAGTCGCGGCACGTCGACGCCCTCCGAGACCATGCGCACCGCGACCATCCAGCGGGAGTCGTCCTTCGAGAAGGCGTCGATGCGGTCGGATGCTCCCGCGTCGTCCGAGAGCACGACCGTCGGCTCGTGCCCCGTGATGCCGCGCAGGATCTGCGCGTACTGCCTCGCTTGCGCCTGGTCGGTCGCGATGACGAGACCGCCCGCATCCGGCACCGACTGCCGCACGTGCGTCAGCCGCACGTCGGCCGAGCGCAGCACCTGCTGGATCCACTCGCCGCCCGGGTCGAGCGCGGTGCGCCACGCGCCGTTCGTGATGTCCTTCGTGTCGCCGTGGCCGAGCGTCG
>JAPSIA010000144.1 GCA_031179215.1 Agrococcus sp.
GGCGTCTGGTAGTCTGGACGACGGTCCATCCGCGGCAGCGTGCCGCCCTCGGGCCCGCAACCCTCCTTAGGTCCCGGCACTCGGCCGGGACAGCCGCTCGCGCGGCAGCGAATCAGCGAAGGAAGTCATGTCCACGAAGTCCCGTTCCCGGTCGAAGGTGCGCCTCTCGCGCGCCCTCGGCGTCGCCCTCACGCCGAAGGCAGCGCGCTACCTCGAGAAGCGCCCCTACGGCCCCGGCCAGCACGGCCGCACCAAGCGCAAGGCCGACAGCGACTACGCCGTCCGCCTGCGCGAGAAGCAGCGCCTGCGCGCCCAGTACGGGCTCCGTGAGGCACAGCTGCGCATCGTCTTCAACGAGGCGCGCCGCCAGCCCGGCCTGACGGGTGAGAACCTCGTCGAGCTGCTCGAGATGCGCCTCGACGCGCTCGTGCTGCGCGCCGGCTTCGCCCGCACGACCGCGCAGGCCCGCCAGCTCGTCGTGCACCGCCACATCATGGTCGACGGCCAGCGCGTCGACCGCCCGTCCTTCCGCGTGAAGGAGGGCCAGGTCATCCACGTGCACGAGCGCAGCGAGGGCATGGAGCCCTTCCAGGTCGCCGCCGCCGGCGGTCACGCCGGCGTGCTGCCCCCGGTGCCGCCGTACCTCGACGTGCAGCTCGACCGCCTGCAGGCGCGCCTCGTGCGCCGCCCGAAGCGCGCCGAGGTGCCCGTCGTCGCCGACGTCCAGCTCGTCGTCGAGTACTACGCCGCTCGCTGATCGGCGAATCCACGAAGAGGGGCCGCCAGGAGGCGGCCCCTCTTCGTCGTTAGACTTGGCTCGCCCCGCCGCCGATCCGGCTCGGGGTCCGCGAGACACGAGGGGGACCCGCTGTGAAGAAGCTCCTGTTCCTGGCCATCGGCGTCGTCATCGGCGTCTTCGCCGCCCGCCGCATCGAGGAGACCGAGAAGGGCAAGGCGTTCCTGGACAGCGTCGACGAGCGCTCCCGCGAGTTCACGGATGCCGTCAAGGACGGCTACCAGGCCCGAGACCGCGAGCTGCGAGGCGAGTGACGACACCCGAACCGAGCCCGGGCGCGCTGCGCCCGGGCTCGTCACGCCCCGCACGGGGCTGGAGAGACCTGACCTGATGCAGACCGCAGAGATCCACCGCCGCTTCCTCGAGCACTTCGAGCGCCGCGACCACACCATCCTCCCCTCGGCGTCGCTCGTGAGCGACGACCCGGCGATCATGTTCACGATCGCCGGCATGGTGCCGTTCATCCCGTACCTCTCTGGCCGCGTGCCGGCGCCCTGGCCGCGCGTCGCCGACGTGCAGAAGTGCATCCGCACGAACGACATCGAGGAGGTCGGCCGCACGCCCCGGCACGGCACCTTCTTCCAGATGGCCGGCAACTGGTCGTTCGGCGACTACTTCAAGCGCGAGGCGATCGAGTACGCCTGGGCGCTGCTGACCGGCTCCGAGGCCGACGGCGGCTACGGCTTCGACCCCAAGGATCTCTGGGTCACCGTCTTCGAGACCGACGACGAGGCCGAGCGGCTCTGGCTCGAGGCCACCGATGTCGACGCCTCGCGCATCCAGCGCCTGGGCCTCGAGGACAACTACTGGATGACCGGGCAGCCGGGCCCCGCGGGTCCCGACTCCGAGATCTTCTTCGACCTCGGGCCCGAGTACGGCCCCGAGGGCGGCCCCGCGACCGGCAGCGACCGCTACGTCGAGATCTGGAACCTCGTCTTCATGCAGGACGAGATCGCCGACGTGCGCTCCAAGACCGAGTTCACGATCGTGCGCGAGCTGCCGAGCAAGAACATCGACACCGGCATGGGGCTCGAGCGCATCGCGTTCCTCAAGCAGGGCGTGCAGAACATGTACGAGATCGACCAGGTGCGCCCCGTCCTCGACCTCGCGAGCGAGCTCTCCGGCCGCCGCTACGGCGCAGAGCACGAGGACGACGTGCGGATGCGCGTGGTCGCCGACCACGTGCGCTCCTCGCTCATGCTCATGGGCGACGGGGTCACGCCCGGCAACGACGGCCGCGGCTACATCCTGCGCCGGCTCATGCGCCGGTCGATCCGCGCGATGCGCCTGCTCGGCGTGCACGAGGCGACGTTCCCGACGCTCTTCCGCGCGAGCTTCGACGCGATGGCGATCGCCTATCCCGAGCTGCGCGACAACTACGGCCGCATCGAGCGCCTCGCGATCGCCGAGGAGGAGACGTTCCTCAAGACGCTCGAGTCGGGCTCGACCGTGCTCGACCTCGCGATGGCGGGCGTGCGCGAGGAGCAGGGGCACGTGGTGCCCGGCAAGACGGCGTTCCTGCTGCACGACACGTACGGCTTCCCGATCGACCTCACGATGGAGATCGCCGAGGAGGCGGGCCTCGAGGTCGACCGCTCGACCTTCGAGTCGCTCATGAGCGAGCAGCGCACGCGCGCCAAGGCCGACGCGAAGTCGCGCCGCCGGCAGCTCGCCGACCTCTCGATCTACGCCGACATGCGCGCGAAGGGCGAGACGGCGTTCCTCGGCTACGACGAGCTCGAGGCCGACGGCGAGGTCATCGGCATCATCGCCGGCGGCGCGCCCGTCGCCTCGGCGGGGGTCGACCAGGAGGTCGAGGTCGTGCTGACCGCGACGCCCCTGTACGCGGAGTCGGGCGGACAGGACAGCGACCAGGGCCGACTGATCGGCTCGGGCTTCGAGGCCGAGGTGCTCGACGTGCAGCGGCCCGTGCAGGGCCTCGTGAGCCACACCGTGCGCGTCACCTCTGGCGAGATCGCCGTCGGCGACGTCGCGCACGCCGTCGTCGACGCGCACTACCGCCGCGGCGCGAACAAGGCGCACTCGGCGACGCACGTCGTGCACGCGGCGCTGCGCCAGCTGCTCGGCCCCGACGCCGTGCAGGCGGGCTCCTACAACAAGGCCGGCTACATGCGCCTCGACTTCTCGTGGTCGAGCCCGCTCTCGCCCGACATGCGCCAGGAGCTCGAGGGCATCGCGAACAACGCGATCCGCGACGACCTGCCCGTCGAGACGCGCGTCATGCCGCTCGACGAGGCGAAGGCGCTCGGCGCCATGTCGCTCTTCGGCGAGAAGTACGGCGATCGCGTGCGCATGGTCGACATCGGCGGCCCGTGGTCGCGCGAGCTGTGCGGTGGGACGCACGTGGCCGCGTCGAGCCAGATCGGCCTCATCTCGATCACGAGCGAGGCGAGCGTCGGCTCGAGCGCGCGACGCGTCGAGGCCGCCGTGGGCGCGGATGCCTTCGAGCAGCTCGTCGCGGAGCGCACGCTCGTGAGCGAGCTCACCTCGATGCTCAAGACGCCGAAGGAGCAGCTGCCGGGCAGGATCCAGGAGATCGTCGCCTCGCTCAAGGCCGCCGAGAAGCGGATCGCCGAGTTCGAGTCGCAGCGGCTCGCGGGACGCGTGCAGCCGATCGCCGATGCCGCGGAGCGCGTCGGCGACGTGCGCCTGGCCGCGGTGGACCTCGGCGCCGTCGGCTCGCAGGACGACCTGCGCTCGCTCGCCGGCCAGGTGCGGGAGCGCCTGGGCGCCGAGGCCGCGGTCGTCGCCATCGGCGGCGCGGTCGACGGCCGACCCGCGATCGTCGTCGCCACGAACCAGGCCGCGCGAGACGCGGGACTCGCGGCGGGCCCCCTCGCGAAGGCGGCGGCCGGTGCCCTCGGCGGCGGCGGTGGCGGCAAGCCCGACATGGCGCAGGGCGGCGGCCAGGACGCCGCCGCGATGCCCGCGGCGCTGCGCGCCGTGCGCGACGGGATCGGCCGCTGAGCGGGGAGCGCGCGATGCGGCGGGGCGTGCGGATCGGCGTCGACGTGGGCAAGGTCCGCGTGGGCGTCGCCCGCAGCGACCCCGACGGGCTGCTCGCGACGCCCGTCGAGACGATCCAGCGCGCGAGCGCCGATCCCGTCGTGCGGCTCCGCGAGATCGCGGGGGAGCTCGGGGCCATCGAGGCCGTCGTGGGCCTGCCGATCTCGCTCTCGGGCGGCGACACCCCCAGCACGCAGGACGCGCGCGACCTCGCGGCGGCGCTGGCGACGGTGCTGCCCGTGCGGCTCGTGGACGAACGGCTCTCGACCGTCACCGCCGCCGCCGGCATGCGCGCATC
>JAPSIA010000145.1 GCA_031179215.1 Agrococcus sp.
GCGACGCTGCGGAGCGGCGACCGTGCCGCGGCGCATCTGCTGCGCATCCGTGCCGTGCAGGCAGCGCGATCGCGGCCGATCTTCGCTCGAGAGTCGGCGCTCGCCATCCACGGGATCCCGTACGGCCGCGAGCCCGAGGCCGTGTACACCGCCGGCGGCGCCGGGGTCGCGAGGAGGAAGGCCGGCGTCGTGCACGCGCCGGTCGAGCTGAGCGACCGAGACGTGACGATGGTCGGTGATCTGCGTGTGTGCTCGCTCGCCTACGCGCTCGCGGACTTCGCGCGCAGGAGCGACGCCGTCGATGCCGTGGCTGCCATCGATCAGGCGCTGCGGACGCAGGCGGTGACGAGGGCGGAGGTCCACGACGCGCTCGGCCGCCAGAGCAAGCGCGGGCGCGCGAGAGCAGCCTGGGCGATCGAGTTCGCCGATGGAGCCGCGGAATCGGTCGGGGAGTCGTGGAGCCGGGTGCGCGTCTTCGAGCTGGGGTTCGCCGCGCCGGAGCTCCAGGTGTGGGTGAGCGGCCGCGACGGGAAGCGATACCGCGTCGACATGCGCTGGTTCCTCCCCGGTCGGCGGCCCGTCTACGGCGAGTTCGACGGGATGGTGAAGTACGGCGAGCTCGCAGCCAGGGCAGGGAGGACGGGCGCGCAGGCGCTTGCGCAGGAGAAGGCGCGCGACGACGACCTGCTCTGGAGCGGCGACCCCTCGCACTGGACGTGGGCCGACGTGCTCGAGCCCTCGAGGCTCGACCGCATCCTCTCGGCCTACCGGGTTCCCCGCGTTCGGCAGCCGCTGCTCGGGCTCTAGACGCACGACCCCCGGCGATCGGGACCCCTTCCGCCGAAGGGGACCCGGTGCAGCGGGTCGCATTGGGTGGATGGGGTCCCCTTGCTGGGCCGGCGGTGCGGCGGCGAGCGCGCGGGCGAGCGCGGCGGGCCGGCACCGCTAGCGTGGCGGCATGAGCGAGATCAGCGTGCGAGCAGTGGCGGCGGGGGATCGGCAGCGGTGGGAGGAGCTCTTCCACGGCTACCGCACCTTCTACGGGAACCCGCGCGACGAGGTTGTCGCCGAGCGCGTGTGGAGCTGGCTCGGCGATCCGGACCACGAGTCGAACGGGCTCGTGGCGGAGGTCGACGGCGACATCGTCGGCATCGCGCACTGGCGCCGCTTCGCTCGCCCCTCCGTGGGCCAGACAGGCATCTACCTCGACGACCTCTTCGCCGACCCGGCCGCCCGCGGCACGGGCGTCGGCCGGGCCCTCATCGCCCGCCTGCAGCAGATCGCCGCGGAGGAGGGCGCGTCGGTCGTGCGCTGGATCACCGCCGACGACAACGCGACCGCGCAGCGCCTCTACGACCGCGTCGCGACGAAGACGCGCTGGCTGACCTACGACGCGCAGCCCGCGGCGGAGACACCCGCGACGACGGCCGGCTGACGCAGCGCGCAGACGGAACCGCGCGGGGCGCCGCCGCTGCACCCGTACCCGCAGCCCGCATCCGCACCCTGGTGCCGCTCAGGATGCGCAGGCAGGATGCCGAGCATGGAGATCCACGACAACGGACCGATGCGCAACGCCTTCGACATCGACACAGCGACGCGCGAGAACAGCAACTACCGCAAGGTCGCCTGGACGGGCGAGCACCTGCAGGTCGTGCTCATGTCGATCCCGCCGGGCAGCTCGATCGGGCTCGAGGTGCACAAGGGCACCGACCAGTTCCTGCGCCTCGAGGCCGGTCAGGGCCGCGCCGTCATGGGCCCCTCGAAGGACGACCTGCCGTTCGAGCAGGATGTGCGCGACGGCTGGAGCATCCAGGTGCCCGCGGGCACGTGGCACGACGTGATCAACACGGGCAGCGAGCCCATGCGCCTCTACGCGATCTACGCCCCGACGCACCACGCGCAGGGCATCGTGCAGGCCACGGCCGCCGACGCGGAGGCCGACGAGGAGGCCGGCCGCGACGAGCCGCCGACCTGGGTCGCCGAGGTCGACACGGCGGGCGAGGAGAAGGCCTGACCCGCTGACGAACGCGCGACGCCCGCCGATCGGATCGGCGGGCGTCGCGGCGTTCCGAGGCGGATGCGCCGGTCCCGCAAGGGGGACCGGCACCGCCCTGCGGTCAGCGGTGCTCGGAGCCCCGATCGTCGGTGCCGCCCTCGGGCGCGGCGTCGACGTCGGTCTCGGCGGGGTCGGTCGCGAAGTCGGGATCGGCGCCGATCACGGCCGTGCCGTCCTGGGCGTCGTCGCTCGGTCCCGGGCGCTCGCCCGCGGGCTCGGAGCCGCTCATCGCGAGCCGCCGATCTCGTCGCGTCCGTCCGCGTCGCGGTCGCCGAGGACGTCCGGGTCGCGGTGGTCGAGCACAGAGGTGCCGTCCTCCGCGCCGTCGTGCGCCACGGGCTCCTCATGGGCCTCCTCGGCGGGCCGCTCGTCGGTGTGGGCGCCCGGGTCGCCGCCGCCGGCGCCGAGCGAGGCGCGCAGGCCGGTCTCCATCGCGGCGTTCCCGGCGGGCATGGGGGCGCCGCCGTCGGAGACGGGGTCGCCCGCGCGCAGGTTCGGGTCGGGGTCGGTCATGGCTTCCTCCTCGGGTGTTGCAGCGGCGAGGCCGTGGGCACGCGCGCCCGCGGCCTCCTCGGCGAAGGCCTCGGTGCCGGCGGCACCGACACCTGCGGAGCCGGGGGATCCTGCGGCGGCGGCGCCCGCGGCACCGGCAGCCGCGGCGGCGCCGGTGACCGACGCGAACCCGCGCGAGCGGGTGCCCGGCTCCGGGTCGTCGGAGTCGTCGGTGTCGCCGTCGAAGGGGTTGTCGCCGATGAGCGGCGGCAGCTCCTCGCCGTGGGCGCCGCGGCGCTCGAGCACGAAGATCGCGCTCAGCATCGTGGTGATCGAGAAGCCGACGAACACCCAGCCGAGGATGCTGTTGGCGACGAGCCCCATCGGGTCGGTCACGCGCAGGTAGCTCAGGATCGCGAGCAGCGCTCCGATGGCCACGAGCACGCTCGTCGTCACGACGAACCACGCGGGCCGCGTGCGACGGGTCGCGATGACGGCACCCATGACGAGCGCTGCGAGGCCGAGCAGGTAGTGCATGCGGTCAGCCTAGGCGCAGGTCCTGCGAACAGCACCGGAGCACCTGCGAGCGCCTCCCCAGCGCGACACGCGAGGCCCGCCCGCGTCGGTCGCCGCGCCTACGATGGAGCGAGTGACCAGTCAGACCGCCGCCTCCCCAGCCCACGGGCACGAGGGCGCCGGGCACGGCGCGACCGGGCACCCCGGCATCGGCTCGTGGGCCGCCGACCACCTGCCTCCCGCGTACCCCGAGCGCGCGGCGTGGGGCACGGCGCAGCCGCTGCGCGCCTGGCAGCAGGAGGCGCTCGAGCAGTACTTCCGCACCGAGCCGCGCGACTTCCTCGCCGCCGCGACGCCCGGCGCCGGCAAGACGACCTTCGCCCTGCGCCTCGCCTCCGAGCTGCTGCGCCGCGGCGCCGTGCACCGCATCACGGTCGTCGCGCCCACCGAGCACCTCAAGCAGCAGTGGGCCGACGCCGCGCACCGCGCCGGCATCCGGCTCGACCCCGACTTCGCGAACGCCGACGGCGACTACCCGAGGCAGTACCACGGCGTCGTCGTCACCTACGCGCAGGTCGCGGCGCGCGCATCCGTGCACGAGCGCATCACGCGCTCGGCACCGAGCCTCGTCATCCTCGACGAGGTGCACCACGCCGGCGACGCGCTCAGCTGGGGCGAGGCGGTGCTCGAGGCGTTCGGCCCGGCGACGCGCCGCCTCTCGCTCACCGGCACGCCCTTCCGCAGCGACACCGCGCCCATCCCGTTCGTCGAGTACGTGCGCGACGAGCGCGGCGTGCGCGTGAGCCGCACCGACTACTCCTACGGCTACGAGCACGCGCTGAAGGACAACGTCGTGCGCCCGGTCGTCTTCATGGCGTACGCCGGCACGATGCAGTGGCGCACCTCCATGGGCGACGAGATGAAGGCGACGCTCGGCCACGGCGACACGAAGGACATCACGAACGGCGCGTGGCGCACCGCGCTCGACCCGGGCGGCGAGTGGATCCAGCAGGTGCTGCGCTCGGCCGACGTGCGGCTGACGCACGTGCGGCA
>JAPSIA010000146.1 GCA_031179215.1 Agrococcus sp.
CATGGCGCGCTGGGACGCGTGGATCCAGACGACCCCCGCGGTGGTCGCGGGACGTCGCCTGAGCGTGTTCGCAGCAGTCATCGTCTCTCCCTCGTTCGATGCGACTTCCCCATCGGTCGAACGCGGTGCGAGACGCTCCGAGTCTGCCACACGTCGTCGCGGAACGACAAGGCTGTCGTTCCGCGACGGCGCTACGCTGCGAAGGTCGGCCGCTGCTCCCCCGCGGGGATGGGGAAGCCGAGCCGGTTGCCCGCCGGCGGCAGCGGGCAGTTGAACTGGTCGCTCATCGCGCACGGCGGCACGATCGCGCGGTTGAAGTCGAGGTCGACCGTGCCGTCGTTCCGCGGGCGCACGAACAGGAACCGGCCCACCTCGTAGGTCTCTTCCCCCGTCGTGGCGTCGGCGAAGACGATCTGCAGGCTGTCGCCGTCCGGCAGCGCGACGAGCTCGACCTGCTCGCCGTCGTGCTCGAAGCGGATGCGGCCGGGCGAGAGCGCCGTGCGGAGCGACCCGCCCTGCGACTTGCCGTACTCGAAGGCGACACCGCCCTCGACGGGCTCGAACGTGCCCTGCAGGTGCCAGGCCGGGTCGTAGTCGAAGGCGGCGAGGCCCTGGAAGCCCCGCTCCTCGGCGGCATCGGCGTCCCAGACGCGCAGCGCGAAGCGGCCGTTGAAGTCGGGGCCGATCACCGAGCCCGTGCGCCGGTCGTCGAAGCGCACCGAGCTGGGGGTCATCGACTGCTGCGCGTAGACGCTGACGGTGCCGTCGACCGTCTGGCCGTCGACGACGATCTCGGCCGCGGCATCCGCCGTCACCTGCAGCCCGTCGCCCGTCGGCGAGGGCGCCCACGTGCCGGGGACGCCCTCGATCTCGGTCGGCTCGGCGACCCACGCGGTCGTCGTGAGCGCGATCGCGCCCTGCGGGCCACGGACGCTCAGGTCGCGCTTGCGGCGGAACGCCTCGTGCTGGGCGCGGGCGGCGTCGGCAGGGGTGGTGTCGGCGGGTGCGGTCACGGGCTCGCTCATGCGCACCAGCCTACCGATCGGCGTCCCCCAGATCGGTGTGCGTCACCCGCGCCGCGTACCGTCGGTGCCATGACACCGACGCCGACGCTCGCGCTCATCCTGCCGCCCGACCAGGCTCCCGACCGCTACTTGGCCGTCGCCCGCGGCGCCGAGGCCGCGGGCGTCGAGGAGCTGTGGCTGTGGGAGGACTGCTTCGGCCAAGCGGGCGCCTCGAGCGCGGCGGCGGTGCTCGCCGCGACCGAGCGCATGCGCGTCGGCCTCGGCCTCATGCCCGTGCCCCTGCGCAACGTGGCGCTCACCGCCATGGAGGTCGCCACGATCGCCCGCATGTTCCCCGGGCGCTTCCTGCCGGGCATCGGCCACGGCGTGCTCGAGTGGATGGGGCAGGCGGGGGTGCGCGCCGCATCGCCCCTCACGCTGCTCCGCGAGCACGCGACCGCCCTGCGCGCGCTGCTCGCGGGCGACGAGCTGAGCGTGCAGGGCCGCTACGTGCGCCTCGATCGCGTGCAGCTGCGCTGGCCGCCCGCAGCGGTGCCGCCGCTGCTCATCGGCGGTGGTCGCCCGAAGACGCTCGCGCTCGCCGCGACGCTCGGCGACGGCGTGCTGCTCGCCGGCGACATGCCCGGCGATCCGCTCGAGGCGACGCGAGCCGCGGTCGAGGCGGTGCGCTCGGCGCGGGCCGCGGCCGGGCTCTCGGCTCCCTGCGCCGTGATCCAGTTCGCGAACGTGCGCGCGGATGCGTCGGCGAGCGAGGTCGCGCGGCTCGCGGCGGCGTTCGGCGAGGCGGGCGCGACGAGCGTGCCGCTGCTCGCGCTCGACGACGACGGCAGGCCCGAGACGGGCGACGGCATCCTGCGGCTCGCCGCGACGATCGGGGCGCTGCGCGCCTGAGGCTCGCGCGTCAGGCGTTGCGGCCGCGGGCGGCGACGCGCCAGCGTGCCGCCGGCACGGCGTCGTCGCCGCGGTCGAAGACGACGAGCTCGTCGACCATGTTGACGGCGATGCAGACGTGGTTGGGCACGACGCGCACGACGCTGCCGAGCGCCGGCAGCTCCTCCGGCGCCGCGGCGGGCAGCTCGACGACCGCGTGGTGCTCGCTCAGCTGCACGATGCGCGCCTCGGGGTGATCGAGCAGGCGCCCGTGCCCGCTCGCCCACGGCGCGCGGTCGGGGCCGAGCACCTTCGAGCCCGCGTCGAGCACGATGCGGCCACTGGCATGCGAGACGACGGTCGCGTGGCAGGTGAGCGCGATGTCCTCGGGCGCGCCCGAGCCCAGCTCCCACTGCTGGGCGTCGCCGAACACGTTGACGCCGGGTCGCAGCTCGGTGACGGGCGAGTCGAGCGCGAGCGCGGCCGCGAAGCTCGGCGTCGAGCCGCCGGAGACCACCGCGGGCTCGACGCCTGCCGCGCGCAGGGAGGTCGCGGCCTCGGCGAGCGCCTCCGCCTCGTCGCGCGCCGCTCGCTCCCGGGCGTCGGGCGCGTAGGCGTGGCCGGGGAAGGCGAACACGCCCTCGACGTCGACACCTGCCCGTACCGCGGCGGCCGCGATGTCGCCTGCTTCGGTGGGCGTGCATCCCGACCGATGGTGCCCCGCGTCGATCTCGATGCGCACCGAGACGCGACCGGCGAGACCGGCGCGCGCGAGGCGGTCGACCCCCGCGATCGAGTCGATCCCGATCGCGATCGCGGCGCCTCGCGCGACGAGGGCGCTCAGCCGGGCCGCCTTGTCGGCATCGACCCACAGCGGGTACGCGATGAAGAGGTCATCGAGCCCGGCCTCGGCGAAGACCTCGGCCTCGCCGACGGTCGCCACCGTGAGCCCGTGCGCGCCGGCGGCGAGCTGCATGCGGCCGATCTCGACCGCCTTGTGGGTCTTGGCGTGCGGCCGCAGCGCGATGCCGCGCTCGGTGGCGGCGGCGGCCGCTCGTGCGATGTTCGCCTGCATGCGGTCGAGGTCGATGGCGAGGTACGGCGTGCTGGGAGTCACCTTCCGGAGGGTAGCGCCCGGTGGTCCGACGGCCGCCTCTCGGGTGCCGATCAGACAACGCCTCCTAGCCTTGCGGCATGCAGGTTGAGGATGCGCGCGCGCACGACGTCGAGCTCACGGACGACACCAAGACGAAGCTGCGACGCGGCATCACGGGACCGTTGCTGTTCGTGTTCATCCTCGGCGACGTCCTCGGCGCCGGCGTGTACGCGCTCACCGGCGCGCTTGCGACCGAGGTCGGCGGCGCGATGTGGCTGCCGCTCATGGTCGCGCTGCTGCTCGCGCTGCTCACCGCCGGCTCCTACGCCGAGCTCGTGACGAAGTACCCGCGCGCCGGTGGCGCCGCCGTGTTCGCCCAGCGCGCGTTCCACAGCCCCTTCGTGTCGTTCCTCGTCGGGTTCTCGATGCTCGCGGCCGGCGTCGTGAGCGCGGCAGGGCTCTCGCTCGCCTTCGCGGGCGACTACCTGGCGGAGTTCCTGCCCATCGCCCCGGCCATCGCCGCGCCCGTCTTCCTGCTGCTCATCGCCGCGCTCAACGCGCGCGGCATCCGCGAGTCGATGGCGAGCAACCTCGTGATGACGATCATCGAGCTGAGCGGCCTCGTCATCATCATCGTCGCGGTCGCGGCGCTCCTCGGCGCCGGCGGCGGCGACATCTCGCGCATCGGCGCCTTCCCCGAGGGCGTCAACCCGGCCGTCGCGACGCTCTCCGCGGCGATCATCGCCTACTACTCCTTCGTCGGCTTCGAGACCTCGGCGAACGTCGCCGAGGAGATCCGCGAGCCGCGCCGCGTCTACCCGCGCGCCCTCATCGGCTCCCTGCTCGTCGCGGGCGCGGTCTACCTGCTCGTGGGGCTCGCGAGCGCGATCGCGCTGCCGCCCGAGGATCTCGCGGGATCGAGCGCGCCGCTGCTCGACGTGTTCGAGGCCACGGGCGCCCCCGTGCCGGGGTGGGTCTTCAGCCTCATCGCGCTCATCGCGGTCGCCAACGGCGCGCTGCTGACGATGATCATGGCGAGCCGGCTCGCGTTCGGCATGGCCGAGCAGCGCCTGCTGCCGCCCGTGCTCGCGCGCGTGCTCCCC
>JAPSIA010000046.1 GCA_031179215.1 Agrococcus sp.
CCGCGACGGGGGCCGGTGCGCGACCGGGGCCAGCGCGCGCGAGCGGGGCCCGCGCGCGGCCCGGACCTGCACGAGACGGCCGTTCAGGCGGCCCCGAAGCGACCACTCGGTGCAGGCGCAGCGCCACCACCTCCGCGAGTTGGCCGCACAAGCGGCCTCGAAGCGACCACTCGGTGCAGGCGCAGCGCCACGACCTGCACGAGATGGCCGCACGGGCGGCGTCGTAGCGACCACCCGGTGCAGGGACGGCGCGCCGAGCTGCACGAGGCGGCGGCTTCCGCGCGTTCGCGGCGACCACTCGGTGCAGGGGCAGCGCCGCGCTCGTGCGCGGGCGCCATCCGCCGCGCCCTCCAGCGGCGCCTAGCGCGCCGTCGCGCGGCGGCCGCGCGCGAGCGGCGAGAGCGCGAGGCCCGCGGCCGCCACGGCGAACCCGGCGCACACGATCGCGAGCGCAGCGCTGATGCCGATCGCGTCGCCGAGCAGCCCGCCGAGGGGCGCGGCGACCACGATCATCGCGCGGTTGACGGTGCGCATCGTCGCGTTCATGCGCGCCTGCATGCCGTCGGGCGTCGCGAGCTGGCGCAGCGCCATCTCGCTCGGGTTCTCGACCCCCATCGCGAGCCCCGCGAGCGCGAGCCCCGCGAGCAGCACGCCGAAGGCGAGCCCTCCCGGGAGCACGTCGCCCGCGAAGCCGCACAGCGCCGCGGCGCTCCACGCGATCGGCATCACCGCGCGCGCGGCGACGATCGTGCGCGCCGTGCCGAGCCGCGCCGCCACGATGCCCGCGAGCGCCGTGCCGGCGAGGGTCGCGCCGCCGAGCACGCCGAGCGCGACGCCCAGGCCCGCCGGTCCCGCCTCGAGCTCGAGCAGCACGAGCGGCACGAGCAGCGTCATCGCGGCGCCGTTGCAGAGGAACCACGCGTGGGTCCAGCGCGCGAAGGGCCCGAGGCGCGGGTGGCGGTGGACGAACCGCACGCCCCGCGCGATCGAGCGGCCGAGCCCGCCCGAGCGTCGCGGCGCGCGATGGTCGGCCGGGAGCGACGCGAGCGCGACGACCGACGCGAGGTGCGCCGCGGCGGCGGCGAGCAGCGCGACGGGCGCGCCGACCAGGGCGATCACCGCGCCCGAGAGCGCCGGGCCTGCCGACTGCGCCGCGCTCGAGCCCGCGTCGAGCCGCTGGTGCGCGCCGAGCAGCCGCTCGCGCGGCACGAGCCGCGGCACGAACGCCTGCGATGCCGCGTCGTTCACGAGGCTCGCCGTGCCGAGCAGCACGACGGCGAGCAGCAGCACCCACAGCGCCCCGCCGCCGACGAGCCACACGGCCGCGAGGCCGGCGAGCACGAGCGCGCGCACGAGGTCGCTCACGACCATGACCGTGCGTCGGCGCATCCCCTCCACGAGCGCGCCGACGAGCAGCCCGAGCAGCATGTACGGCAGCCAGCGCGCCGACGAGAGCCACCCGACCTCGGTCGCTCCCCCGCCGAGGTCGAGCACGACCATGGTCTGCAGGGCGATGATCGCCAGCCCCAGCCCCGTCTCGGTCGCGAGCTCGACGCTCCAGAAGCGCCAGAACCGCCCGCCGAGCGGGCCCGAGCGCGCGCGCTCGCGCTCAGGACGCATCCGCCCCGGCTCCCGGCTCATGCCCGGTTCAGGCCTCGTCACCGGAGAGGGCCGCGAGCCGCGCCTCCTCGTCGGCCGCGATGCACGAGTCGATCACGGGCTGCAGCGCGCCGTCCATGACCGCGTCGAGGTTGTAGGCCTTGAAGCCGGTGCGGTGGTCGGCGATGCGGTTCTCGGGGAAGTTGTAGGTGCGGATGCGCTCGGAGCGGTCCATGCCGCGGATCTGCGATCGGCGGGCGTCGGAGGCCGCGGCGTCGCGCTCCTCCTGCTGCTTCGCGAGCAGCCTGGCGCGCAGGACGCGCATGCCCGCCTCGCGGTTCTGCAGCTGGCTCTTCTCGTTCTGCATCGAGACCACGATGCCGGTCGGCACGTGCGTGATGCGCACGGCGGAGTCGGTCGTGTTGACGCTCTGGCCGCCGGGTCCGGAGGAGCGGAACACGTCGATCTTCAGGTCGTTCGGGTCGATCTGGACCTCGTCGGGCTCGTCGACCTCCGGGAAGACGAGCACGCCCGTCGTGGAGGTGTGGATGCGCCCCTGCGACTCGGTCGCGGGCACGCGCTGCACGCGGTGCACGCCGCCCTCGTACTTGAGCGATGCCCACACGCCCTCGGCCGGATCGTTCGACGAGCCCTTGATGGCGATCTGCACGTCCTTGAAGCCGCCCATGTCGCTCGGCGTGGACTCGAGCATCTCGACCTTCCAGCCGCGGCTCGTCGCGTAGTGCGAGTACATGCGCACGAGGTCGGCCGCGAACAGCGCCGACTCCTCGCCGCCCTCGCCGCCCTTGACCTCCATGATCACGTCGCGGCCGTCGTCGGGGTCGCGCGGGATGAGCAGGCGCCGCAGCCGCTCCTCCGCCTCGTGCGCGACCTGCTCGAGGCCGGGCACCTCCTCGGCGAAGGCCTCGTCCTCGCGGGCGAGCTCGCGCGCGGCCGCGAGGTCCTCCCCCGCCTGCCGCCAGCGCTCGTGCGCCGCCTTGATCTGGCTCAGCTCCGCGTAGCGCCGGTTCACCCGGCGCGCACGCCCTGCGTCGGCGTGCAGCGCCGGGTCGGAGAGCTGCTGCTCGAGGTCGGCGTGCTCGGCGAGCAGCCCCGAGACCGACTCGAACACGTCAGTCCTTGTCGTGCTGGCCGGGCACCGACTTCGAGACCTTCATGAGGAACTCGACGTTCGACTGCGTCTCCTTGAGCTGCTTGAGCACGAGCTCGAGCGCCTGCTGGGTCTCGAGCCCCGCGAGGGCGCGACGCAGCTTCCACATGACCTTCGTCTCCTCGACGCCCATGAGCATCTCCTCGCGGCGCGTGCCGGAGGCGTTGACGTCGACCGCGGGGAAGATGCGCTTGTCGGCCATCTGGCGCGAGAGGCGCAGCTCCATGTTGCCCGTGCCCTTGAACTCCTCGAAGATCACCTCGTCCATCTTGGAGCCGGTCTCGACGAGCGCCGTGGCGAGGATCGTGAGCGAGCCGCCGTGCTCGATGTTGCGCGCGGCGCCGAAGAACTTCTTCGGCGGGTAGAGCGCGCTCGAGTCGACGCCGCCCGAGAGGATGCGGCCGGAGGCCGGGGCCGCGAGGTTGTACGCGCGGCCGAGGCGCGTGATGCCGTCGAGCAGCACGACGACGTCGTGGCCGAGCTCGACGAGGCGCTTCGCCCGCTCGATCGCGAGCTCCGCGACGATCGTGTGGTCCTCGGCGGGCCGGTCGAACGTCGACGCGATGACCTCGCCCTTGACGGTGCGCTGGAAGTCGGTGACCTCCTCGGGGCGCTCGTCGACGAGGACGATCATGAGGTGGACCTCGGGGTTGTTCTCGGCGATCGCGTTGGCGATGGCCTGCATCACGAGCGTCTTGCCGGCCTTGGGCGGCGAGACGATGAGGCCGCGCTGGCCCTTCCCGATCGGCGAGACGAGGTCGATGACGCGCGTCGAGAGCTTGTTGGGCGTCGTCTCGAGGCGCAGCCGCTCCTGCGGGTAGAGGGGCGTGAGCTTGGTGAACTCGACGCGCGCGAGCGAGTCCTCGCTCGAGAGGCCGTTGACCGAGTCGACGCGCACGAGCGCGTTGTACTTCTGGCGGTTCGACGGCTGCTCGCCCTCGCGCGGCTGCTTGATCGCGCCGACGACCGCGTCGCCCTTGCGCAGGCCGTGCTTCTTGACCTGCGCGAGCGAGACGTAGACGTCGTTCGGCCCCGGCAGGTAGCCGGAGGTGCGCACGAACGCGTAGTTGTCGAGCACGTCGAGGATGCCGGCGACCGGCAGGAGCACGTCGTCCTCGTGGATCTCGGGCTCGGCCTCGGAGCCGCGCGTGCGGCTGCGCTCGCGGCCGCGCGTGCGCCGAGCCTCCGGCTCGGGCTGCTGGGCGCCGCTCTGCCCGCGGCCGCGACCGCGACCGCGACGCGAGCCGCCCTCGTCGTCGCCCTCGTCGTCCTGCTGGCCCTGCTGGCCGCGCTGACCCTGCTGGCCGCCGTTCTGGCCCTGCTCGCCGTTCTGGGCGCCCTTGCCGCGGCTGCGGCGCCGGCGCGAGGAGCCCTGGCCCTGCTGCTCGTCGTCGCCCTGGTCGCCCTGCTGGTCGTCGCCGCGCTGCTCCTCGGCACCGCGGTCGCTCCGCCCGTCGCGGCCCCGGCGCGAGCGCGTCGCGCCGGCGTCCTCGGTGGGCTCCGCGTCATCGGCGCGGCCGCTCGCGGCCCGGTCGGTGTCGACCTGCTCGCTGCGAGCCTCGCCGCGCGCCTGGTCGGTGCCGGTCGGCTCGGCGCTGCCCTGCGCGTCGGCGGCGGGCTCGGCGCCCTCGGACGACGCCTCGGCGGCCTCCTCGGCGGCCTTGCGGGCGCGGCTCGAGCGGCGCGCGGGGCGCTTGGCGGGAGCCGCCTCGTCGGTCGTGCCCTCGGCGGGCTGCGCAGTCTCGCCCTCAGCAGGCTCCGCGGCGGCGGCCTCGTCGGCCGCCTTCTGCGCAGCGGTGCGTCGCGTGCCGCGGCGCTTCGCCGCGGGCTTCTCGACGGGCTCCTCGGCGCCGGCCTCCTCGGCGGGCGACGCGGCCTCGCGCGCCGCGGGCACGTCGTCGGCG
Organism: Agrococcus sp.; assembly: GCA_031179215.1. GTDB lineage: Bacteria > Actinomycetota > Actinomycetes > Actinomycetales > Microbacteriaceae > Agrococcus. Next base: position 4,675 of record JAPSIA010000046.1, read on the forward strand.
GGCGCTCCGCTCGCCGCGCCTGCCTGCTCGGCCACCGACGACGATGTCGCGCGGCGCGAGCGGCGCTTGGGCGCCGCGGTGGCCTCGGCAGGCTGCGCCTGCTCCGGCTTGGTCTGGTCGGGCGCGGGCTGGGCGTCGGCGGGCGAGGAGCCCTGCTCGGCTGCGCGGGTGTCGGCGGTGTCGGCCGCCGGGATGCTGTCGATCGTCTCGCTGGTCATGGCGCGAGTGCTCCTTCGATGTCGGCCCGCGCGCGATGCCGCGGGCAAGGGACCGTCTCCCGCTGCGCCCACGGCCGCCGCAGCTGTCAGTGCTGCGGGGCGGTCGAGCGCATCAGAGATGCAGGGAGCGGAGTCAGAGACACCCCGGGCCGGGCTACGCCGCGGCGCTGGTGGGGATGGCCTCCACTGTACCACCGAGGATGTCGACCGCCAGCAGGCGCGCGCTCCACCCCTCGCGCTCCTCGACGATGCGGGCGGCCTCGAGCCGCGCAGCGGGATCGGCCGAGAGCACGAGCACCGAGGGGCCTGCGCCCGAGACGACCGCGGCGTGGCCCGCGGCGCGCAGCTCCTCGACGAGCGCGCTCGTCTGCGGCATCGCGCTCGCGCGGTACGACTGGTGCAAGCGGTCCTCCGTCGCGTCGAGCAGCAGCTCGGGGCTCTGCGTGAGCGCCGCCACGAGCAGCGCCGAGCGCGACACGTTGAAGACCGCGTCGGCGTGCGGCACCGCATCCGGCTGCAGGCTGCGGGCGAGGGAGGTCGACATCGTCGCCTCGGGCACCGCGACGAGCAGCGAGACGCCGCGGTGCACGGCGAGCTGCTTGTGGCGGGGACCGGAGGGGTCGACCCACGCGATCGTGAGCCCGCCGAAGATCGCGGGCGCGACGTTGTCGGGGTGCCCCTCGAGCTCGGTCGCGAAGCGCAGCACGTCGTCGTCCGAGACGTCGACGATGCCGGCGAGCAGCCCCTTCGCCGCGAGCACGCCGGAGACGATCGCGGCGCCCGAGGACCCCATGCCGCGGCCGTGCGGGATGCGGTTCGTCGCCCGGATCTCGACGCTCGGGGGCTCGACGCCCACGCGGTCGAACACGTGCAGGAGGGCGCGCGCGACGAGGTTCGACGCGTCGGTCGGCACGCTGCCGTCGCTCCCTGCCGCCCCGACGCCCTCCACGTCGACGCGCACGGTCGGCCCGGCCTCGCCCGGCGGGGCGGCGGCGACCTCGAGCTCGTCGTGCACGTTGAGCGCGAGGCCGAGCGTGTCGAAGCCCGGGCCGAGGTTGGCGCTCGTCGCGGGGACGCGCACGTGCACGCGGCGCCCCGCCGGCACGGCCGCGGTCACGGCGTCGCCCGCGGGCTCCTCGGCGCGGTCGGCGCCGCTCACGCGAGCTCCAGCAGCTGCGCGACCTGCGTCGTGTCGGCGTCGACGACCTCCGGGGAGGCGTCCGAGCCGTCGGCGAGCTTGAGCCCCCACTGGGCGTCCTTGAGGCCGTGGCCCGTGACGGTGAGCGCGATCGTCGAGCCGACGGGGATCTCGCCCGCGGCGTGGCGCTCGAGCAGCCCCGCGACCGAGATCGCCGAGGCGGGCTCGACGAAGACGCCCGTGCTCGAGGCGAGCAGCCGCTGCGCCTCGAGGATCGCGGCGTCCCCGATCGCGCCGATGAAGCCGCCGGACTCGTCGCGCGCGTCGAGCGCCTGCTGCCACGACGCCGGGTTGCCGATGCGGATGGCGGTCGCGACCGTGTCGGGCTCGCGCACGACCTCGCCGCGCACGATCGGCGCAGCGCCCTCGGCCTGGAAGCCGAGCATGCGCGGGCGCTTGGTGGCGCTGCCGAGCGTCTCGGCGAGCGAGTAGCCGCGCCAGTAGCTCGTGATGTTGCCCGCGTTGCCGACGGGGATGCAGTGGATGTCGGGCGCGTCGCCGAGCACGTCGACGATCTCGAGCGCCGCGGTCTTCTGCCCCTCGATGCGGTCGTCGTTCACCGAGTTCACGAGGTGCACGGGGTACCGGTCGGCGAGCTCCTTCGAGATCTCGAGGCAGTCGTCGAAGTTGCCGCGCACCTGCACGATGCGCGCGCCGTGGACGACCGACTGGGCGAGCTTGCCCATCGCGATCTTGCCCTCGGGCACGAGCACGATCGCCTGGATGCCCGCCGCCGCCGCGTACGCGGCCGCCGAGGCGGAGGTGTTGCCCGTCGACGCGCACGCGATCGCCTTGGCGCCGCGCTCGACGGCGCGCGAGACCGCCACCGTCATGCCGCGGTCCTTGAACGAGCCCGTCGGGTTGAGGCCCTCGAACTTCACGAAGACCCGCGCGTCCGTCATCTGCGAGAGCACTCGGGACTCGATGAGCGGCGTGCCGCCCTCGCCGAGCGTCACGACCGTCGACGCATCCGTCACGTCGAGCACGTCGGCCCACTCGCGCAGCACGCCCTGCCACTGGTTCGCCATGTCAGTCCTCCTAGTCGATGAGCCGGATCACGCTGTCGATCCGCTCCACGTCGGTGTGCGCCTCGAGCGCGGTGAGCACGCTCGCGATGCGAGCCTCGGTCGCGGTGTGCGTGCCGAGCACGAGCTCGGCCTGGCCGTCGCTCGGATCCTGGCGCACGGACTCGACCGAGACGCCGTGCTCCGAGAAGAGTCCCGCGACCGCGGCGAGGACGCCGGGCCGGTCGCGGACGGTGAGGGCGACCTCGTGGCGCGCGCACACGTCGCCGAAGGGCGCGATGCCGAGGTTCGCGTGCGTCGAGCCCGGCATGCCGGGCCCGCCGGCGACGTGCCGGCGCGCGATCGAGACGAGGTCGCCGAGCACCGCGGAGGCGGTCTCGGTGCCGCCTGCACCCGCGCCGTAGAACATGAGGTCGCCGGCGGCCTCCGCCGTGACGAAGATCGCGTTCATCGCGCCGTGCACGGCGGCGAGGGGATGCGTCGCGGGCAGCGAGACGGGATGCACGCGTGCCGAGACGCGGTCGACCGCGTGCGCGTCGCGCGGATCGCCGGGGAGCCGCTCGCAGATCGCGACGAGCTTGAGCACGCGGCCCGAGCGCTCCGCTTGCGCGACCATCGCATCCGTGACGCCCGTGATGCCCTCGCGGTGCACGCGCTCGGCGGGCACCACGGTGTGGAAGGCGAGCGAGGCGAGGATCGTGGCCTTGCTCGCGGCGTCGTAGCCCTCGATGTCGGCGGTGGGGTCGGCCTCGGCGTAGCCGAGCGCAGTCGCCGTCGCGAGCGCCTCCTCGAGCGAGGCGCCCCCGGTGTGCATGCGGTCGAGGATGAAGTTGGTCGTGCCGTTGACGATGCCCATCACGCGCGTGACGCGGTCGCCGGCGAGCGACTGCTCGAGCGGGCGGATGATCGGGATCGCGCCGCCGACCGCGGCCTCGTACGCGACCTGGGCGCCCACGACCTCCGCGGCCTCGAACAGCTCCGGTCCGTGCGCGGCCACGAGCGCCTTGTTCGCCGTGACGACGTCGGCGCCCGCGGCGAGCGCGTCGAGCAGCAGCGTGCGCGCGGGCTCGATGCCGCCGAGGAGCTCGACGACGATGTCGGCGCCGGCGACGAGCGCGCCGAGGTCGGTCGTCATGAGCGCGCGCGGCAGCTCGACGTCGCGCTCGGCGTCGAGGTCGCGCACGCCGATGCCGACGAGCTCGAGCGGTGCGCCGACGCGCGCGGCGAGCTCGTCGTCGTGCTCGAGCAGGAGGCGCGCCACCTGGGCGCCGACGCTCCCGGCTCCGAGCAGGGCGATGCGGAGGGATCGGTAGGAGTTCATGCGGTGGGGGCTCCGTCGGTGTCGTGCGCGAGGGGCGCGGCGTCGGCGGTGGGGTCGGCGGGCGCGTCGAGGCCCGCGTCGCGGCTGAGCACGTCGTCGATCGACTCGCGGCGCACGAGGGTGCGCACGGCGCCGTCGCGGACCGCGAGCACGGGCGGGCGCGGCACGGCGTTGTAGTTCGAGGCGAGCGAGTGGCAGTAGGCGCCCGTCGCGGCGACGGCGAGCAGGTCGCCGGGGCGCACGTCGCCCGGCAGCCACTCGGCGTCGACGACGATGTCGCCCGATTCGCAGTGGTGGCCGGCGACGCGCACGAGCGCGGCCTCGGCGCTCGAGGCCCGGCTCGCGATGCGCGCCGAGTACTGCGCGCCGTAGAGCGCGGGCCGCGGGTTGTCGCCCATGCCGCCGTCGACGGCGACGTACATGCGCGAGCCGTGCTCGAGCTCGACGCGCTTCGTCGTGCCGACGGTGTAGACGGTCACGCCTGCGGGGCCGACGATCCACCGGCCCGGCTCGATCGCGATCCTCGGCACGGCGACGCCGAGCTCGTCGGCGGCCGAGCGCACCGCGTCGGCGAGGCGCTGCGCGATCGCCTCGATCGGCTCCGGGCTGTCGGCGCTCGTGTAGGCGATGCCGAAGCCGCCGCCGAGGTTGAGCTCCGGCATCGCCGCGGTGCCGCCGAGCTCGGCGTGCAGCGCGAGCATGCGGCGCGCCGACTCGCCGAAGCCGGCCGCGTCGAAGATCTGCGAGCCGATGTGGGTGTGCAGGCCCACGAGCTCGAGCCCGGGGAGCTCGCGGATGCGCGCGACGACCGCGCCGGCCTCGGCGACCGACACCCCGAACTTCTGGTCCTCGTGGCTCGTGGCGAGGAACTCGTGGGTCGACGCGTGCACGCCGACCGAGATGCGCAGCCGCACGCGCTGCACCCGGCCCGCGCGCTCCGCGGCGGCCGCGACGCGCTCGACCTCCTGCGCGGAGTCGATGATGAAGGTGCCCACGCCCGCGCGCACGCCCGCCTCGATCTCGGCGAGCGACTTGTTGTTGCCGTGGAAGCCGATCGCGGCGGGCTCGACGCCCGCGCGCAGCGCGATCGCGAGCTCTCCGCCGGTGCACACGTCGATGCGCAGCCCCTCGGCGCGCATCCAGCGCGCGACGTCGCCCGTCAGCAGCGCCTTGCCCGCGTAGTAGACGTCGACGCCGGAGGCGAACGCCGCCTCGAAGGCCTCGCGGATGCGGCGGGCCCTGCCGCGCGCGACCGCCTCGTCGACGAGCAGGAAGGGCGTGCCGTGCTGCGCCGCGACCTCGGTCACGGGCACGCCGCCGATCGCGATCGCGCCGTCCACGCGCTCGGCGCCGTCGGGCCAGACGCCCTCGGCGAGCGCGCTGGCGTCGAGCGCGTCGGGCAGCTGCGGGGCGAGCGGATGCGGCACGGGGCTCCGTCCGGAGAAGTGGTGGGGCCTGCCTGGCAGGCGGCGTCGGCGCTTGTGGCGCTGGCACCATCCTACGGAACCGTCAGATACCGTGCGGTGCGTGGCGACACCCGAGGCGACGTGGTTCGAGCGCGACCCGCTCGAGCTCGCTCCCCTGCTGCTCGGCGGCGTGCTGCGACGGGCGGATGCCGCGGGCGCCGTCGCCGTGCGCGTCACCGAGGTCGAGGCCTACCGCGGCAGCGACGATCCCGGCGCGCACACCTTCCGGGGCAGGACGGCGAGGAACGCCACGATGTTCGGTCCGGGCGGACGCGTCTACTGCTACTTCACCTACGGCATGCACCACGCGGTCAACATCGTCGCGGGCCCGGAGGGCTCCGGGTGGGGCGTGCTCGTGCGCGCGGGAGCGGTCGTCGAGGGGCACGCCCTCGCGCTCGAGCGGCGCTCCGCGCGGCGCGCCTCGGCGCCCACGGGCGAGCTCGCGCGCGGCCCTGGCAACGTCGCGCAAGCGCTCGGCGCGACGCTCGTCGACGACGGCGCGGTCCTCGGGGCCGCCGACGCGCTCGCCGGTGCGCCCGCGGCGAGCGGCGGCGTCGCCGCGGCGTGGTCGTTCGAGCCCGCCGAGGCGCCGCCCGCCTTCCGCACGGGACCGCGCGTGGGCGTGAGCGGTCCCGGCGGCGACGCATCCGCCTACCCGTGGCGCTACTGGATCCCGGGCGAGGCCAGCGTGTCGGCGTACCGCGCGGCGACGCGACGCTCGCGCGGCGCGTAGCGCGGGGCCGCCGGGCTACATCCGCTCGGGCGCCGAGACGCCGACCGTCGCGAGCGCCGAGCGCAGCACCTGCCCGGCCGCGTCGTTGAGCCACAGCCGCGTGCGGTGCACGGTCGTGATGGGCTCGTCGCCCACGGGCGCCACGCGGCACGCGTCGTACCAGCGGTGGTACAGGCCCGCGAGCTCCTCGGCGAAGCGCGCGACGCGGTGCGGCTCGCGGAGCTCCGCCGCCTGCGCGAGCACGCGCGGGAAGTCGGCGAGCGCGCCCAGCAGCGCCGACTCCGTCGGGTGCTCGAGCAGCGACGGCTCGAACTCGCTGCGGTCGACGCCCGCGTGCGCGGCGTTGCGGGCGACGGCCGACATGCGTGCGTGCGCGTACTGCACGTAGTAGACGGGGTTGTCGTTCGTGCGCTGCGTGAGCAGCTCGAGGTCGATGTCGAGCGGCGTGTCGGCGCTCGAGCGCACGAGGGCGTAGCGGGCGGCGTCGACGCCCACCGCGTCGACGAGGTCCTCCATCGTCACGATCGTGCCCGCGCGCTTCGACATGCGCACCGGCTGGCCCTCGCGCATGAGGTTGACCATCTGGCCGATGAGGATCTCGAGGTTCACGTGCGGCTCGTCGCCGAACGCGGCGCACATCGCCATCATGCGGCCGACGTAGCCGTGGTGGTCGGCGCCGAGCATGATGATGTTCTGCTCGAAGCCGCGCTCGCGCTTGTTCTGGTAGTAGCCGAGGTCGCCCGAGAAGTAGGCGGGCTGGCCGTTCGAGCGCACGATGACGCGGTCCTTGTCGTCGCCGAACGAGGTCGTGCGCAGCCAGAGCGCGCCGTCCTCCTCGAAGACGTGGCCGCGCTCGCGCAGGGTCTGGATCGCGCGGTCGACCGAGCCGTCGGACTGCACCTGGTGCTCGTGGAAGAAGACGTCGAAGTCGACGCCGAACTCGTGGAGGTCGCGCTTGATCTCGTCGAACATGAGCTCGACGCCGCGCGCGCGGAACGTCTCCTGCAGCGTCGCGTCGTCGAGGTCGAGCAGGTCGCCGTCGTAGCCCTCGTCGACCTTGCGCGCGATCTCGGCGATGTAGGCGCCGCCGTAGCCGTCCTCGGGCGTCGGCTCGCCCCGGAAGGCCGCGACGAGGCTGCGCGCGAAGCGGTCGATCTGGCCGCCGTGGTCGTTGAAGTAGTACTCGCGCGTGACGAGGGCACCCTGGCGCTCGAGCACGCGGCCGAGGCTGTCGCCCACCGCCGCCCACCGGGTGCCGCCCATGTGGATGGGGCCGGTGGGGTTGGCGGAGACGAACTCGAGGTTGATCCGCACGCCCGCGAGCGCGTCGCCCGAGCCGTACGCCTCCCCCGCCTCGACGATGGTGCGCGCGAGCTCGCCCGCCGCGCCCGCGGCGAGCGTGAGGTTGATGAAGCCGGGACCGGCGACGTCGGCGCTCGCGATGCCGTCGAGCCGGGCGAGCTCGGCGGCGACGTCCTCGGCGAGCTCGCGCGGGTTCGCGCCCGCTCGCTTCGCGAAGCGCATCGCGGCGTTCGTCGCCCAGTCGCCGTGGTCGCGGTTGCGGGGCCGCTCGAGGACGATGTCGCTCTCGCGCACCTCGACCTCCGCCGATCGTCGCCCGACCGCCGAGCGGACGGCGGCGAGCACGGCGGCAGAGAGGTCAGAGGGCTGCATCCTTCGATGGTAGTCCGCGAGGCGACCGTGCCCCGTCGCCCGGCAGCCCTAGTCTGGCTGCATGTCACGCCCCAGCCTGCGCATCCCTCGTCACCGTGCTCGCCGAGGCGCGGCCCGCCTCGGGCCCGTCGTGATCGTCGCCGCGGCGACGGCGCTCGCGCTCACGGGCTGCGAGCCGGGCGCGCTCGCCCCGGTCGACTCGCCCGAGCCGTCGGCGACCGCGACCGAGCAGCCGACCGAGTCGCCCGACGGCACGCAGGCCCCCGTCGAGAGCGACGAGCCGAGCGCGACCGAGTCGCCCGAGGTGACGACGCCGCCCGTCGCGGGCGAGCTGCCGTGCACCGATATCCTCACGGCCGAGCAGCTCTACGACTTCAACCCGAACTTCGCGCCGACGACCGAGCAGGGCACGCTGCCCGGCGCGATCGCCGACATCGCCGAGGCGGGCGGCACGGTGTGCGCGTACCAGCACGTGACCGGATCCGACCGGCTCGTCGTCGGGGTGCTGCAGGACGCCGCGGGCTTCTCGGCGCCCGAGTTCGAGGCGGTCGGCGACGAGGGCGTCGCGACGCTGCCGGCCGGCGGTGCCGTCGTCGCGGCGGCGTCGATCTACTTCGCGAGCGCCGACGACGCCCAGCCGTGGCTCGACGAGGTCGCCGACAACCTGGGCTGAGCCGCCTCAGCCGATGCGCACCCGCTCTCGCGGGTCGTCGACCGCGCCCTCCGGCAGCGCGTCGTCGCTCGCCTCGACGCGCAGCGACTCGAGCACGACCGGGTCGCCGGTCGTCGTCGCCCACGCCGTCTCCTGCGCATCCACGCCCGTCGCGATGCGGATGAGGCTGCCGCGCGGCGCGAGCCCCGTCGGGTCGATCACCCACCACTGGCCGTCGACGTGCACCTCGGCGACCGCGTGGAAGTCCGGCGGCTCGAGCCCCGGCGCGTAGACGCCGACGTAGCGGGCGGGGATGCTCGCCGCGCGAGCGAGCGCGATCATGGCGTGCGCGTAGTCGCGGCACATGCCGCCGCGCTTCTGCAGCGTCGAGACGGCCGTGTCGTCGATCGCCGAGAGCGCGGGCGCGTAGGTGAAGGAGCGCGCGATCCAGCTGCGCATCGCGTCGAGCTGCTCGAAGCCGCTCGCGCGACCGAAGCGCTCGTCGACGAAGCCGCGCAGCGCGCTCCCCTCGACGTAGCGCGAGTCCTCGAGGTAGCGGGCGGGATCGGCGTCATCGACGGGACCGGCCGCGCTCGCGATGCGCGTGCGGATGTCGACCTCGAGCGTGCCCGCGGGCGCGGTGAAGCGCAGCTCCCGCGCATCGTGCGCGGCCCGCTCGATGCGCCACTCGACGGGCGCGCCGTCGACCTCGACCGAGATGCGGTCGTCGGAGGCGTAGGCGCCCGCGGGCAGCGCGAGCAGCGAGACGTCGGTGTCGCTCGAGAGCGACATGGAGAAGGCTGCATGAGCGGTGCGCATCGACGCCGATCCTCCCACACGCCGCCGCGCCGTCGACTGTCAGCGCATGCTGGAGAACATCGCGATCATGTCCATCGCCGCCGGGCCCATGACGACGATGAACATGACGGGCAGGATGAACAGCATGAGCGGCATGAGCACCTTGACGGGCACCTTCTGCGCGGCCTCCTCCGCTCGCTGACGCCGCTTCAGCCGCATCTCGCCCGCTTGGGTGCGCAGCACGTCGCCGACCGAGATGCCGTAGGCGTCGGCTTGCAGGATCGCCCGCACGAAGCGCCGCAGATCGGCGACCTCGGTGCGCTCGGCCAGATCGTGGAAGGCGTCTCGGCGTGATCGGCCCATGCGCAGGTCCTGCAGCGTCCGGGTGAGCTCCTCGGCGAGCGGCCCCTTGCCGTTCGAGGCAGCGCGCGTCAAGGCAGCGTCGAAGCCGAGCCCTGCCTCGACCGCGATGGTCATCTGATCCAGCGTGTCAGCGAGCTCGAGCTGGATGCGCTGCGCACGCTCCTGGCCGCGACTGAGGAGCAGCAGGTCGGGGACGAAGTACACCACGACGCCAGCGGCGAGGATCAGGAGCAGGAGCAATGGCTGCTGCCTGGTCACGAGCACGAGCACCAGCAGGCCGAGCGCCGTCGGGACCCATGCGAACTTGAACGCCAAGAGGCGATCCACCGGCCAGTCCGCGGGGCGACCCGCGCGCGCATGCTGGCGCTCCAGCAGCGAGATCAGACCCGCGGGGGTCGCGCGCCGCGCGAGGGACGCCAAGCCGGATCCGCCGGGCTCCGCCCCCTCATCCGCCGCCGCAGTGAGCCCTCGCCGCAGGTTCACGAGGCTGCGAGCGCGCTCTGGCTGCCACGCTCCCGCGAGCGTCCAGACGGCTGCTCCGACCGCGGCGGCGACCAGCAGGCTGGAGAGCAGGATCGTGCCGGGCATCAGAACTCGATCTCCACGGTCTTCTTGAGCCAGATGCCGCCGACGATCAGCATGATCGCCCCCACCACGATGAGCACGATGCCGATCGGGTTCTCGACGAAGGGTGCGAGATAGCCGGGGTTCGTCATGAGCAGGAAGCCGCCGACCAGGAACGGCAGGAGCATGAGGATGACCGCGGACAGTCGACCCTCCGCGCTGAGCGCCGCGACGTGGCGCCGGATCTGGCCTCGCTCCCGGATGGTGCCGCCGACCCCGTCGAGCACATCGGCGAGGCTGCCGCCGACCTCTCGGTTGATCGCGATGGCCTGCACGGCCCATTGGAAGTCGTCGCTGTCCATCCGCTCCGCGGCTTCCTCGAGCGCCGCCACCACCGGGCGCCCGACTCGGCTCTCGTTCACGACCCGGGAGAGCTCGCTCGCCGTCGGCTCCTCGGACTCCTTCGCGACCGACGACAGGGCCTGCATCATGCTGTGACCGGCGCGCAGGCTCGACGACATCAGCTGCAGCGTGCCGTCGAGCTGCTCGGCGAACGCCTTGCGGCGCGCGGCGACGCGCATCCTGAGGTGCAGCACGGCACCGAGCGGTGCGAGGGCCGCTACCGGCAGCGCCAGGAGCCCTCCGCCCAGCAGCAGCGTCACCGCGACGAGCACGACGGACGACACAGCGACCAGGAACGCGAAGTCCTGCGGGCGCATGGCGCTGCCCGCGAGGTCGAGGGTGGCCCCGAGGTTCCCCGCGCGCCGATGCAGCAGCCGGCCGAAGAGGCTGGTCGCAGCTTCTGCGGCTTCTGCGAGCGCGGATTCGCCGTCCTCGACGGCCGGCCGTCGGCGTGCGCGCGGGAGTCGCACCTTGTCGGGGGCCGCCGCCACGTAGGCGGCCACGCCGAGGCCGACCATGACGCAGAGGCCGGCTGCCAGCGCGAGGATCATCGCCCTGGGCCGAGGTCGAAGGTGCCCGGCGGCAGCTCGATGCCGAGCTCCGCGAACCGCTCGGTGAACTGCGGGCGCACGCCCGTCGCCACCGGCACGCCGAGGAAGCGCCCGCTCTGATCCGTACCGGCCGCGTAGTCGAAGACGAAGACGTCCTGCAGGGTGACGGTCTGTCCCTCCATGCCGACCACCTCCGTCACCGCAGTGACGCGACGGCTGCCGTCTCGGAGTCGCGTCAGCTGCACGATCACATCGACGGCGGACGAGATCTGCTCGCGGATCGCGCGCAGGGGCAGGTCCATGCCCGCCATGAGCACGAGCGTCTCGAGTCGAGCGATCGCGTCTCGCGGCGAGTTCGCGT
>JAPSIA010000047.1 GCA_031179215.1 Agrococcus sp.
GATGGTCTCGCCGTCGTGGTCGCCGAGCTCGGCCGCCGCGGGCGCGGGCGCCGGCGCCTGCGCCGCCTGCGCGGGAGCGGCTTCCGCGGTCGCGGGCGCATCGGCCGCCGCGCGCACGGGCCCCACCTGCGCACCCTCGGGCAGGTGCACCTCAGCCGCGGGCTTGATGAAGCCGGGAACGGAGTCGATGAGACCGCCGATGGGGTTGCCCGTGTCGCCGCGCGCCGGCTCGAGCGCGGCCTCCTCCGGCGGCTCTGGCGTGCGCGACGCGCGGTGCTCGGCGCTCGCGACGGGCGGGAGCGCCTGGCCGAAGGCGCCCGTCGCCGGGGCCTCCTCGGGCGTCGCTCGCTCCTCGCTCGTTCCTGCGGGATCCGGGGGCACGTCGCCGGGGCGGGGCGCCACGCGCACCGCGGTGACGCGCACGACGCCGCCCTCGAGCGGCAGGGCACCGCCCTCGAGCGCTGCGAGGCCACCCGCCGCGAGCATCGCCGCCGCGCCGGTCTCATCGAGCGACCAGTCGTCGCCGAAGCGATCCGGCAGCGGGGCGCCGTCGGCCGTCGCCGGCACGCCGTGGCGGCGCAGGAGCGCCCGCGAGCCGTCGAGGTCGAGCAGCGCGATGAGGGCGGTGGGCTCGCCCTCGACGAGCGCCCGCAGCGCCTCGAGCGTCGCGATCGAGGCCGCTTGCGCGTGCAGGGCCGCCGCGCGGTCGGAGGTGAGGTCGCGCTCGCACACGAGCACGACGCGGTCGGCAGCGACGCACCACGCCTCGCCGGGTGCGTAGGCGATCCGCGCCCCCTCCATCGGTCGCATCATGGCCGCACCTCTCTCGGGATGGTGTCGTCGAGCGACGGGGAATGGGTGTCGAAGAGCTCCTCCTCGGCGAGCGCCACGGCGTCGACGTCGACGACGACGACGGAGACGTTGTCGGGCGCGCCGGCGTCGAGCGCCCGCCGCAGGAGCAGGGCGGCGACCGCGGCGGGCGACTCGACGTCGGCGAGGATCTGTGCGATCTCGTCGTCCTCGACCTCGCCCGTGAGGCCGTCGGAGCACACGAGCAGCCGCTGCCCGCGCTCGGCAGGCAGCAGCCACACGTCGGCGGGCTCGCGCTCGCCCGCCCCGAGGGCGCGCGTGATGACGTTGCGGTGCGGGTGCCGGCGCGCGTCGGCCCGCTGGAGCGCCCCGGCCTCGACGAGCTCCTGCACGACCGAGTGATCGACGGTGACCTGCCGCAGCGCGCCGTGCTCGTGGAGGTACGTGCGCGAGTCGCCGATGTTGAGGATGAGCCAGTGCGCGACCCCGTCGACGTCGACGAGCACCGAGCCGGACAGCGTCGTGCCGCCGATGGGCCCGTCGAGCGAGCGCTCGCGCACGGCGGCGAACGCGCGCTCGACCGCGGCCTCGACGCACTCGACGTCGGCGAGCGTGCGGCCCTTGAGGCCGCGGAAGGCCTCGATCGCGAGGGCGCTCGCGACGTCGCCGGAGGCGTGGCCGCCCATCCCGTCGGCGACGACGAAGACGGGGAACGAGGCGAAGACGGAGTCCTCGTTGACGGTGCGGCGCATGCCGGGGTGCGTCGTGCCGGCCCACCGCAGCGAGATCGAGGGGTGGCTGAAGCGGTACTCGCCGACGGCGCTCACGAGGCCGCTCCCCGCGCCGGGGCCGCCTGGGCGGCGTCGCCGGACTCGATGACGACCGAGCGGTCGCCGAACCGGACGGTGTCGCCGACGGCGAGCGCGAACGGCGCACCGGGCGCGAGCGCGTGCTCGGCGCCGGCGCGCACGACGCTCGAGCCGTTCGTCGACGCGCGGTCGACCGCAGCGAGCGGCGAGGCGGTGATGAGCAGGTGCGTCTTCGAGATGGAGCGCGTGTCGTCGGCGATCGGCAGCAGGTGCTCGACGACCTCGCCCGCGGCCGGCGCGGGGTTGCGGCCGATGAGCGCGGCGCCCGTGATCGCGAAGCGCTCGCCGGTGTCGAACGCGAGGGTCGCCACGGTCGGCCGCGCGCTCGCCCGCGCGCGGGTCACGTCGAGGTCGTCCTCCTGCAGCACCTCGACCCGGCGCACGGTGCGGTCGTCGACCTCGTCGCCGTCATGGGCGTCGAGCGCGGCGACCCGAGCGGCCTCGCGCAGCTCGAGGTCGGGCTCGATGATCGTCTCGTCGCTGATCGCGCTCTGCGCGGGTTGCGCGGGCGCGCGCTGCGGTCGGAGCGTCGCAGGCGCGGCGGGCGGAGCGGCTGCCGCGGGTGGCGGCTGCCACCCGGAGGCGGGTGCGCGACCGGGCACGCTGTCGACGATGCCGCTGATCGACGGCGCCGAGTGGCTCGAGCTGCCGCCCTCGGGCTCCGTCGACCGAGGGCGCCCGCTCAGCTCTCCCGGGCGGTAGCCGCCGAGTCGAGCACCGCCGACGGGCATGCCGGGCACCGTGTGCGAGGGCGCGGGCTCCGCGACCGGCTGGCTCGCGAGCCCGACCTGCTGCTCCCCCGGGCGCTGCGGCCGCGCCGCTCCCACGACGCCGGAGCTCGTGCGGGCGCCGGGCCGGTAGGCGTGCGCCACCCGATCGGCGGGCGTCGCGAGCGAGGGCAGCTCCGACTTCGCGGCCTCCGGCTCTGCCCTGACCGTCTTCCGCGCGATGCGCATCCGCTTCTCGTGGTACGGGTCGAGCCCGTGCTTGACGTCGACGAACCACGTGCCGCCGACCTTGTCGAGCCACCCGCGACCGCGCTTCTCGCCGTCGAACAGCGGCGAGATCAGGAACAGGAGCGGGCCGATGAGCGGCACGAGGAAGCTGAGCGCGAGCACGAGCCCGCGCAGGAACGCCTTGCCGAACCTCGGCCGCTCGAGCGTCGCGACGTTGACCGAGCGGATGCCCGTGATGGCCTTGCCGAGCGTGACGCCCTTGCGGCCGTGCAGCACGAGCTGCACGACGAGGAAGGCGATCGTCAGCACGCCGGAGGCGGCGGTCGACACGATGATCCAGACGAGGTCGGGATGGCTCGCGAGGCCGGCCGGGGCGATCGCACCGGTCGCGACCTTGAGCAGGGTCGGCAGCGCCACGATCCAGTACGGCAGCTGGAGGAAGGCGTAGATCGCGAACTCGATGAGCGAGGCGAGCGCGCGCCGCCCGAGCGGCGCGGGCCTGAGGCCCAGCGCTGCGGCGTAGGCGGGATCGGGCCTGCCGTCCTCGTCGAGGCCCTCGATGACCTTGCGGCCCTCCTCGATCTCCCAGATCATCGGCGCCTCCGCTCCTTCCTCCGCCTCGCGAACGACTTGAGCGAGAGCCGCTCCTTGAGTCGCTGCATCGGCTTCGCCTCCGCGCGCATCCCACGCACGCTCCGCTCGACGTCGAGCCAGAACGCGTCGACATCCTCCTTGGCGGGCTCGCCGGGGCCGAAGACCCCCGCATCGACGAACGCGCCGATCTCGGTCGCTCTCGATCGAGGGTAGCGATCCTCCACGATGCCAGCGACCTCGCGGCGGGTGACGCCCGCCGGCACGGGCAGGCCGAGGTCGACGGCGTGATCGACGACCTCGTGCCAGCCGCCCGAGAGGCGATCGCTCTCGCGCTCGGCTCGGTAGCGCCGCTTGCGGCGGGCGAGCTTGAGCGCGCCGACGACGATGAACGGCAGCGCCAGCAGCAGCAGGAGCAGCAGCACCGATCCCGCGATCCAGGCCCACAGCATCCACGCCTGGTCCTCGGGCTCCTCGTCCTCGTCCTCCTGGCCCTCGTCGGCGACGGTGTCGGGCGCCATGTCGGCGGGCTCCTCCGGCGGCTGCGGCGGCTGCAGCACCTGGGGCTTGGGGTCGGGCTCGGGCTCGGGCTCGGGCTGGATGTCGTCGTTGTCCTGGGGCGGCGTCGGGTCGAAGCGCACCCAGCCGTGGCCCTCGAACGGCACCTCGACCCAGGCGTGCATGTCGCCGCCCGTGAGCGCGACCGGCTCGCTCGAGCCGCTGAAGCCGTCGTCGGGGTAGAGGCCCATGACGACGCGCGCCGGCACGTTGATGCGATGGAGGGCGAGCGCGAAGGCGACCGCGTACTGCTCGTCGTCGCCGACGAGCACGTCGCGCTCGAACATCGCCTGCATGCGGGATGCGCCGTGCCCGGCGAGCGAGGGGATCGTGTCGTCCTCGAGGCCATGGCTGAAGGCGCCGTTCTGCATCAGCCGCTGCATGTTGAGGATGTTCTCGAGCTGGTCCTGGCCCTCGTTGCCCCACGTCGCGACCCAGGCCTGCAGCAGGTCGGGCACGACCGCGGGCTCCGGCAGCTGGATGTCGGTCACGGTCGCGCTCTCGAGCGCCTCGTGGTCGGGCTGCGCCGGCACGATGGCCTGCAGCTCGTAGGCGTCGCCGGCGCCGAGCCCCTCGAGGGCGATCGCGGTGCCCGTCTGGCCGTTGTAGTGCAGCGAGCTCTGGAGCGCCGCGTCCCGCGGCCCCTCGAAGCGCAGCGACTGCAGGTAGCCCACCTCCGGCACCCAGATCCCGGAGTAGTCCTCGATCTCGACGCGCACGGTCGCCGGCGCGCCCGACTGCTGCACGAGCACCTCGTCGCCGATGCGCGCGAACGAGCCAGAGCCCGAGCTCTGCTGCGAGCCGGCCACGGCGTACACCGTGCCGTCGTAGTAGTCGAAGGTCGCGAGCCGCAGCCGCGAGCCCTCCGGCATGCCGCTCACCGTCATGAGCGTCGCGTCCTCGAAGTTCTTGTGCCAGTTGCGGTAGCCGGCGAGCGGGCTCGGGTACTCGGCGAGCTCGATGGGCGGCTCGACGGTGTCGCGCAGCACCGCGCGGCTCGCGGGCTGCACGGGGATGCTGATGAGACCGGCCACGAGCAGCGCGGCCGCGATCATGCCGATCGCTCCCCGCGTGCGCTGCCTGCGGGCGCGGCCGCGGAAGCGAGAGTCGTTCGTGACCTCGACCTCGTCGTTGAGCCCCGAGCGCCACGAGGCGCGGCGCCACGCGCACCACGAGACGATCGCGCCGGCGACGACGACGCCGAGCACGGCGGGCCAGAAGGCGATCTTCGTGCCGAAGAGGATGCCGACGAGCAGCGCGACGACGCCAGGGAGCATCGCGAAGGGCGCTCCGCGCTCGAGGCGCAGCGCGAGCACCGTCGCGAGCGTCGCGCACACGAGGAGCGTCAGGAACGGCACGACGAGCAGGCTCGGGAAGCCCTCCGCGGGCGGCTCGGCCGTCAGCAGGCCCTTCCACGAGAAGACGACGCCGAGCAGGAGCTCCTGCCACGCCTCGAGCGTGGGGATGACCCCGCCGATCGTCTTCCGCGGGACGGCGAGCGCGGGCCCGAGCAGCACGAGCGCCAGCACGACGCCCGCCGCGGTGAGCAGCCAGCCGCGCAGCGGGCGCAGCGACGTCGCGACGCCGACGCCGATGCCGAGCAGGGTGCCGCCGAGCCCCGCGACGAGGTAGGCGACGCCGCCGAAGACGGGGCCGAAGGAGAGGGTCGCCGCGAGGCACACGACGAAGACGGCGGCGCAGTCGATGAGCGCGAGCATCGGCCGGCGCGGGAGCATGGGAGCGTCGGTCACTGCAGGGCCACCCCTCGCATCACGCGCGGCAGGTCGCTCACGCTGCCGAGGGTCGCGAGCGCGACGTCGCCGGTCGGCTGCAGCCTCGGCTTCGCGTCCTTCACGACGGTGAAGGCGATGACGCGCGCCTGCGGGGGCAGGAGCGTGCGCGCGCGGCGCACGAGCGCGGCGTCGACCGTCGCGCCCGCGTGCAGCATGATGACGGATGCGCCCGCGTGCTGCTGCGCGATGGTCGCGGCGAGGTCGAGGAAGCGGTCGTGGCGCGGCGACCACTCCACGCCCGAGAGCGCGTCGAGCAGTCGCTTGCCGGTCGTCGCGGGGAGCGTCTGCTTCGAGGTCTGGACGACGACATCCGTCTCGTCGCGCACCGCCTGCAGGCCGAGCGAGCCGAGGATCGAGATGGCCGTCTCGAACTCGGCCGGGTCGGCGTAGTCGTCCGGCGAGGTCGAGAGGCCGAGGGCGAGCACGCTGCGCCTCGTCTGCTCGAACTGCCGCACCATGAGCGTGCCGGTGCGCGCCGTCGACTTCCAGTGGATGTAGCGGCGGTCGTCGCCCGCGACGTAGTCGCGCAGCGCGTGGAAGGCGATGTCGCTGCTCGTGAGGTCGCGGGTCGTGATGCCCTCGAGGTCGCGGATGAGGCCGGGCGCCGTCTCGTCGAGCTGCACCGTCTTGGGGTGCACGTAGAGGTCGACGGGGTCCGTCCACTTCACGTGCCGGCTCAGGAGCCCCACGGGGTCGCCGCGCACGGAGCGCACGGGCCCGACCTGCAGGATCGTGCGGCGGCTCGTCGGGATCGCGAAGACGTCCTCGTGCACGTCGCCCGGCTTCATGCGCGGCAGGTGGAAGGAGGCGAGCGCCTTCCCGACGGGCACCTCGATCGTCGCCGGCAGCAGCGGCTTCTGCGACGCGGCGTGGATCTCGATGCGCCCGAGCGCGCGCTCCCCCACGACGACGCGCGTGTACGCGAGGTCGAGCTCGATGCGGTAGCGGTTGCGCCCGACGATGAAGGCGATGCCGGCGGCGAGCAGCAGCGCGCCGACGAGGCCCATGACGATGAGCTCCTTCCACCCGAGCGCGACTCCGGCGATGAGCATGGCGACCGTGCCGACGAGCACCGCCCAGCCGAAGCCCGTGACCGGCTCGAGCACGGGCAGCACGACGCGCCGCAGCCAGCCGCGCGCGTCGGACCACCACGCGTGCACGACCGACTCGTCGCCCACGACGGTGTCGAGGGCGCGCTGGAGCGGCGTGCGCTCGCGCTGCACCGTGCGCCGCAGCCGCGTGGAGTCGGAGGTCCCGCCCGCGGTCGTCGAGGAGACGGCGCGCGTGCCGGAGTCGGTGTCAGGGGCGGGGGTCGACGTCGCCCGCTCGGGCGCCGTCGTCATGCAGCGTTCTGCCGGTCCTGCGGCGCGGAGACGTCGGCGATCGCGCGGTCGATGATGCGGTCGCCCGTCACGCCCGAGAACTCCGCCTCGGGGTCGAGGACGATGCGGTGCGCCCACACGGCCTGCGCGAGCTCCTTCACGTCGTCCGGCAGCGCGAACGCGCGGCCCTTCGAGGCAGCCCAGACCTTGACGGCGCGCATGAGCGCCATCGCGCCGCGCACCGAGACGCCCAGGCGCGTGTCCTTCGACTCGCGCGTGTGCTCCGCGAGCTGCGCGACGTAGTCGAGCACGGCCTCGTCGACGTGCACGGTCGCGGCGAGGTCGATCATCTCGGCGATCGCGCCTGTCGTGATCACGGGCTGCACGCCCGCGGAGGCGTTCCGGATCGAGGCGCCGGCGAGGATCCGCACCGTGTGCTCGCGGCCGGGGTACCCGATCGACGTCTTCATGATGAAGCGGTCGAGCTGCGCCTCCGGCAGGCGGTAGGTGCCTGCCTGCTCGATGGGGTTCTGCGTCGCGATGACCATGAACGGGCGGCCCACCTCGTAGGGCGTGCCGTCGACCGTCACGCGGCCCTCCTCCATCACCTCGAGGAGCGCCGACTGCGTCTTGGGGCTCGCGCGGTTGATCTCGTCGGCGAGCACGATCGAGGCGAAGATCGGGCCCTTGTGGAACTCGAACGTCTGCGACTTCTGGTCGTACACGGTCACCCCGGTCACGTCGGAGGGCAGCAGGTCGGGCGTGAACTGGATGCGGTGGTCGGTGCCCTGCACCGTCGCGGCCATCGACTTCGCGAGCTGCGTCTTGCCCGTGCCCGGCGCGTCCTCGAGCAGCAGGTGGCCCTCGGAGAGCATCGCGGTGAACGCGAGCCGGATGACGTCCTCCTTGCCGAGGACGACGGTGCCGACGTTGTCGACGAGCCGGGTGAAGGTCTCGGCGAACCATGCGGCTTGCTCTCGGGTCATGGTGCTCATAGGTGCCTCCTGCGCGATGTGTGTCGTGTCACGGCCAGTTCACCCGGGGGGTAGCGATTCGGCCGATGTTGTCAGGGCCGCCCCAAATCTCCATCCACGCCTGGCCGCGGTAACTAGAGAAGCAAAGGTTGCCAGTGGGATTGTTTCCGGAGATCGTGCTGCCGTTGGGCGATCCGATGTGCACCGTCCCCGGGTTGGGACGATTGAACGGATTACCAGGTCCGTTGCCTGAACCGGTGTTGAAGCACTGATAGCTGTACGAGCCGGGCGTGAGATTCCGCCAGTGCAGCTCATAGAAATAGCAGCCCGAGCCCGCGCCGTCTGAACACGAACTGACCGTGCCGTATTGGGGCCCACGTTGCAGCCAGATGGACGGCGGGGGCGGCGGGTCGGGAATGCGACCGCTCGCGCTCGCGCTCGTACGCTGAGTGCCGTGGCCCGGCAGCGGGTTGCTCTTCGCGTCGAATGCCGCCGACGTCACGCGCACGTCGATCGAGTGGTTCGAGCTCGGCTCGCCGCGCACCGTCTCGGAGCTGTTGGCCGGCACCGTGCGCCATGCGCCGCCGTCGATGCGGATCTCCGTGGTGAGGGGCCGTCCGTTCGCACGCGGCGAGCTCCACCTGAACGTGATCTGGCGCTGGTCTGTGCTTGCGACTTCCGCGGTCGGTTCGCCGATCGCACCGAACGGCCGCGCCGCGTTGGAGGGTGCCGAGTCGTCGCTCGGGTAGTTCGTCCCGTCGACTTCCGATACCGCGCGGACGACGAATGTGTACGGCCCACCGTTGTTGTCGAGGGGCCCGACGGTGCCGCCGCCCCGAGCGATCTCGCGCCAACCGCCCCCGTTGATGCTCACTTGGTACCGCACGGCAGTCTCGCGAGCGCCGTTGGTACTCCCCGGCCGGAATGTCACCGCGGAGTTTCCATCCCCGTCCGTCGCTTGCACGTTAGAAGGAGCGTCCGGTCGAGTGAAAACGCGGACCGGCGCAGACGCGGCAGAGGGCTGGCTCGTACCAGCATCGTTCGTGGCGGTGACGGTGAACGTGACGTTCTCGCCGGACGTGTCGAACGCGAAGTTCGCACTCGTGTCGTTCACTTGCTGGGGCCGCCCCCCGGCTGACGGCGTGACGGTGTAGTACTCGATCGCGGCGCCATTCGGTTGCGAAGGCTGCCAGGTGACGTGCATCTGCACTTCGCCCGGGATAGAGCGATCGGGCGTGGCACTGACGCCCTGCACCTGCGTCGGGGGGCCGGCGGGGATGACCTCCCGCGAGTAGGCAGAGAAGTCGCTCGGCTCGACAGCGAGGTTGACGGCTTGGATGCGGAACGAGTACGACGTGCCGTTCGCGAGCCCCGCCCAGGTGTAGTTGAGGCCCTGCACCTGCTGCTGCACCGCGCCGTTGGGGGCGGGCGGCGAGATCTCGACGACGTAGTGCTGGATGGGCGAGCCGTTGTTCACCGGCTCTGTCCAAGCAAGCGTCAGCTGCGTGTCACCTCGTTCGACGCTCGGCGGCGCCGGCTGCTCGGGCCGCACGTCGGGGCGCGCCTCTCGAGACGCGGCCGAGGGGTCGGATTCTCCGACCTCGTTCTTCGCGACCACCTGGAACCGGTAGGTGACGTTGTTGGTCAGGCCCTCGATGACGCACGTCGTCGCCTGGCACTCCTGCGAGACCGAGCCGTCGCTCGAGCGCACGACGTAGCCCGTGATGGGCGCGCCGTTCGAGGCCGGCGGGGCCCACGTGAGCGTCACCTGCGAGTCGCCGACCGCGTCGACGTTGGGCCGCGGCGGCGCATCCGGTCTGCCCTTGACGTTGAGCGTGAGCGTGCCGGTGACGTGCCGCTGCGCGAGCTCGGTCGCGTCCTCGACGGTGTAGCGCACCGTCAGCACGCCCGAGAACTCCTGCCCGGGCGTGACCGTGACCTCGCGCTCGGTGAACGACGGCACCCCCTCGCCGGCGACCACCTGCGCGTCGATCACGCGCAGCGGCAGGCCGTCGTTCTGGAACGGGTTGAAGTCGTTCGCGACCACGTCGGTCGTGACGGCGACGCCCTGCGTCGCCTCGCCGCTGTCGGGGCGTGCCATCGCGGGAGGCCGGTTGGTCGGCACGACCTCGACGACGACGGTGCCGGGCGCCTCGTTGCCGTTCGGGTCGATCGCGACGATCTGGAACGAGCCCGTCGTGCCCGGGGGCGTGTTGGGGGCGGCGGTCGCCGAGAAGACCGAGCCCTGCAGTGCCACCTCGACGCCGCCCATCGAGCCGCCGCGGCGCTCGAACCGCATCGCCTCGAGGTCTCCGGGATCGGGGTCGCGCGTGGCGTTGCGCAGGTCGAAGGTCGCGGCATCCTCGCCCGCCTCCGGGCGGATGACGGCGCCGTCGAACACCGGCGGCACCGCGCTCGAGGGCGTCACGTCGATCGGGATCGTGAGCATCGCCGTGTTGCCGTCCTCGGGCCCCGTGCCGTCGGTGACCTCGAAGGTGACCGAGGCGGGACCGACGTAGCCGGCGGGTGCGCGGAACTGGAGCGTGTGGACGTCCTTGATCAGGCCCGTCTCGTCGTCGTTGACGGCCGTGACGCGCTCGCCCGAGGTGATGCGCGGGGGGTTGCCGTTCGAGGTGCGCACCCAGTCGCGCAGCGGCAGCTCCCGCAGCTCGCCCGACGGGATCTGGATCGGCTCCGTGCGCGTGAGGAGCGGCGCCTGGTCGCGCACGGGCGGCACGGCGACGAAGGCCTCGGAGACGAGCCCGTCGAGATCGGTCACGCGGTACGTGACGACCTGGAACGCCTCGCTCGGCACGACCTGCACGGCGGCGCCGACGGCGGTGCCGGGGCCCGTGACGATCGACACCTCGAGGTCGCTCGGGTCGCCGTCGGGGTCGAGGTCGTTCTCGAGCACGGGCACGTCGAGCGGCACGTCGAGCTCGACGCCGTCGCGCGGCAGCGGGTCGTCTCGGGCGATGGGCGGCAGGAGCGGGGCGTCCTCGGCCACCGTGAGCATCACCGAGCCGGTCGTCGACGCGCCGCGCGCATCCGTCACCGAGTACGTGAACTGGTAGGTGCCGGGCGCGGCGGGCGAGCGCAGGTCGACCGTCGCGCGCTCGGGGTTGACCGCTGCGCCCTCGAGCTCGGGCGCGAGCTCGAGCCCGTCGCTGTTGAGCGTGAGCGCGTCCTGATCGGGGTCGGAGTCGTTCTCGAGCACGGCGATCGCCACCTGGCGGTCGGGCCGCACGGTCACGATGTCGGTCTCGGCGAAGGGCGTCTGGTTGACCTCGGCCGCTTGGGCGATGCCGATGATCGCCGTCGCCGTCGCCTCCGCGCCCCAGCGGTCGCGCACGCGGTAGGTGAACTCGACCGTGCCCGCGCTCTCGGGGAAGGCCTCGAAGTCGAAGTAGTCGGGCCCGACCTCCGGCAGCACGCGCCCGCCCTCGGGGCCGGTGTCGTAGCCGACGAGCTCGACGCCGTCGCCGTCGGGGTCGATGCCGTCGAGCGGGATCGGGATGCGCACGCTCGCGCCCGCGAGCACGCGGGAGGTGACCGTCTCGGGCGCGGGCGGCGCGTTCTGCTCCTCGTCGCGCGGCACGATCGTGAGCGCGACGGTCGCGGAGTCGCGGTTGCCTTGCTCGTCGGTGATCTCGTAGGTCACGGTGGCGCGCGTGGGGGCGTCGACGAGCGCGTGCACGCGCAGCTTGCCCTCGGAGACGAAGGCGACGCCCTCCGAGGCGTCGGCGAAGCTCGTGTCGACGACCCGATCGACGAGCTCGAACGGGGTGCCGTCGGGCGAGAAGTCGTTGCCCAGCACGTCGATCGTCGCGTAGTCGCCGGCACGCACGGTCGCGGCATCGTCGACGGCCTTCGGCGGGCGCGGCTGCGCGGGCGGCGCGACCGGGATGACCTCGATCGTGCCCGTCTCGCTGTAGCGGCCGTTCGAGACCGTGTACGTGAACTGGAACGGCTCGTCGAGGCCGTTGTCGCGGATGCTCACGATGCGGCGGTCGCGCAGCTCGACCGTGATCGGTGCGGCGTTCTCGATCGTCACCTGCTGCACGACGAGCACGCCGCCCGCGGGATCGACGTCGTTGGCGAGCAGGTCGACGAGCGCGGTGCCCTGCTGCGGCAGCAGCGCGGTGTCGCGCACGGCGACGGGGCGCGCCTCGTCGTCGGGCGCGCGCACGTCGACACGGATGCGCCCCTGGCTCGAGTGCGGGCCGTCGGCGATCATGTACGTCAGGTAGTACGTGTTGACCGGCGCCTCGCCGATGCGCACGGTCCCCGTGGACGCATCCCACTCCACCTCCATGCCCTCGGCGGGCTCGACGGAGGCGAGGCGCAAGGGCCGACCGGAGGGCGAGAAGTCGTTCAGGAGCGGCCGGATCGTCGCCTCGCGCCCCTCGATCGTGCTCACGAAGTCGGCGTTGGCGAGCGGCGGCGCGTCGCCCCGCTCGCGCACGTCGACCTCGATCTCGGCCGTCGCCTGCGCGAGGCCGTCCGACACGGTAACCGAGACCGTCTGCGGCCCCACGTCGCCGGTGGCGGTGTAGATCATGCGGCCGGACGGGTCCGTCTGGATCGTGTCGCCCGAGTCGGTCGTGGCGCCCGTGAGGTACATGTCGTCGCCGTCGGGATCGATCCAGTCGGCGAGCACCTGGTACTCGTACTCGCCGCCCTGCTCGACCGCGAACGCCTGCGCGCGCAGCTGCTCAGGAGCGGAGTTCTCGCCCTCGCCGCGCACCTGCACCTGCACGCCGGCTGTCGCGGTGCCGCCTCTGCCGTCGGCGATCTCGTAGTTGAACGTGAAGCCGCCCGTGAACTGCTCCGGCAGCTGCAGCTGCAGCTGCGAGTCGTTCGCGACCGGCGCGACCTGGGCACCCTGGGGCAAGTCGCCCACGACGCGCGCCGTGAGCACGTCGCCGTCGGCGTCGCTGTCGTTCCACAGCACGGGCAGGATCGTCGAGCGGCCCGCGCGCGCGCCGAAGCGGTCGTCGTTCGCGTCCGGCTCGGTGTTCTCCTCGTTGATGGGCGGGGGCTGGTTCGTCAGGAGGTCCTCGGTCGACTCGGAGTCGTCCTCCTCGCTCGTCTCATCCGACTCCTCGGGGAGCAGGTCGTCCCAGTTGTCGACGAGCACGAGCGTGTCGGAGAGGAGCCACGACGAGCCCTCGACGTACTGGTTGAGCACGACGGCGTCGCGGTTGATGCGGAACGTCGCGCCCGAGCCGTCCATCTCGGGCACGAGCGCCTCGAACGGCGCCTGGCCCTCGCACTCGCGCAGGAACTGGGCGCTGCCGGGCCACACGGCGTACACGCAGCCGGCGAGCTGCACCGGTCGCACGGCATCGCCGCCGCCCTGGCGCTCGACGACCTCCGCCTCGCCGCCGCTGAGCGGCTGGCGGATGAGCTGCGTCGGGGTCGTGAGGATCACGTGGTCGGACGCGTCGCCGACGAGCTGCACCGCGGCGCCCTCGGGCGCGGGGACGGCACCGCCCGGCAGCAGCAGCGTCGACGTCGCCGGGTCGAGCACGACCGCTTGGCTGCCCACGACGCTCACGAGCGGTTCCCGCATGCCGGCGATCTCGCCGCGGTCGCGCACGACCGGCTCGGCGAAGCCGCCCTCCTCGAGCAGCGGCATCGTCAGCTGCTGCCCGTCGCGAGGGGAGACCGCGTGGACGGTGCCGTCGCGGCCGACCTCGACCGCCGCGCCCTCGCCGAGCTCGGCGATCGGCTCGGCGCTCTCGACGGAGAAGGACGCCACGTCGCGGAACGGCATCGCCCACAGCATGCCGTCGGCGGGATCGAGGATCGCGACGATGCCGCCGCCGAGCGCGATCTCGCCCTGCGGCGGCAGCGGCACGTTGGTGCCCGTGATGACCTGCACGGCGTCGACGACGATCGCGGCGGAGGCCTCGCGATTGTGCAGCAGCACGTCGTCGCCGTCCTGCAGCACGTCGAAGTTGGCCGTCGGAGAGGTCAGGCCGGCGTCGAGCTCCTCCGCCTGGATGTTGATGCGGCCGAGCTGCTGGGTGTCCTGCTTCGTGACCCAGACGCCGCCGTCGTTGAGCTCGACGTCAGTCGTCGTGAATCCGTCGTACGTGAAGGCGAGGATGCCGAGGGCGACGGAGACGGCGGTGACGAGCGCGCCAGCCACCGTCGACTTGCGATGGCGCGTGACCCATCGAAGCACTGCGGTTCCCCCTCTCGACCGGTCCGCGCGCAGGCAGGGCGGTGGCCGC
Organism: Agrococcus sp.; assembly: GCA_031179215.1. Lineage (GTDB taxonomy): Bacteria > Actinomycetota > Actinomycetes > Actinomycetales > Microbacteriaceae > Agrococcus. The sequence continues at coordinate 14,116 of JAPSIA010000047.1, forward strand.
GCGGACGGCCGGGGACATCATGCCAGATCTGCGCGAACGGAAAGCCCCGCGCGAGGGTGCGAGCCCCGGCCGGCCCCGAGCGCGCTCGACCGGGCGGACGCGCTCGGGCCCGGCGATCGGGCCCCGCTCAGCCCCTGGCGCGCTCGTAGGTCGCGAGCCGCTCCGCGTGCTCGGCGTTGAAGTCCTCGAGCGCCTGCCGGTTCCACTCGCGCGCCTTGCGGCCGCGACGCGCGACGATGCCGCCGACCCACACCGGCACCTCGCGCGCGATGACGAACGCGAGCACCGACAGGGGCGCGAGCAGCAGCTGCGCGAGCGACTGCGCGTCGATGCCGGGCACCGCGGTGAAGCCGGCCCAGCCGCCCTGCTGCTCCATGAACGCGCCCGCGATGTGCGCCGCGTAGACGAGCAGCGCCACGAGGAAGGCGCCGAGCACGTGGGCCCACCAGCCGGCCCGGTTCACGATGAGCGTGATGATCCAGTAGGCGAGGAAGAAGACGATGACGGGCAGCAGGTACGACGGGCGCAGCCACACCGACTGGAGGGTCTGCATCGGGTCGAACGCGCGGTCGAAGAGGTAGCCGACGGCGAAGAACGCCGCGGCGAACAGGATCGCGAAGATGAGCGCGGCCAGGAGCGCGACGGCCGAGCCGACCGCTCGAGCGCCCTTGCGGCGCGGCGGCAGCGGCTCCTCGACGAGCATGATCGGCGTGCCGCCGCGAGCGGCCGCGCGCGCGGCCTCGTCGTCGACCGCGATCGAGGAGGCGGGCACCTCGTCGCGGATGATGCCGAACCGCTCCGTGCGCTGCTCGGCCTCGGGCTGCGCGTCGAGCACGCGGGTCTCGGCGGCCTCGTCGCGCTGCGCCTCGATCGGGCGCGTCGCCTCGTCGTCGGAGCGCTGCTGATCGATCGCCTGCGTCGGCTCGGGCTCGACGAACTCGCGGTCGCGGTCGTGCCCCGCGGCGGCGCCGGCGCCAGCGAGCGCTGCAGCCGATCCGGCGCCCGCATCCGCGTCGTCGGCATCGCGGTCGGCGCTCGCGCCCGCGTCGTCCGAGCGGCGGCGCAGCCCGAAGGAGGGGCGGCGCGGCTCGACGAGCTCCGGCGGCGCGGCGTCCCGCTCGTGGCTCGTGACGGGCTCGTCGAGCGGGCGCTCGAGCGAGCTGTCGGCGGCGTCGCCGTGCGCCTCGTCGGCCGTGGCGCGAGCGGTGTCGTCGGGGTGGGCAGCGGAGTGCGACGGACCGCGCAGCCGCGAGGGCGCGATGACGGTCGGCTCGATCGGGGTGTCGGCCCGGTCATCGCCGACGCGCTCCTGCTCGCCGCGGCGAGAGCCCGCGCGATCGGCGCTCGCGTCCTGCGCGTCGAGCACGGCGGTGTCGGCGTCGTCGGAACCGGTCTCGGAGGGCTGGTGCTCGACGAGCGGCTGGTGCCCGTCGTGCTCGCCGACGGCCTGCGCGGCGTCGTCGGCGTCGGACGACGCTCCGTCGGCAGCGTCGTGCGCCGGCCGCTGGTCGACGGCGTGCTCGTCGTTCGCTCGGTCGCGCGGCTCGGCGGGCGCGCTGCCGAAGAACCGCTCGCGCCACGAGGTGGGCTGCTCGTCGCTCATCGTCAAACCTCCAGAGGCGGCACGGTGCCGCGTGGGCTGATTCTAGGCACGCGAAGGCGCGGCAGCCCCGCGCCGCTCCGGGAGCGTGCGGATCGCGCGGGACGACGAAGGGCCGCACCTGCTGGTGCGGCCCTCCGGCGTGTCAGCGCTCACGCTCGTGAGCGCTCGGGATCAGACGTACTGCCCGGGCTCCTCGCCGAACTCCCCGCCCGTGAAGGCGTCGAAGTCGAGGTAGGAGAGGTCGGACTCGTCGACCCCGCCCGCG
>JAPSIA010000048.1:0-12614 GCA_031179215.1 Agrococcus sp.
GCCCAGGTCGAGCGAGGTGCCCGTGAACGTCATCGCGGGATGCAGCGCGAGGGGGATCGCGCCGCGCTCGAGCGCGGGGCGCAGCACCTCGATGCCGTGCTCGGCCGCCGTGTGCACGACGAGCTGGCCCGGCTGCCATGCCCCCGTCGCGGCGAGGCCCGCGACGAGGTCGGGGAGCGCCTCGGTCGGCACGGCGAGCAGCACGAGCTCGCTGCGCTCGACGATCGCGGGAGCGTCGAGGATCGGCACGCCCGGGAGCACCGCCTGGGCCCGCTCGACCGCGTCGTCGCCCGTCGCGTCGATGCCGATGATCGCGTGCCCGGCGCCCGCGAGCGCCGCCCCGAGCACCGGCCCGACGCGCCCGGCGCCGATGATGCCGACGCCGAGCCTGCCCGGCTTCACTGCTCCTCGCGCGGGCGCTGCCCGAACGAGGGCGGCTGCGCGCCGGGCTGCGGCGAGTCGGGCGCGGACGCTGCTTGGCCGTGCGGCCGCGAGCGCTGCTCCTCCTGCGAGCGGTGCGCCTCCTGCGGGGGCGGGGGCGGCGGCTGCTGCTGCGCGGGCGCCGGCGGCGCCCACGGCTGCGGCGTCGGGGCGTGCGGCGGCCGCTGCTCGGGCGACGGGGGCGCCCACCGCTGCGGTGCCGCGTGCGGCGGCTGGTGCTGCTGCGCCGGCTGCCACGGAGGCGATGGCTGTGACGCGCGCGGCGGCTGCCAGCTCGGGGGCGCTTGCGGCGGCTGGCCCTCGCGCGGCGGCTGACCCAGGTGCGGCGGCAGACCCGGATGCGCCGGCTGACCCGGGTAGGGCTGCCACGCCTGCTGACCCGGGCGCGGCGCCTGCCCGTGCGCGAGCGCGCCCGGCAGCACGGGCGGCGGGGTCGCCATGAGCCCGTCCTGCACCGCCGGCGCGGTCGCGAGCACCGCGTGCCGCGAGAGCGACGCCGCCCACGACTCGGAGCCATCGCGGTCGATCGCCGCCTTGATGGCGCGCGTCGCGTGCTCGAAGAGCGTCGCGGCGTCCTGCTGGTCGAGCGCGCCGATGCTCGGCGAGAGCACCGAGCCGGGCACGTGGAACTGCACGCGGGCGAGCCGCGCCATGCCGTAGACGGGGCCCTGCTGCAGCGCGACCGACTGCACGCGCGCCTGCGGCACGAGGTGCATCGAGCGCCAGATGCGGCCGTGCCGCAGCACGAAGGCGGCGTCGTGCACGTGGAAGCCGTTGCGCCGCACCGAGAACCACCGGAACGCGCGGGCGCGCGGCGGGCTGACGACGAAGGCGTCCGGCGCCTGCCCGAACAGGCCCTGGTCGACGAGCGGCGAGTGCGCGAGCTCCGGCAGCACGAGCCCGATGACCGTGCGCACGTCGCGCAGGTCGCCGACGGGCAGGAGCGTGCTCGCCATCTGCTGGCTCTGCCCGCTCTGGCCCGTGCCGTCGGAGGTCATCCTGCCGGCGCGCGTGAACGTGACCTGCCACCAGCCGAAGGGCCGCCACAGGAGCGGCTGCTTGACCTGCACCGCGAAGATGCGGCCCGGCGGCAGGATCTCGGTCGTGGTCGAGGCGAGGCCGTACGCGAGCCGGATGCCGTCCGGCGTCGCCGCGATCGAGTAGCGCAGCTTCGAGCCGAGCGCCTTCATCGCGGCGGCGAAGAACGCGATCGCCCCCGGCAGCAGCGCGAAGATCGCCCAGAACTGCTGGAAGACGATGATCGCGACGAGCGTGCCGAGCGTGTAGAGCACCGCCCACACGAGCCAGCCGTCGAGCAGGGAGGAGGCGATGATGCGGCCGATGGGGATGCGCACGAGCGAGTCGGGCGCGAGGTGCGAGATCTCGGCGTCGGGGCGCAGGATCTCGTCGACGACGCCGCCGGCTCCGGTGGCGCGCCGCTGCGCGGCGAGGCGCTCGGCGTCGGCCGAGGAGCGCCCGGACGCGCGGTTCAGGATCTCGTAGCGCAGCGCATCCGCCACCGACGACTGCAGGTAGTTGAGGTCGACGTTGGAGTCGCTGCCGGCCTGCTGGATCTCGAACTTGCACGCGCCGAGCAGCCGCGCGAACCACGGCTTCTGGATGTTGATGCCCTGGATGCGCGCGAGCGGCGCGCGCCGGTGCTTCTTGACGAAGATGCCCTGCTCGACCTCGACCGCGTCGCCCGTGATGCGGAACCGGTGCACGCGCCACGCCATCCAGAACAGCGCGATGAGCACGAGCACGAGCACGATGACGCCGAGCGTGACCCACAGCAGCTGCTCGACGATGAAGTCGCCGAAGGGATCGTCGTCCCAGTCGCCCCCGAGCTCGTCCGGCACGAAGACGGCGATGAGGCGGTCGCGGAACGTCGACACGAGGATGCCGAGGAAGATGATGAGCGCGAGGCCGCCGCGCAGCAGCGGGGTCGCGGGGTGCAGGCGGTGCCACTCGCCGTCGACGAGCTCCGCCGCCCTCGCGCGCGCGTCCTGGGGGGCGCCGGGAGCCGGCGGCTGCGGCTGCGGCGGGCCCGCGTGCGCAGCACCGGCGGGCGCGGGCGACGACCGCGGCTGCCACGGCTGGCCCCACTGCGGCGGCTGCCCCTGCCGCTCGAGCCCGGAGGGCGGCGGCACGTGCGGCTGGCGAGGATCGGTCACAGGCCGGCCCGCCGCGACTCGGAGACCGCGACCAGGCGGTCGCGCAGCTGCTCGGCCGTGTCGCCGGGCATGCCCGGGATCGTGATGGCGCTCGAGGCGGCCGCGGTGACGAACTTCAGCGTCTTGAGCCCGAACATCCGCTCGATGGGCCCCTGCGTGATGTCGACGATCTGCATGCGCCCGTAGGGCACCGCGACGAAGCGGCGGAAGAGCATGCCTCGGCGCACGAGCAGGTCGTCCTCGCGCTGGAGGTAGCCGATCGTGCGCGTGCGCAGGAACGCGAACAGCACGCCGGTGACCATGAGCACGAGCGCGGCGGCTGCCGGCAGCCAGCCCCACCAGGGCATGTCGCCGTCGTTCGCGAGCCAGATGGGCACGGTCGCGCCGGCACCGGCGATCAGCCACCACAGCACGGTGCCGATCGACTCGACGCTCGCGTAGCGCATGCTGATGCGCTGCCAGTCGCCGGTCACGTCGATGCGCTCTGCCACGGTTCCTCCTGCTGCGTCGGGACGTGCGACCGCTCGCCGGCTCGGTGCGCCGACCGCACGCGGCCGCCACCAGGCTAGTGCGGCCGAGGTCCGTCACGGGCTTCTGCGATACTGCCCCGGTGACGGCAGAGACCAAGAAGCGCAAGCACGTCGGCCGGTGGGTGGCCGTGAGCATCGTCGGCATCGTCGTGCTGGCCCTGCTCGCGGCGATCGGGTGGTACTTCCTCCGCATCAACCCCTCGGTGCAGCAGGTCGAGACGATCGAGAGTGCCTTCCCCGAGGAGTCGCTCCGCCCGGAGGCCGGCGAGGGCCCGTCGCAGCCCGTGAACGTGCTGCTGCTCGGGACCGACACGCGCGCCGAGGACGGGTCGCTCCTGACCGACATCGGCGACCGCGCCGACACGATCCTCGTCGCGCACATCCCGCCCGACCGGGAGACCGTCCAGATCATGTCGATCATGCGCGACTCGTGGGTCGAGATCCCGGGCCACGGCGAGGCCAAGGTGAACGCCGCGCTCGCGTTCGGCGGCGTGCCGCTCATGGTGCAGACCGTCGAGGGCCTCATCGACCAGCGCATCGACCACGTCGCCATCATCGACTTCGCCGGCTTCGAGGGCCTCACGGAGGCGCTCGGCGGCGTGACCGTCAACAACGACATCGCCTTCTCGTACCACGGCTACGACTACCCGCAGGGCCAGATCACCGTCGAGGGCGAGGAGGCGCTCATCTACGTGCGGGCCCGCTACCCCTTCAGCGACGGCGACTACCAGCGCGTCCACAACCAGCGCGCGTTCCTGCGCGGCATGATGACGCAGCTCATGACGCGCGAGAACCTCACCAACCCGAACCGGGTCGCCGACATCTTCGCCACCGTCTCGCCGCACGTGGCCACGAGCGACACCTTCGACCTCGGCACCGTCGCGTCGCTCGCGACGCAGATGGCGGGCATCGACAACTCGAGCATCACGACGTTCACCATGCCCACGCTCGGCACCGGCATGGAGGGCTCGCAGTCGGTCGTCTACGTCAACTGGGATGGCCTGGAGCAGCTCCGCGCCGCGTTCGACGAGGAGTCGATGACGACGTTCGAGCCGCTGCCCGAGCGCTGAGGCCCGAGCGCGCGGCGCCGCAGGCGCCGCGACGGCTCCCGGCGATCAGGCCGGGCTGCCGACCGTCGCGGTCGTGTCGTCCTCGTCGTCGGGCGGCAGCACGCACCAGTGCTCGGCGAGGAGCCCCGCGGCGAGCTGCAGGAGCGCGCCGACCGCGACGATCGCGAGCGCGAGCACCGCGTCGCCCGCGACGACGACGCGCGTGGCGAAGAAGGCGAGCGCGCCGAGCGCCGCCCCGCCGAGCAGCGCTCCCGCGACCGACGACGCCTTCGCGAAGCCGAGCACGGCGGTCGCGTGCCGGTAGTCGATGCGGCGCTTCCCCCGCGCGGCCTGCCGCACGGGCCAGGCGACGACGAGCAGCACGGCGCCGAGCAGCGCGAGGGCGGGGCCGAGGGTGAGGGGCGGCACGAGCGCCGGCCTGCCGGTCATGACGAGCAGCATCTCGAGCAGCCACGCGACCACGGCGGCGGCGAGCGCCGCCAGCACGACGACCGCCGCGCTCGTGCGCCTCACGGGAGCCTCCAGGCGTCGCCGTCGGCGTACTCGGCGAGCTCGGCGATCGGCCCGTAGCCGGGGAGCTCGGCGTCGGGCTCGAGCTCGAGCCACGGCTGCAGCACGAACTGCCGCTCGTGCGCGCGCGGGTGCGGCAGCACGAGGCGGTCCTCGGCGCGGGCGATGCGGCCCATCGCGACGATGTCGATGTCGATGGTGCGCGGTCCCCACCGCTCCTCGCGCACGCGGCCGAGCGCCGCCTCGACCGCGTGCAGCGCGTCGAGGAGGTCGAGGGGCTCCATCGTCGTCGCGACGATCGCGACGACGTTGACGTAGTCGGGCGTGAGTCCCTCGCCGTCCGGGTGCCACGACGGCGACTCCCACGCGCTCGAGCGCTCGAGCACGCGGATGCCGTCGATCGCGTCGATCGCCCGCACCGCTGCGTCGATCGTCGCGAGGCGGTCGCCGAGGTTGGCGCCGAGCGAGAGCACGGCGCGCCGCTCGAGCGCGAGCCTCACGACTGCGACCTGCCGCGATGGATCGTCACGGCGACATCCGCGAACGGGACGCCGATCGGCGCCGACGGCTTGTGGACGGTGACCGACGCGAACGCGACCCGCTCGTGCTGGAGGCAGACGTCGACGATGCGGTCGGCGAGCGTCTCGATGAGATCGACCGGGTCGCGCTCGACCGCCGCGACGATCGCCTGGGCGAGCTCGCCGTAGTGCACCGTCGAGGCGACGTCGTCGCTCGCGACCGCTTCGGTCAGCTCGAGCTCGAGCATCGCGTCGATCACGAACTCCTGACCGTCCCGTCGCTCCTGTGGCAGCACGCCGTGGTGCCCGCGCGCGCGGATGCCGCGCAGCTCGATGCGGCCGTGGACGGCCGAGCGAGCGGCCTGCGCGGCGACCATGGCACCGATGGCCGCGTCGGCAGCGAGCGCGGCCTCGTCGAGCGGCGCCTGCGCGGTCGCGACGGCCGTGCCGTGCGCGACGCCCGGCTCGCCGCTCGGCCACCCCGCGATCGTCGAGCCCTGCCCGTCGCGCTCGCCGCGCTCCATCGCATCGAGCGCGCGGAGGGCGGCGACGGTCGAGGCGACGTCGTGCACGCGCACGGCCGCCGCGCCCTTCTGCACCGCGAGCACGGAGGTCGCCGCGGTCGCCGCGTCGCGCTCCTCGACGCGAGCGCCGTCGGGCAGCAGCGCGCCGAGGAATCGCTTGCGGCTCGTGCCGACGAGCACCGGCAGCCGCGTCTGCCAGAAGCGCCACGTGGAGGCCAGGAGCCTCCAGTTGTCCTCCGCGCCCTTGGAGAAGCCGAAGCCCGGGTCGAGGATGATGCGCTCCCGCGGGATGCCGGCCGCGACCGCGGCCTCGACGCGCGACGCGAGGTGCGCGAGCACCTCCGCCACGACGTCGTCGTAGTGCGTGTCGGCCGTCACGTCGATGCCGCGGGAGTGCATGAGCACGATCCGCGCGCCGCCCTCGGCGACCGCGGGCAGCATCTCGGGGTCGTGCAGCCCGGCGGTGACGTCGTTGATGATCTCGGCGCCCGCTGCCATCGCGGCGCGCGCGGTGGCCGCGTGGATCGTGTCGACGGAGACGCGCATGCCCTCGCGCACGAGCTCCGTCACGACGGGCAGGATCCGCCGCTGCTCCTCTGCGGGATCGAGCGGCTCGGCGCCCGGCCTCGTCGACTCCCCGCCGACGTCGATGACGTCGGCGCCCTGGGCGCGCATCCGGCGCGCGTGCGCGATGGCGGCGCCCGGGTCGACGAAGCGGCCGCCGTCGCTGAACGAGTCGGGCGTGACGTTGAGGATGCCCCAGACCTCGGCGCGCATGGGCGCCCTGCTGCTGCCGGCCATCGCTACCGCCGCTCCCCGATGAGCGCCATGATCTCGGCCCGCTCGATCGGCTCGGCGAGCTGGCCGCGGCTCGCGACCGTCACCGCCGTCGCGTTCGCCTGGCGCGCTCCTCGCGCCGCGACGCAGCCGTGCGCCGCCTCGATGACGACGAGCACGCCGCGCGGCTCGAGCCCCGCCTCGAGCGCGTCGGCGATCTCGTCGGTCAGGCGCTCCTGGATCTGCGGGCGCGAGGCCACGACGTCGACGACCGCGGGGATGCGGCCGAGGCCCACGATGCGCTCGCCCGGGAGGTACGCGACGTGCGCGACGCCCGTGAACGGCAGCAGGTGGTGCTCGCACATCGAGCGGAACTCGATGTCGCGCAGCAGCACGAGCTCGCCCGTCTCGCCCTCGAGGCCGAGCGTGTCGAGCTGCTCGGTCGGATCCGCGCCGACGCCCGCGAAGTACTCGGCGTACGCGGTCGCGACGCGCCGGGGCGTGTCGCGCAGCCCCTCGCGCGCGGGGTCGTCGCCGATCGCCGCGAGCAGCTCGCGCACGGCCGCCTCGACGCGCTCGCGATCGACCGCCATCAGGCCGTGGCTTCGCTCTCGACGTCCGGCTCGACCGCCTCGTCGACGTGCTGCGACACGGGCAGCTCGATCGGCGGCCGGTCGCTCACGGGACGCTCGGGGTGCGAGAGCCACTGCGGGCGCTCCGGCAGCTTCTGCACGTCGCGGAAGATCGCCTCGAGCTTGAGGTGGTCGAGGGTCTCCTGCTCGAGCAGCTCGGCCGCGAGCCGGTCGAGCACGTCGCGGTTGGTGTTGAGCACCTGCCAGGCCTCGGTGTGCGCCTGCTCGATGAGGGCGCGGATCTCGCGGTCGACGGCCTCCGAGAGGGAGTCGGAGTAGTCGCGCGCCGAGCCCGTGTCGCGCCCGAAGAACTGCTCGCCCTGCGCGCTGCCGAGCTTCACGGCGCCGATGGCGCTCGTCATCCCGTACTCGGTGACCATCTTGCGCGCGATGCCGGTCGCCTTCTCGATGTCGTTGCCCGCGCCCGTGGTGGGGTCGTGGAAGACGATCTCCTCGGCGACGCGACCGCCCATCGCGTACGTCAGCTGGTCGAGCAGCTCGTTGCGCGTGACCGAGTACTTGTCGTTGACCGGCAGCACCATCGTGTAGCCGAGCGCCCTGCCGCGGGGCAGGATCGTGACCTTCGTGACCGGGTCGGAGTGGCGCATCGCCGCCGCCGCGAGCGCGTGGCCGCCCTCGTGGTACGCCGTGATGAGCCGCTCCTTGTCGTTCATGACGCGCGTGCGGCGCTGCGGGCCCGCCATGACGCGGTCGACGGCCTCGTCGAGGGCCTCGTCGGTGATCTGCGTCGCGTTGGCACGCGCCGTGAGCAGCGCGGCCTCGTTGAGCACGTTCGCGAGGTCGGCGCCCGTGAAGCCGGGCGTCTTGCGGGCGAGCACGGCGAGGTCGACGCCCTCGGCGATGGGCTTGCCCTTCGCGTGCACCTTGAGGATCGTCTCGCGGCCCTTCATGTCCGGGGCGTCGACGCCGATCTGCCGGTCGAAGCGGCCGGGGCGCAGCAGGGCCGGGTCGAGGATGTCCGGGCGGTTGGTCGCGGCGATGAGGATGACGTTGGTCTTGACGTCGAAGCCGTCCATCTCGACGAGCAGCTGGTTGAGCGTCTGCTCCCGCTCGTCGTGGCCGCCGCCGAGGCCCGCGCCGCGGTGCCGCCCGACGGCGTCGATCTCGTCGACGAAGATGATCGCCGGCGCGTTCTGCTTCGCCTGCTCGAACAGGTCGCGCACGCGGCTCGCACCCACGCCCACGAACATCTCCACGAAGTCGGAGCCGGAGATCGAGTAGAACGGCACGCCCGCCTCGCCGGCGACCGCGCGCGCGAGGAGCGTCTTGCCCGTGCCGGGCGGGCCGTAGAGCAGCACGCCCTTGGGGATGCGCGCACCGACCGCCTGGAACTTCGACGGGTCCTGCAGGAACTCCTTGATCTCGCCGAGCTCCTCGACCGCCTCGTCGGCGCCCGCGACATCCGAGAACTTCACCTGCGGCATGTCCTTGGTGATGAGCTGCGCCTTCGACTTGCCGAACTGCATGACGCCGCGGTTGCCGCCGGCCATGCGGGTCATGAAGAAGTAGAACAGCGCGCCCAGCAGCAGCACGGGCAGCAGGATGCCGAGCATCGACAGGAGCCAGTTCGCCTGCGGCACCTCGTCGATGAAGCCCTGCTCGGGGTCGGCTGCGTCGATGGCCTGCACGACCTCCTCGCCGCGCGGCTCGACGTAGTAGAACTGCACGCGCTGGCCGAACTCCTCGTCGGCTTCGGTGAGCACGAGGTCGACGCGCTGCTCGCCGTCGACGATGCGCGCCTGCTGCACGCGACCGTCCTCGATCATCTGCATGCCGACGTCCGTCTGCACGGGTCGGAACTGTGGGGTCACGAAGAAGCTGAACGCCACAGCGACGATGAGGAGTGCGACGACGATCCATGGGATCGGCCCGCGCAGGAACTTCTTGAAGCTCATGACGCCCTTCTGAGTCTCGATTCGCCCAGCCTATGCCGCGGCTCGAGCGCCGGTTCGCGTGTTCGCTCTGGGCCGGTGCAGCCTGCGTCCGAGCTATGCGATGAGCTCGAGCGACATGAGGACGGCGCGGATCGTCGCGAACTCCTGCTCGCCGACGTAGGCCTCGCCGTCGGCGAGCGACGCGACCTGCCACGCGGCCGCTTCCCCCGCTCCGTCGACGACGACCTCGGAGCCGAAGCCGATCGTGCCCGCGGGCGAGTCGAAGGCGTTGATGATGGGGCAGCGCGGCGACTGCGCGTCCGCCGCGGGCCGCAGGCCCACGCTCACGACCCACTGCTGCCCGAGCTGCACCGCGGCCGCGCCGAAGGCGATGCCGGGAGCGCCCTCGAGCGCGAGGTCCTGGCGGTCGAGGATCGCGGTGCGCCACGCGACGGCGACGCCCTCGGCGTTGAGGCAGCGGCCGTCGCCCGTGTCGGGCGACTCGCGGTAGAGCAGCTGGCGCTCGCCGTCCGCGCGCAGCACGTCGAGCCCGCCGTCGGCCTCACGCACCGACCAGTCGGCGGGGATGCGGAAGGTCGCGCTGCCGCTCGGCACCGCGATCTGCTGCCACTCGCTCGTGTCGACGCCCGCGATCTCGGCGGGCAGCGACGACTCGACCTCCGGCGTGGGCGTCGCCGGCGCGGTCGGCGGCGGCGCCGTGATCCCGGGCGGGATGCTCGGCTGCGGCGTCGGCTCGGGGGTCGCGGAGCACGCGGCGAGCGCGCTCGCGGCCAGGATCAGGGCGACGGATGCGCGCGCACGTGCACGGGACTGCATCCCTCCATCATGCCCGGCGATGCCAGGCGGAGGCTGAACCGGGCGTGGCGCGCGAACGGTCACGGCGCGTGGTCGAGCACGGGCGCGCCGGTCAGCTCGATCGACGAGAGCACGTCGACGAGCGTGGCCGCCTCGGCGCTGTCGAGCCACGCTCGCGCGGCGTCGGCGTCGGAGAACGCGAGGAGGGTGTCGGGCTGCGCGGTCGCCGTCGAGTCGGCGACGACGTCGACCCGCACGACGCGCTCGCCGACCGGGATCGACTCGTCGAGGTTGTCGCACTGCGCGTCCTGCGGCGCGAACCGCGCGCGGAGCCCCAGCTGCGCGGCGCCAGCCCCGGCACTCGCCTCGGCCGACCAGCGGGAGGCCTCGCCCGCGTCGCCGATGATGAGCACGGGTCGGGGCGACGCTCCCTCGGCCTCGAGGCGGCTGACGAGGTCGGGCGCGTAGGGGTCGACCGGGATCTCGAGCGGCCACTCCCGCACGCCGCCGCAGTCGACGGAGTCGTCGCCGTAGTCCTCGCGGTACCAGAGCATGCGGTCGCCGTGCTCGTCGAGCACGACGAGGTCGTTGAGCCAGCCCGGGCCGCGACCGTACATCTCGGACGCCTCGCCCAGCGCGCTGCGGTCCTCGACCGTCCAGCCGTCGGGCAGCGCGAACCGCACGGCGCCGTCCTGCGACTCGAACGAGGGCGCCGCCGGGGTCGCCGGCGTGGGGCTCGGTGCGTCGGCGGCCGGCGCGGGGCTGGCGGGCGCCGAGGGAGCCGGTTCGCTGGGCGCCGACGAGGGGGCTGAGCCGGGCGTCGCACACGCGCTGAGCGCGAGCACGAGCGCGATGCCGATGCTGAGGCGGGTCGAGCGGTTCATGCGGTTCCTCCGTGATCGGGGATCCGAGCGATCCCCCTCGACCTGCCATGTCCGGCGGCGATCTGGGGTCACCGCGGCGAGGTCACGATCCGGTCACGATGCGGCCGCGGCCCCCGTCACTCGTAGACGTGCGGCGCGAGCACGCCGATGCCCCGCAGGTTGCGGTAGCGCTCGGCGTAGTCGAGGCCGTAGCCGATGACGAACTCGTTGGGGATGTCGAAGCCGCAGTACTTCACGTCGACCGCGACCTTGAGCGCGTCGGGCTTGCGCAGCATCGTGCAGATCTCGACCGATGCGGCGCCGCGCGAGGCGAGGTTGGCGCGCAGCCACGAGAGCGTCAGCCCGGAGTCGATGATGTCCTCGACGATGAGCACGTTGCGCCCGTCGAGGTCGCTGTCGAGGTCCTTCAGGATGCGCACGACGCCGGAGGAGACGGTGCCGGAGCCGTAGCTCGAGACCGCCATCCAGTCCATCTCGATGTGGCGGTCGAGCGCGCGAGCGAGGTCGGCCATCACCATCACCGCGCCGCGCAGCACGCCCACGAGCAGCAGGTCCTTGCCCTCGTAGTCGGCCTCGATGCGGCGCGCGAGCTCGTCGAGCTTCGCGTGCAGCTCCTCCTGCGTGATGAGGATCTTCGCGAGGTCGCCCTCGACGTGCTCGAACTCCATGTGCGCTCCCGGTTCACGGCTGGCAGGTGGCTCCAACCTACCGGCGGGCCGCGCCTCGCCGCGCCGGGTCACCTGCGCGGAAGCACCTCGAGCGAGCGGAACATCGCGATGAGGTCGTCGAGCTCCTGCGTCTCCGCGTACGCCGCTCCATCGGCGAACGACGGCACATCCCAGAGCGCGGGATCGAAGGTGGTCCCGAACGAGACCTGCAGTCCCGCCTCGTCGACCGGCACGTCGGAGTACCGCAGGCAGGGCGCGCGATCCGACTCCACGTCGTCCAGCGTGTACCCGGCGAAGAAGTCGAAGGCGCCTGCCGCGTACTCCCTCGTGTACGCGACGACCCGTCCCTCGCCGGCGAGCGCGGGCGCGTCGAAGTGCAGCTGGGCGGGGACCGAGGTCGTGCCGTCGCCGTCCCAGGCGGCGCAGGCGCCGCCTCGATCCCCGTAGTGCGCACTGCCGAAGTACGCGAGCCGTTGCCCGGTGTCGCTGACGACCGTGATGGCGTTGACGTGCCCGAGCCCGTCCTCGGCCTCGAAGCTCTCGTCGACGACGCTCCAGTCCGGGGGGATGCGCCAGCGGAAGCGGCCGTCGGCCGTCTCGACGCTCTGCCAGTCCGCAAGCGCATCGGAGCCTGCTGCTGCGGCGGCGTCGCGCGTCGCGGTCGGCGCGGGCGTCATCGCTGCCGGCTCCGCCGCCGACCCGGTCGGGGGCGCAACGGGGGCGCTGGGCTGGGCGGGGGTGCTCGGTCCTGTCGCCGGGACGGCGCATGCGGCCACGCCGAGCAGCAGCGCGCTGGCAGCGGCCGCGACGATCAATCCTCGAGCGCGCATCGGCATCTCCTCAATCGACGGAGGGCAGCGCGGGCGACGGCGCTGCGGTGAGGTCGAGCGTTCGGATGATGTCGAGCAGCTCCGCGGCCTCATCGCCCGCGAGCCAAGCCTCGGCGTCCGCCTCGGACGCCATGGTGCGCAGCGAGACGAACGAGACGCCGCGCACGCCGTCCTGCGTCAGGAAGCCCGGCTGGTTCGCCGCGATGCCGAGCATCGTCGTCCCGTTCGGCGTGGCGACCTGCTGCCAGTCGGCCCGCGGATCCGGTGCCGAGGTCGGCTCCGGAGTGGCGGGCGCCGTCGGCGCGGCCGTCAGGGCGGCCGTCGGGGTCGGCGCGGAGGGCACGG
>JAPSIA010000048.1:12714-15930 GCA_031179215.1 Agrococcus sp.
GTCCCGTTCGGCGTGGCGACCTGCTGCCAGTCGGCCCGCGGATCCGGTGCCGAGGTCGGCTCCGGAGTGGCGGGCGCCGTCGGCGCGGCCGTCAGGGCGGCCGTCGGGGTCGGCGCGGAGGGCACGGGCGCGGTGGCGGCGGTGGGCGCTGCGGGCGTCTGGCTGCCGAGCGCGGCGCAGCCCACGAGCGCGACCACGAGCGCGGCGGCAGCGAAGGGCATCGCGCGCATCAGCGGGCCTCGAAGGAGCGCAGGACCTCGACGATGGTGCGGTACTCGTCGGTCTCCATGTAGGCGCGGGCGTCGTCGAGCGAGTCGACCGTCCAGAGGGCGTCCTCACCGTGCGTGCCGAGCTGGAAGTGCGTGCCGAACCCGAGTCCGCCGTCAGAGCTGGCCGCGACGAAGTACACGACGCAGGTCTCGGGGGCATCGATGTACGCCTCCTGGGTGATGCCGACGCCGACCGTCCAGCGCTCGTCCACGGTGCCGAGGGCGATGGTGGCGAGCACCGAGCGGCCCTCCTCGCCGAGCGTCGGCACGTCCACGGCCTCTCGCGCCAGCACCTCGAGCGGGCGGACGTAGTGCTCGCTCCCGCACGCGCCGCCGATGTCCACGAAGTCGTAGAAGGCGAGCAGCTGCTGGCCGTTCGGTGCGGTCAGCGTCGCGCTGTCCAGCGACCGCTCGCGGTCCACGAGGTCGACCGGGCTGGCGCTGCCTGCGAGCGCCCAATCCGCGGGATAGCGGAAGGAGACCGAGCCGTCGTCGGTCGCGTAGTCGAGCCAGTCGCTCGTCTCGGGTGCGGCGTCGGCGTCGGCATCTGCGACGGGCGCCTCCGCGGACATCGCGGGCTCCTCCGGCAGCGTCTCAGCCGCGGCGGGCGTCTCGATCGCCGGCGCAGTCGGCGCCTCCGTCGGCTCCGTCGCCGCATCCGCGGCGCAGCCGCTGATCGCGAGCAGCATGACGAGCAGCGGGACGGCGAGCCCGCGGGCAGGGGTGGCGGTCATGGGGTCTCCTCCTCCGACGGTCACATCGCTCCCGTCGTCCCGTCATGTCCGGTCCCGGTGGGCGGTCACGCCCGCCAGGTCACGGTTGGATCACGATGCCGGCTGCCGGCGCGCTTCAGCCCTGCAGGGGCATCGCGTCGACAGGCGCGCCGTGCAGGTCGAGGGTGCGCACGATCTCGAAGAGCCGAGCGGCCTCGTCGCTCTCGAGCCACTCGATCGCGGCTTCCTCGCTCGCCATCGTGCGGAGCGCGCCGAAGGAGATGAGCCGGTGACCATCGCTGAAGGCGGCGCTGGGCGGCTCCCCCTCCGCGTGCTGCGGCGTGACCGCGACGTGCGCCCTGACCTCTCCTCCGTCCGCTCCGCCGTCCCACCAGGCGCGGGCCCAGTGCTCGAGGTACGGCGATCCGCCTCCGGCGGCGGCGAGCTCCTCGGCGTCGAGCGTGGCGATCCGCTCCTGTGCGACGACACCGAACGCCGAGCTCGCGCCGACGTCGTCGCCCGGCCCGTCCCAGTAGCGCAGCTGCCTCGCTCCGTCGGCGTCGGAGATGGCGATCGAGTTCGACCAGCGGGTGAAGCCGTCGTAGTCGACGAGGTCACCGCCGCCGACGTCCGCAGACCAGTCGGGCGGGATCCGGAACGTCGCGGTGCCGTTCGGCGTCACGATCTCCTGCCAGCCGGCGAGCGGATCGGCCTCGGCGGCTCCGGTCGCGGCGGGACCCGGCGCGACGGACGCGGGCGCATCCGGTGCGCCGGTCGTCGCGGTGGGCCCGGTCGGGCCCGCCGTCACTGGGTCGGCGACGATCGTCGGCGCCGCTGTCGGTGCTGTCGGTGCTGGCGGCGCGGGCGGCGCTCCCGGCACCTGGGCAGGGACAGCGCACGCGGTCGCGCCGAGCAGCAGGGCGCTCACGGCGGCGGCGGCGATCGGACCTCGGGTGCGCATCGGGCTCTCCTCTCCCGACGGACGCGTCGCATCCGTCACCCCGTCATGTCCGGCCCGGGAGCGGGGTCACGCGCGTGCGGTCACGGTTCCGTCACGATGCCGACCGCACGGACGGGCCCACGATCAGGCGGCGACGAAGACGAGGCGGCGGCCCTCGCGCGTGACGCGGATGCCGGGCAGGTGGATGGGACCCTGCCCGTGCCAGTCGGTGACGAGCCGCGAGACCTCGAGCGTCTGCTGGCGGCTGAGCGCCGTGTGGAACTCGCTCTGCACGGCGAGCCGGATGATGCGCTGGCGCAGGGCCGGCGGATTGGCCGCGAGCGCCCCCGCGTCGAGCGAGAGCCCGCCCTCGGCGTGCTCGACGAGGTCGCCGATCTGCTCCTGCGCGAAGTGCGCGAGCGCCTCCGCGTCCTCGCGCAGCGTGTCGGCGGTCCGGGTGAGCGCGAGCGCGACGCCGCCGCCGAGGACCTCGTCGAGCATCGGCAGCACCTGGTGCCGCACGCGCACGCGCAGGTAGCGCTCGTCGTCGTTGTGGGGATCGCGCCAGGGCTCGAGCCCGAGGTCGGCGCACGCCTGGTGGGTCGTCGCGCGGCGCACCTGCAGGAGCGGGCGGCGCAGGAACCCGATGCGCTGATGCATGCCCCACAGGCTCTCGGGGCCGGAGCCTCGAGCGAGGCCGATGAGCACCGTCTCAGCCTGGTCGTCGAGCGTGTGGCCGAGCAGGACCACCGCGGCGTCGAGCTCCTTGCGCGCCTGCAGCAGCGCGGCGTAGCGCGCCTGCCGGGCGGCGGCCTCGGGGCTGCCCTCGGGAGCGACGTGGACGGGCATGACGAGCACGGGGTCGAGCCCGAGCTCGCGCGCCTGCTCGGCCGCGCGCTCCGCGACCTGACTGCTGTCGGGCTGCAGGCCGTGGTCGACGATCACGGCACCGGCGCGCAGCCCCGCTCGCGACGCCTCGAACGCGGTCGCTGCCGCGAGCGCGAGCGAATCGGGACCACCCGAGAGCGCGACGAGCACGAGCGAGCCCTGCGGCACGTCCGCGGTCTCCTCGCGGACGGCCCGACGCACGTCGGCGACGGCAGGCGTGAGCCGCGGTCGACGGTCGTTTTCGGGCATGAAGTAACCTTATGCCGATTCCCCACCCCTACGAGAAGGAGCCGCCGTTGGCCGCCTACGACGTCGTCATCGAGATCCCGAAGGGGAGCCGCAACAAGTTCGAGGTCGACCATGAGACCGGTCGCGTCTACCTCGACCGCGTGCTGTTCACGACCTT
>JAPSIA010000147.1 GCA_031179215.1 Agrococcus sp.
GGGGCTAGAGGGTGAGGCCGACGAGCACGGGCTCGGGCACGAGGTGCACGCCGAACTGGTTCTCGACGCGCGCCTGCACGAAGCGGGCGAGCTCGGCGATCTCCTCCCCCGTCGCTCCGCCCCGGTTCGTGAGCGCGAGCGTGTGCTTCGACGAGATCGCCGCGCGGGAGCCGGGCAGCGAGAAGCCGCGCTCGATGCCCGAGTGCTCGATGAGCCACGCGGCGGAGAGCTTCACCTGCGGCACGGGCCGCGCGAGCGAGGGCACCTCGGGCGCCGCGTCGAGCGGCAGCACCGCCGCGACCGGCTGCGGCGCGACCGACCAGCGGGGCGCGTCGGCGGGCAGGCTCGAGGCGAAGCGCGCCGACACGATCGGGTTCGTGAAGAACGAGCCCGCGCTGACCGAGTCGGGGTCGTCGGAGAGCACCATGCCCTTCGAGCGCCGCAGCGCGAGCACCGTCTCGCGCACGTCGGCGAGCGGCACGCGCGTGCCGAGCTCGACGCCGAGCGCCGACGCGAGCTGCTGGTAGGCGACCGGCTGCCCGCGGCCGTCGGCCGAGCGCCGCAGCCGCAGGTCGACCGAGAGCACGACCCCCGTGAGCGTGCCGCGCTTGAGCGCGGAGTCCCGGTAGCCCAGCTGCAGCGCTGCCCCCGGCACGTGCCGCACCTCGAGGGCACGGTCGTCGCCCATGGTCAGCAGCTCGACGCCCAGCAGCGACGAAGCGAGCTCCTGCCCGTAGGCGCCGATGTTCTGGATGGGCGCGGCACCGACCGAGCCCGGGATGCCGCTGAGCGCCTCGAGGCCCGCGAGACCCTCGGCGACCGTCCGCTCGACGAGCGCATCCCACGACTCGCCGGCCTCGACCCGCAGCACGACCGAGTCGTCGGCCGGCGGCTCCTCGCCCGCCGGGCGGTGGGGGCGCTCGGCGTGCGGCAGCGCGCGGATGCCCGTGGTCGCCACCCGGATGACGGTGCCCTCGAAGGGCTCCGAGGACGCGACGGTGTTGGAGCCTCCGCCCAGCACCAGGTGAGGCTCGAAGTCGTCGGCGAGGGCCGCCTCGTAGGCGGCGACGACCTCGTCGCGGGTCGTCGCCTCGATCCAATCGGCGACCTCGCCGCCGACCCGCATCGTGGTCGCGTCGGCGAGCGTGCGCGTGGTCGTCACCGAGTGCCTCCCGTGGTCATCGATCGGTCGCGACGACGACCTGCGCCTTGCCGAGCACGGTGCTGTCGCCGGCCGAGACGGTCAGGTCGATGCGCGCGGTGCCCTCGCCCAGCTGGCCGACCTTCGCGAGCACGTGCAGGGTCGCGCCCGACTCGGGGTCGACGACGACGGGGCGCGTGAAGCGCACCTGGTAGTCGAGGATGCGGGAGGGCCCCGCCCAATCGACGACGGGCTGCACGGCCGCACCCATCGTGAGCATGCCGTGCGCGAGCACGCCAGGGAGCCCCACGGCCGCCGCGACGTCGTCCCGGTAGTGGATGGGGTTGAAGTCGCCCGACGCGCCGGCGTAGCGCACGAGCGACTCACGGGTGAAGGCGAGCTCGCGCTCGGCGACCACCTGGCCGACCTCGAGCGATGCGACGTCGATGCCGCTCATCGCGCCTCCCCTGCCACCACGAGCGAGGACGTCGCCGTGACGACATGCTCGCCGGCGGCATCCGTCACGCGCGTCTCGCACGTGACCATGTCGTTGCCGCCGAGGGAGCGCACGCGCGTCACCGTGAGCTGCGCCGAGAGCTCGTCGCCGGCGACGATCGGGCGCGCAGCGGTGAAGCGCTGGTCGCCGTGCACGATGCGCTCGAGGACGACGCCCGCACTCTCGTCCTCGAGCAGCTGGTTCCAGGTGAGCTGCTGGATGACGATGGGGAACGTCGGCGGCGCGATGACGTCGGCGTGGCCCGCGGCGCGCGCGGCCTCGACGTCGTGGTGCTCGGGGTGCGTGGCCTGCACCGCGCGAGCGAACTCGCGCACCTTCTCTCGACCGACGAGGTAGGGGGCCGTGGGCGGGTACTGCTTGCCCTGGAGCTCGGGGTTCACTGGCACGCACGCCAGTCTAGGCGGCGTGCCCGAGCGCCCGGTCGGGTCAGGTGCTCGAGGACTGCGCGGGCGCGCGGTCCTCCCACAGCGCTGCGACGTGCCGCGCGTCGGTGCCGCAGCATCCGCCCACGACCGAGAGCGCCGGCAGCAGGGCGCGCAGGCGATCGTGCTCACGCCGCAGCACGCGCACGTCGCCGGCGTCGAGCTCCTCGGCGGCGTCGAGCTCCGCGTGGCTCCTGGTCGAGGCGTTGTAGCGCACGCTGGCGATGCGTCCGCGCCAGTCGCCGTCGGAGAGCGCCCCGCGCACGTGCTCGGGATGCGCGCAGTTGACCATGAAGTGCAGCACGCGGGACTCGCGGTCGACGAGCTCGATCGCCTCGCGCAGCGTCGAGCCGTCGAGCATGCGGCCGTCGACCTCGACGGTGAAGCCGATGACGGCCGGCAGCCCGTGGTCGCGCGCGGCGTGCGCGATCCCGATGGCCTCGCCCGGGTCGGAGAGCGTGAACGCGGTCACGAGATCGGCGCCGGCCTCGGCGAAGGCCTCGACCTGCTGCTCGTGGTACGCCTGCGCGACGCTGGGCTCCATCGGCGGCCCCTGCGCGTAGGCATCGCGGCGGGGTCCGATCGCGCCGCTGACGAGCACGTCGTCGATCGCCGAGGAGTCGCGCAGCTCGAGCAGCTGCCGGACGGCCCGCGCGTTCGCGTCGTGGAGGTCGCGCCGGGAGTCGCCCAGGCGCGTGCCCCAGTCGGGGTTGGCCCGCCACGTGGGCGTCTCGAGCAGCAGCCCCGCGCCGACCCGGCTGGCGATCGCGACGTAGGCGGCGAAGTAGGCCGCCAGCAGCGCACGACCGCGCTCCGAGCGCACCAGCGGGTAGGCGGCGAAGTGCGGCAGTTCGACGCCGTGGTTGAAGATCAGGTCGGTCTCGAGCCCGCCGTCGGTCACGAAGGGGCGAGTCGGCGACGGCCAGCCGTGCTCGGCGGGTCGCGCCGCGGTCTCGGGAGACATCGGCGTCCTCCAGTGCTTCCGGACCGACCGGTCCGGTCGGGGAGCAGAGTACGCCTCCGGGCGCCGCGCGTCCACGGTGCACCGGGGACGACGAAGGGGACCGGGTGCTCCCGGTCCCCTTCCTGGCGGTAGCGAGGGCGGGGTTCGAACCCGCGACCTCACGATTATGAGTCGTGCGCTCTCACCAACTGAGCTACCCCGCCAGATACGCCCACCCAAGCACGAAGCATCAAGCAAGCGCGAGCCCCGAGCGAGGATTGAACTCGCGACCCCTTCCTTACCATGGAAGTGCTCTACCACTGAGCTATCGGGGCGATGCCGTTCAGGCAACCGGACGATCATAGCACCGCAGCGCACGCCTCCGTCACTCGGCGCGAGCCCGCGCACCCGTCGCCGCGCCGATCGCAGCGGCGCTGCGCTGCAGCACCTCGAGCACGTGCCGCACGACCGCGCGCTCAGCGACGTCCGGGCGCGCGAGGGCGCTCACGATGCGGCCGGTGGGGACACCCGTGAGCGCGACGAGCGAGATCCCGGGGCTCGGCGCGGTGCTCAGGCGCGGCAGCATGCCGATGCCGAGGCCCGCCGCGACGAGCGCCTCCACGAGCCGGTTGTCGCGCACGCGCTGCACGACCGCGAACGGCTCCCCCGCCTCGGCCTCGATCGCGAGCCGCAGGTCGTCGAAGGGATAGCCCTCCGGCACGCCGATCCACCGATGGCCGGCGATGTCGCGGGGGCGCAGGGCCTCGGCGCTCGCGAACGCGTGGTCGGCGGGCAGCGCGAGGTCGATCGGCTCCCGCAGCAGGTCGACGACGCGCAGCTCGTGCCAGTCGGCGCGCGGCACGGCCGACGCCCGGTGGCCGATGACGAGGTCGTGGTCGCGCGCGAGGGCCGCGTACTCCGTCTCCGAGACGTCGTGGTCGTGGATGTGCAGCTCGACCCCCTCGCCGAGGCCGGCGATGAGCCCGGGCAGCAGCACGACCGC
>JAPSIA010000148.1 GCA_031179215.1 Agrococcus sp.
GCGCCGTCCTGCAGCTCGACGTGCGGGTGCGCCGTGAGGTTCCAGTACCAGACGGGGTGCTTGGGCGCGCCGCCCTGCGAGGCGACGACGGCGTAGTCGCCCTCGTGCTCGACGCGCATGAGCGCGGTCTTGCGCAGCTTGCCGGTCTTCGCGCCGACGCTCGTGAGCAGGATGATCGGCATCCCGCGCAGCGTGTTCGCCTCGGTGCCGCCCGAGGCCTCGAACGTCTCGGCCTGCGTGCGCGCCCATTCGGCCGTGCTGGGTGCGTACTCGCCTGTCAACGGCATGGCTGCCCTCCTTCGTCTCATCGTGGGCAACCGCGCGGGATCGCGGCGCATTCCACAGCTCCTGCGCGCGGCGAGGTCGCCGCGTCAGCGGTTGCGCTCCGACTGCCGGTCGCGGTCGGTGCCGCCGACCTCCTCGGGCAGCTCGTCGATCGGCACAAGCACGATGTCCTGCACCTTCCAGTCGAGGTCGATGCACGCGTCGCGCGCCTCGAGCATCTGCTCGAGCGTCGGCATGCCGCCGCGAGGCACGACGAACGACTCCACGTGCAGCACGTGCCCCTGATCGCGCACGCGAGAGCCCGCCTCCGCCACCCACGGCAGCCCGCGCAGGTGGTCGTCGATCGTGCGGCCGAGCGGATGCGGCTGGCTGTCGTCGAAGGTCGTCGCTCGCGTGTCGACGAGGTCGGTGATGGAGGCCTTCATGTTCTTGACGCCGTCCCAGAGGATGCTCGCGGCGATGAAGAGCGCCGCCGCCGCGTCGGCCCACCAGAGCCCGAGCCCGATCCCCGCGACGCCGACGATCGAGCCGGCCGCGGTCATCCAGTCGGCCTTGTTCATGTCGGCGTCGGCGTAGAGCACCTTGTCGTGCAGCTGCTTCGCGAGCCGCATCTTCACGCGGCCGAAGTAGATCGGCAGCGGGATCGTGAGCGCCATCGCGCCCATCATGAGCCAGCCGAGCCAGACGGTCTGCCCGAAGAGCACGACGCCGCCGATCGGCGGGTGCTCGGCGGTGATGAGTCCCGTGGCGGAGTCGTAGACGAGGAACGCGCCCATCGTGAACAGCGCGACGCCCGCGACGAGGTGCGCGACGCCGACGGCACGGTGGTAGCCGTAGGGGTACTTGGGGTTCGGCCGCTTGTTGACGAGCCGGACGGCCAGCAGGAACGCGATGGGCGGCGCGAGCGAGAGGAGGTCCTCGATCCACGCGGCCTTCATCGCCTGCGAGCTGCCCATCACGAGGTAGACGATCGTGATCGCGACGGCGAGGAAGGCGAGCGTCCACCACTCGATCCGGATCGCGGCGCGCAGCGCCTTCGCCTGCTGCTCGGGCAGCTCCGTGCGGCCGAAGCGGGGGCGCACGCGGCCCGCGCGGTCGCTCACAGCCCCGTCTCCTCGTGCAGGTAGCGCTCGAGCTCGAGCTGGAAGCGGTTCTCACCCAGCCGCACGAGCATGACGTGCCGCTGCGTCGAGCCGTCGCTCGCGCGCGTCTCGGCGAAGGGCCGCGTGGCCGCGCCGCGCTCGCTCCACGGGGTGCTCTCGAGGAAGCCGCCGATCACGACGTCGAGCTCGCCGCGCTCGAGCGCGTCGACGAGCATCGCCTCGCTGCCGGTCGTCCACGAGACCTCGGCGTCGAGGCGCTGCGCGAACTCCTCGACGAGCGCGGGCTCCGTGCCGACGGGCTCGTCGCCGTCGAGCTGCACCCACGGCGCGTGCTCCGTCGCCCCGACGCGCAGGACGCCGCCCTGCACGCGATCGAGCGTGCCGCGCGGGTCGGCGGGCATCGCCGTCGCGCACCCCGACAGCACCACCGCCGACACCGCGACCACCAGCATCCCGAGCGCTCTCGCCATGAGGCCGACGATAGCCACGGATCCCGAGCGCTCGCGCAACGCCGCCGCCGCGAGCGCCGTCCTCGCGGCCGCGGACCTACAGGCGGCCGACGCGCGTGACGCGCACGACCGCGCGCCCCGCCTCCGCCGACTCGGCGAGGTCGACGCTCGCCCAGATGCGCCAGTCGTGGTCGCCCGCCGGATCCGCGAGGATCTGCTGCACCTCCCACGCCTCGGCGCCCTCCTCGATCACGAGCATGCGCGCGCTGCGGGCGTCCGCCCCCGTGCCGATCGCGTCGTGCTCGTCGTAGTAGGCGTCGAGCGCGTCGCCCCACGCCTCGGCCCCGAAGCCGGGGTCGAGCTCGCCGAGCGCCTCGTGCCGGTCGAGCGCGGCGAGCTGCACGCGCCGGAACAGCTCGTTGCGCACGAGCGTGCGGAACGCCCGCGGGTTCGCGACGACGCTCGGCGGCGGTGGCGGCGCGATGGGCGCGGCATCGGGAGCGCTCGGGTGCATGAGCTCCTCCCACTCGTCGAGCAGGCTCGAGTCGACCTGCCGCACGAGCTCGCCGAGCCACTCGATGATGTCCTGCAGCTCCTCGCCCTTGGCCTCGTCAGGCACCGTCTGCCGGATCGCGCGGAAGGCGTCCGAGAGGTAGCGCAGCACGAGCCCCTCGGAGCGCGAGAGCGAGTAGTGCTGCACGTAGTCGGCGAAGGTCATCGCGCGCTCCCACATGTCGCGCACGACCGACTTCGGCGAGAGCGCGAAGTCGCCCACCCACGGCTGCGACTGCGCGAACACCGCGAGCGCGGCCGTCAGCAGCTCGTCGAGCGGCTTCGGGTGCGTGACGTCCTCGAGCAGCTCCATGCGCTCCTCGTACTCGATCCCCTCGGCCTTCATCGCCGCGACGGCCTCGCCGCGCGCGAGGAACTGCTGCTGCGACAGGATCGGGCGCGGGTCGTCGAGCGTCGCCTCAATGATCGAGATGACGTCGAGCGCATGGGTGGGGTCGGCCGGGTCGAGCATGTCGATCGCCGCGAGAGCGAAGGGCGAGAGCGGCTGGTTGAGCGCGAAGTTCGGCTGCAGGTCGACGGTGAGGCGGATGCGCTGGCCGCCGGGGAGGGACGCGTCCGGCACCTGCTCGACGACGCCCGCGGTGCGGAGCGTGCGGTAGATGGCGAGCGCGCGACGCTCGAGCCCGAGCTGCGAGCGCCGCGGCTCGTGCGACGACTCGATGAGCTCGCGCACCTCGGTGAACGCGTCACCGCCGCGGCCGATGACGTTGAGCAGCATCGAGTGGCTCATCTGCAGCTGCGAGACGAGCGGCTCGGGCTCGGCGGCGATGAGCTTCTCGAACGAGGGCTTGCCCCACGAGACGAAGCCCTCCGGCGCCTTCTTGCGCACGAGCTTGCGGCGCGCCTTCGGGTCGTCGCCCGCCTTCGCGAGCATCTTCGCGTTCTCGGCCTCGTGCTCGGGCGCCTGCACGACGACCGTGCCGGCGGTGTCGAAGCCCGCCCGGCCCGCGCGGCCCGCGATCTGGTGGAACTCGCGCGCGGTGAGGTGCCGCATCCGCTGCCCGTCGAACTTCGTCAGGCCCGTGAGCAGCACGGTGCGGATCGGCACGTTGATGCCGACCCCGAGCGTGTCGGTGCCGCAGATGACGCGCAGGAGCCCCTGCTGCGCGAGCTGCTCGACGAGCCGCCGGTACTTCGGCAGCATGCCGGCGTGATGCACGCCGATGCCGCTGCGCACGAGCCGCGAGAGGGTCTTGCCGAAGGTGGTCGTGAATCGGAAGTCGCCGATGGCGTCCGCGATCCGGTCGCGCTGCTCGCGGCTGACGATCTTCGTCGACGCGAGCGCCTGCGCGCGCTCGAGCGCCGCCGCCTGCGCGAAGTGCACGACATACACGGGCGCGCGGCTCGTCGCGAGCAGCTCCTCGACCGTCTCGTGCACCGGGGTCATCGCGTACTCGTACGTCAGCGGCACGGGGCGCTCGACGCCCGTGACCGCGGCCGTCTCGCGCCCGGTGCGGCGGCTGAGGTCATCGGCGATCGCGGTCGTGTCGCCGAGCGTCGCCGACATGAGCACGAACTGCACGTGCGGGAGCGTCAGCAGCGGCACCTGCCACGCCCAGCCGCGCTGCGGATCGCCGTAGAAGTGGAACTC
>JAPSIA010000149.1 GCA_031179215.1 Agrococcus sp.
GGGGATACGAGGCCTCGCCGTCGCTCGACCCGAGCCCCAACCACCACGGGATGCGCGACTGGCGCCGGTGGAAGGCGGGCATCCTGCTGCCCTTCTACCTCGCCCGCACACCCGTCGACGACGCCGAGTTCGGCGAGGGCTTCGAGCGCGACGACCGCCTGGCCGCTCGGCTCGCCGCGATCGACGCCGTGCTGCCCGATCGGCTCGCCGCTGCGGTCGATCCCGCTCTCGACGAGCCCTTCGCGCCCGAGGAGGTGCGGGTGCAGCTCGCGCGGGAGCGCGAGCTGCACGAGGTCGACGAGGCCTTCCACGGCGAGATCGCAGCCGAGATCGCCAGGCGGCAGGCGCTCGAGCGCCGGGCGATCACGCCCGAGCGGCTCGCGCGCGGCGCGCGCCGCGCCATGCGGAGCGCGGGGGCGAGGATCCGCCGCATCCGCCGCTGAGCCGGATCCGCGGCACACCGACGGCAACCGCCGCCCTCGGCACCCCTCCCGCCTAGCCTTGCCGAGTGCATCCGAGGGTCTTCGCCGTGCTCGCGGCCAGCAATGGCGCCGCGTACCTGCCGGCGACGCTCGCCGCGATCGATGCGCAGACGGTCACCCCCGACCGGCTCGTCGCGGTCGACGGGGGGTCGACCGACGGATCGCGCGCCGCGCTCGAGGGATCGCGCGCCCACGGCGTCGTCGTCGCCCCGCGGCTGCCGTACGGGCAGCTGATCGCGAAGGGCGTCGCGACGCTGCCCGAGCCCGAGCCGGGCGACTGGCTCTGGCTGCTCGCGCACGACGCGCAGCCCCACCCGCGCGCGCTGCAGGCGCTGCTCGCGCACGTCGAGTCGCACCCGAGCGTCGCGGTGGTCGGTCCGAAGGTCATGCGCGCCGACGCACCCGATCGCTTCGCCGAGTTCGGGCAGACGATGACGCCCTTCGGCCGCAGCATGCTGCTGCACGAGGGCGAGCTGGATCAGGGGCAGCACGACGACGACAGCGACCGGCTGGGGGTCGCGGAGTCGGGCGTGCTCGTGCGCCGCGACGTCTTCGACGCCCTCGGCGGGTTCGATCCCGCGCTGCGCGCGATCGACGCGGGACTCGACCTCGGCGTGCGCGCGCGGCTCGCCGGCCACCGCGTCGCCGTGGAGCCCCGCGCTCGCGTGCGCCGCGCGGGCGGCCCCGAGCACTTCCTCGAGCGCTCGGTGAGCGATGCGCACCGCGTGGCGATCGCGCGCCGCGCGCAGCTGCATCGCCGCCTCGCGTACGCGAACCCGGTCGCGCTCGTGCTGCACTGGATCCTGCTGCTGCCCATGGGCCTCGCGCGCACGCTCGTGCACCTCGTCGCCAAGCGCCCGGCCGCGGTGCTCGCCGAGTGGCGCGCGACGCTCGAGACGCTCGTGGCGATCGCGCCGACGGCGCGCGCGCGGCGTCGCATCGCCGCGAGCCGACGCGCGCGCTGGGGGGCGCTCCGGCCGCTGCGCGCCTCGTGGCGCACCGTGCGCTCGCAGCGGCGCCTGCTCGGCGACCCGGAGCGCATGCACATCGCCGCCGACGAGCGCGTGGGATTCGTCGAGGGCGCCGGCCTGTGGGTGACGGCGCTCGCGGTCGTCGTCGGCGTCGTGCTCTCGCCGCAGCTCATCGGTGCGGCGGCCGCGACGGGCGGCGCGCTCCTGCCGCTCTCCGAGTCGCTCACCGGGCTCTGGTCGAGCGCGCTCGCGGGTCCGCGCGACGCGCTCGGCGAGCTCACGGGTCCTGCCGACCCCTTCGTGCTCGTGCTCGCGCTCCTCGGCTCCATCACGCCGTGGCAGCCCTCGACCGCCGTGGTCCTGCTGCTCTTCCTCGCTCCCGCGATCGCGTCGGTCACCGCGTTCTTCGCCGCTCGACGGCTCACGCGATCGCGATGGGTGCCCGCGGTCGCGGCGGCGCTGTGGTCGCTCTCGCCGATCCTCCTCGCGGCCGTCGTCGACGGCCGCGCGGGCGCCGTCATCGCGCACCTCGCGCTGCCGCTCGCGGTCGTGGGGCTCCTGCTCGCCGCGACGTCGTGGCGCGCGGCCGGTGCCGCGGCGATCCCGGTCGCGCTCACGGTCGCGGGCGCGCCGGCGCTCGCCCCCGCCATGCTGCTGCTCGGCATCGTCGCGGCGGGCATCGGCTGGCGCACCCCACTGCGGCCCCTCGCCGCGCTCGTGCCGGCCGCCGCGCTCATCGCGCCCGTCGCGGTGGCTCGGTGGCTCGACGGGAACCCGCTCGCCGCGCTCGCCGACCCCGGCGTGCCGAAGCCCGCGTCGCCGCCGTCGGCGGTCGAGGCGGCGCTGCTCGCGCCCGACGGCTCGCTCGCATCGCTCGAGGGCGTCGTCGCGCACCTCGCGCCGGGAGCCGACGCGGGATGGTTCGCGCTCGCGCTGCTCGCGCCGCTCGCGCTCGGGGCGCTCGCGGCGGTCGTGCTGCGCCCTGCGGCGTCCTGGCCATGGCTGCTGCTCGCGCTCGCCGGCTACGCGACCTCGATCGCGGCGACGCGCCTCGAGCTCACGTCGCTCGAGGGGGAGCCCGTGACGGTGTGGGCCGGCAGCGGAGCGTCGCTCGCGCTCCTCGCGCTCGTCGGGCTCGCCATCCTGGCCGCCGACGTCGACGATCGGCGGGGTGCCGTGCCGGGCGCCGTCGCGGTGCTCGCGGCGGTCATCGCCGCCGTGCCGATCATCGGCACGTCGTTCCTCGCACCCGCGACCGTGGTCGCCGCGCCCGAGCGGCGCATGCCGGCCTTCGTCGACGCGGCGGCCGAGGGGGATCCCGCGATCGGCACGCTCGTGCTGCACCCCGTCGCGCCGGGCGCGCTCGCCGCCGACGTGGAGCGAGGACGGGGGACGACGCTCGACGACGTCTCGACGACCGAGCTCACGCGCGAGCGCGTCGGGGACGCCGAGCGCGAGCTCGCGCAAGCAGCGGTCGACATGGCCGCCGGCGGCGACGTCGACGTCTCGGCGCTGCTCGACCGGCACGGCATCGCGTTCGTGCTGCTCGAGCCGGAGCGCGAGGGCGCCGCGGACGTGCACGATCGCGCGCAGCGCTCGCTCGACGCGCGCGGCGACCTGCAGGCGATCGGGCAGACCGAGGTGGGGCTGCTGTGGCAGCGCACGGATGCGTTCGGCGGCCAGGTCGCGGAGCGGCCCGCGTGGAGCGGCTGGCTGCTGCTGGGGCAGCTGCTCGCGATCGCCGGCGCGATCCTGACGGCGCTGCCCTCGCTGCGCCGCGGCTCGCGCTCGCGCACGCGGCGCCTCGAGGCAGTGGAGGAGTGGCGATGACCGATCGCGATCGCGGCGACGAGCCGCTCGACGACTCGCAGGAGTTCGACGACCCCTCGTCGCTCGAGGTCGAGGAGGAGCCTCCCGCGCGCCGCCCGGCGCCCGAGGAGCTCGCGCTCGAGGCCGAGGCAGCGGCGAGCGGCGACATCGCGAGCGACGTCGCCCTCACCGACCGCGAGGCCGCGGCCAACGACGCGGCAGAGGTGCGGGGCAGGCTCGAGCGTCGCGACGTCGTGCGCTGGAGCGCGCGCGCCCTCGCGGGCCTCGGCGCCGCCGCCATGGTGGCGGGCGCCGTCGTGAGCGCCGCTGCGCTGCCCGAGGACGCCGCCGTGCGCATCGAGCCGCCCTCGACGCTCGTGCAGCCGGCGTCGCCCCTGCAGGCGCGCGTGTGCGCGGGTCCCGCGCTGCGGGTCGGCACCTCCGACGGGCAGGATGCGCTCGCGATCGCATCCCTCGCCGAGCCCGGCGTCGCCGTGGCGAGCCTCGGCGGCGATCTCGAGCGCGAGCAGCTGCGCGTGCCGGGCGCCGACGAGGTGCTCGGCGGCGAGGCCGTCGTGCAGCGGAACGCCGCCTCGACCCTCTCCGTCGCGCAGGGCCTGACGCCCGACACCGAGGCGATGCGAGGCTACGCCGCGAGCGAGTGCGCCGAGACGAGCCTCGACCAGTGGCTCGTGGGCGGCTCGACGCGCACCGGGAG
>JAPSIA010000049.1 GCA_031179215.1 Agrococcus sp.
GCACACCCACCACGTCGAGGCGGTCGCCTCCTTCCGCCGCGGCTGAGCCGCCGCCCGGGACGGGCGTCGGCGCTGGCGTCGCGCGAAGACCCGAAAGGGTCTTCGCTTCCAGCTCCAGCGCGCACACGCACCACGTCGAGGCGGTGGCCTCCTTCCGGCGCGGCTGAGCCGACGCCGGGACGGGCGTCGGCGTTGGCGTCGCGCGAAGACCCGAAGGGGTCTTCGCTCCAGCTCCAGCGCGCACACGCACCACGTCGAGGCGGTGGCCTCCTTCCGGCGCGGCTGAGCCGATGCCCGGCGCGAGTCCGGGCCGCGGCGCCAGCACAACGCAAGCCCGGGGCGGCGGCTCGGCGGCAGGATCGCGGCAGCGGCCCGTCGCGCCGCACGCTGGCGCGCACGGGCTTGCGTCGTGCGGCAGGGGGAGCGCGGGCGGCGCCGGCCACGGTAGCCTCCTCGCGCCGGCTCGTCGCGACCGGCGGCACCACTCGAAGCGAGGAGGCTTCCCTTGGCCATCGCCGATCTGCTCGTCGAGCGCTTCACGCGCGCCGACCGCCTGTGGCTCGACCTCGTCGACGCGCTCTCGCCCGAGCAGCTCGGCTCGCGGCTCGCGAACCTGCCGTCGAACACGATCGGCGGCCAGCTCTGGTGCGTGCTCGGCGCGCGCGAGAGCTACCCCCGCGCCGCGCGCGCTCGCGAGTGGCAGGGCTTCACGAGCCCGCTCGAGCACGAGCGGATGACGGATGCGGCGGCGGTGCGCGACGCCTTCGCGGCGACCGCGCGCGACGTCACCGCGTGGCTCGCCGAGCTCGACTCCGACGACGACCACCGCTACGCGCTCGCGCTGCTCGAGCACGAGACGCAGCACCACGGGCAGCTCATCCGCTACCTGTACGGGCTCGGCATCGACCGGCCCGAGTCGTGGCAGCGCCAGTACGCGCTCGACGAGTGAGCGTCAGCGCTTCGTGACGCCGCCCGCCGCGCGCGCGACGAGGTGCGCGACCCCCGGCAGCGCCGCCGCTCGCCACACCGCGCGCTGCGCCTCGAGCTCGATGCGCGTGTGCGGAGCGAACGTCGCCTGGGTGCGGCGCCCGCGCGCCTGCTCGCGCTCGATCACCGGCCGCCAGTCGCGCTCGTAGGCGGCGAGCCCCGCGGCGACGTCGCTCGGGTGGCGGGCGAACGCGAGCTCCTCGGCGAGCCGCTCCGCGCCCGCGATCGCGAGCGACGCCCCTTGCCCCGCGAGCAGCGACACGGCGGCGCACGCGTCGCCGACCAGCGCGACGCGGCCGCGCACCCACGGCTCGACGACCGATTGCGCGACGTGGTCGATGTAGGCGTCGCGCACCCCGCGGACGGCGCGGCGGCCGAGCACGCCGAGGTCGTGCACCGCTCGCCGGGCGCCCGCGGCATCGACGCCCCGCATGATCGCGAAGCCCGTCACCCGCGTCTCGCCGAGCGGCGCGACGACGAGCTGCCGGTCGAGCTCGAGCTGCATCGCGACCTTGCCCTCGAGGTCGGCGTTCAGCGCCGCATCCTCGCCGATCCAGGCGACGGCGAGGAGGTCGGCGATGGGCCGCACGAAGCGCTCCGGCGGCCCCCACACGAGCTGGCGCACCCGCGAGCCGATCCCGTCGGCGCCGACGAGCAGGTCGGCCTCGACGCGCTCCCCGTCGGAGAGGAGCGCGTGCACGCGCGTGCCGTCGTCGTGCACCGTCTCGACCTGCGTGCCCCAGCGGATCCGCACGGCCTCGGGCAGCGATGCCAGCAGCGCGTCGACGATCTGCGGCCGCAGGATCGTGAGGTAGCGCCCCGCGACGGCCTGCTCGACGAGCGAGATCGGCAGCCGTCCGCGCACGCGACCGGCGGCGTCCACGCTCCGCAGCTCGTCGAACGCCTCGGCTCGCGCGCGCAGCGCCGGCAGCACGCCGAGCCGCTCCGCCGCGTCGAAGCCGTGCCCGAAGAAGTCGACGAGGTAGCCGGATGCGCGCGGTGCGGGAGCGCGCTCGAGCACCTCCACGCTCCAGCCGTCGAGCGCGAGCCGACCGGCGAGCGCGAGGCCGGCGACGCCGGCTCCGGAGACGATCGCGTGCATGCGGGGTGGAGCGGGGGACGCAGGCCCGTCCGGCGCTGGGTCGAGGCCCCGGTGCTGACGCCCGACCGCGGCGTCGCCCTGCCCCTCGGGGGCGCTGCTCTGGTTCATCGCAGCAGGTCGAGCAGCGCGCGCTCGCGCGAGCCCTTGAGGCCGATCGTCGCGCCCGCCTCGAAGCGCTCGAACACCTCCGGGTCGATGTAGCTCGAGCGCGCGACGGCGGGCGTGTTGCCGAGCGCCTCGGAGACCTCGAGCACCGCGGCGCGGATCGCGCGCTGCCTCGCCGTCTGCGTGCCGACGTCGCGAGCGCGAGCGAGCGAGACGGCCGCGACGATCGTGCCGTGCAGCGTGCGGAAGTCCTTCGCGGTGAACTCGCCGCCGGTCGCCTCGCGCACGGCCGCGTTGAGGTCGGCGTCGCGCAGCGAGTGCCAGCCGCGGTCGTCGCGCCACGCGAGCAGCCGCGCGCGGCTCGAGCGCCCCGCGCGCAGCTCGGCGATGCAGCGGGCGAGCTCGGGATCCTCGACGGTGACGTCGAAGCGCTGCCCCGACTTCGCGGGGAAGCGCAGCCGCACGGCGTCGTCGGTCACGGTCGCGTGGCGGCACAGCAGGGTCATGAGGCCGTGCGAGCCGTTCGCCTCCGCGTAGGCGTCGCCGCCGGCGCGGATGGCGACGGCGTCGAGGATGCGCAGCGCCGCCGCGAGCACGCGCTCGCGCGGGAGCCCCTCGAGCGCGAGGTCGAGCGTGACGCGGCGCCGCATCGCCGGCAGCGTCTCTGCGAGGTCGAGCGCGCGCTCGTGCTTCGCGCGGTCGCGACGCTCGCGCCACTCGGGGTGGTAGCGGTACTGCGTGCGGCCCGCGTCGTCGACGCCGATCGCCTGGATGTGCGCGAGCGGGTCGGCGGCGATCCAGACGTCCTTCCACGCCGGCGGCACGGCGAGCGACTCCGCGCGCTCCCGATCGGCCGCCGAGACCCGTCGGCCGTTGTCGTGCCGATACGACCAGCCGCGCCCCGTCCTGCGCCGCCGGATGCCCGCATCCGACCTCGGATGCGCACGCCGCAGCCTCGTCATGCGCCGATGCTAGCCCCACGTGGGGGACGGTTCGCTGTCAGTCCCGCTTCCAGCGGCGACCCGAGGGCGTGCGGGCCTTCGACTGCCACTCGCTCTCGGTGTCGAGCACCCGCCGGTGCTTCGTCTGCGCCCACTCCTCGGCCATGCCGACGAGCACCGCCTCGACCGCGGCGCGCTCCTCGGGCGTGGGCGAGCCTGCGACGACGAGCATGCGGGGCTCGCTCGGGTCGGCGTGCGCCGGGCGCGCGTCGTGCGTCTCGTGCATCACAGCGGGATGTTGCCGTGCTTGCGCTCCGGGCGCTGCACGCGCTTGGTGCGCAGGGCGCGGAACGCGCGCGTGACCATGACGCGCGTCTCGGCGGGCTCGATGATGCCGTCGAGCTCGCCGCGCTCGGCGGCGAGGAACGGCGAGGCGACGTTGTACGTGTACTCGCTCGCGAGCCGCTGGCGCACCTCGGCGACGTCGTGCCCGTCGGCCTCGGCCTGCTTGATCTCGTTGCGGTAGAGGATGTTGACGGCGCCCTGGCCGCCCATCACCGCGATCTCGGCCGAGGGCCACGCGATGTTGATGTCGGCGCCGAGCTGCTTCGAGCCCATGACGATGTAGGCGCCGCCATAGGCCTTGCGGGTGATGACCGTGACCATCGGCACGGTCGCCTCGGCGTACGCGTAGAGCAGCTTCGCGCCCCGGCGGATGACGCCCGACCACTCCTGGTCGGTGCCCGGCAGGTAGCCCGGCACGTCGACGATCGTCAGGATCGGGATCGAGAACGCGTCGCAGAAGCGCACGAAGCGCGCGGCCTTCTCGCCCGCCTCGATGTTGAGCGTGCCGGCCATCTGGTTGGGCTGGTTGGCGATGACGCCGATCGTGCGGCCCTCGAGCCGGCCGAAGCCGATGACGATGTTGGGCGCGTACAGCGGCTGCACCTCGAGGAACTCGCGGTCGTCCATGAGCGTCTCGATGATCGCGAGCACGTCGTAGGGCTGGTTGGGCGAGTCGGGGATGATCGTGTTGAGGCGTCGGTCGGCGTCGTTGACGACGCGCTCGGCCGCGTGGTCGTAGGCGGGCGCCTCGGACTGGTTGTTGTCGGGCAGGTAGGCCAGCAGCGCGCGCACGTAGTCGAGCGCGTCGTCCTCGTCGGCGGCGAGGTAGTGGCTCACGCCCGAGACCGTGTTGTGGGTGCGGCCGCCGCCGAGCTCCTCGAAGCCGACCTCCTCGCCCGTGACGGTCTTGATGACGTCGGGCCCGGTGACGAACATGTGGCTCGACTTGTCGACCATGACGACGAAGTCGGTCAGGGCGGGGGAGTAGACGGCGCCGCCGGCTGCGGGGCCCATGACGATCGAGATCTGCGGGATGACGCCGGAGGCGGCCGTGTTGCGCCTGAAGATCTCGCCGTACTTGCCCAGCGCGACGACGCCCTCCTGGATGCGGGCGCCGCCCGAGTCGAGCATCCCGACGATCGGCACGCCGACCTTCATCGCGTAGTCCTGGATCTTGATGATCTTCTCGCCGGCGACCTCGCCGAGCGAGCCGCCGAAGGTCGTGAAGTCCTGCGCGTAGACGGCCACGCGCCGGCCGTGCACGGTGCCGATGCCCGTGACGACCGCATCGCCGTACGGCCGGTTGCCCTCCATGCCGAACGCGGTCGTGCGGTGCCGCACGTAGGCGTCGAACTCGACGAACGATCCGCGGTCGACGAACTCCTCGATCCGCTCGCGCGCGGTCTTCTTGCCCTTCGCGCCCTGGCGCTCCTTCGCGCGGGCCTCCTTGTCGGTCACCGCCTCGCGGTAGCGGTCGCGGAGATCGGCGATGCGCGAGGCCGTCGTCGAGGCGGGCACGGCTGCGGAGGTCTCGTCGGTCACGGATGCCACTCTAGACGGCACCGCATGCGCGGCCTTTGTGGACTCCCACAGCGTCTCGCCGCGAATCGGTGGCGATTGCCTCCAGCCCTCCCTGTCCACGACGCGCGCCGGCGCCTAGCCTTGGAGCATGCTCTTCCCCGGCGCCGCCCGCATCGCGAGGGTCGTCGAGCTCGACCAGATCGGCTCGACGTTCGAGGCCGTCGACGAGCGCGCCCCGCACCTGACGACGTGGGCGACGCTCGACCAGCGCGCCGGCCGCGGCCGACTCGGCCGCGCGTGGGTGAGCCCCGCGGGCAAGTGCCTCGCGGCGACCGTGCTCGTGCACACGGGGCGGATGCGCGAGGAGCAGGTCGCGTGGATGCCGCTCGCCGCGGGCCTCGCGCTCGCCGAAGCGCTCGGCACGCAGGTCGGCGACCGCGCTCGACTGAAGTGGCCGAACGACGTGCTCGTCGACGACCGCAAGATCGCGGGCATCCTGTGCGAGCGCCGGCCGCGCGCGGTCGCGGTCGGGTTCGGCGTGAACCTCACGCTCGAGCGCGACGAGCTGCCGACGCCGCACGCGACCTCGCTCACGCTCGAGGGCGCGGACGGCACCGCGCCCGTGCTCGCCGACTCCGTGCTGTGGCACATGCTGCGCTCGCTCGACGCGCTCGTGCCCGCGCTCGGCCGCGAGGGGCTGCGCGCCGCGGTCGCCGCACGGTGCACCACGATCGGCCGCGACGTGCGCGTCGAGCTGCCCGCCGGGGAGCTGCGCGGCCGGGCGGTGGGCATCGGGCCGGCGGGGGAGCTGCAGGTCGACACGGGCGATGGAATCGTCGACGTGCGCGTGGGCGACGTCGTGCACGTGCGCTGATGCGAGATGATCGTCGGGTGCCAGCCGGCGAGGAGCGAGTGATCGCGCGCATGCGACCGCATGGGCGCGCCCTGGTCGTGCCCGTGCTCGTGCTGTGGGCGAGCGTCGGCCTCGCGACGCTGCTGCTCGACCGCGTGGAGTGGCCGCTGTGGAACGTCGCGGTCCTCACGGTCGCCGCGATCGTCGTCGTGCTGCTCACGATCGTGCCGACGCTCGCGTGGCTCTCGCGCGGGTTCACCTTCACGACCGAGCGGGTCATCATCCGCTCGGGCTTCGGCGGGACCCGCCGTGAGACGATGCTCTCGCGCGTGCATGACGTGACGGTCCGCCGTCGCGGCCTGCAGGCGCTGTTCGGAGCGGGCGACGTGCTGCTGTCGACCGGCGGCGATCGCGCGGTGATCCTCGCCGATGTGCCGGTCGCGTCGCTCGTGCAGCGCATGCTGTCCGAGCAGCTCGGCGCGCGCGGCGTCGTCATGCCCGACGTCTGAACCATCCCCGCGCCGGAGGGCGCGAATCCGAAGGAGCTCATATGAAGATCGCCGTGATCGGATGCGGTTACCTGGGCGCGGTGCACGCCGCCGCGATGGCGTCGCTCGGCTACGACACCCTCGGCGTCGACGTCGACGAGGCCAAGATCGAGCGCCTCCGCCGCGGCGAGCCGCCCTTCTTCGAGCCGGGCCTGCCCGAGCTGCTGCAGCAGGGCGTGGGCGCGGGCACGCTGCGCTTCACGACCGACGTGAGCGAGGTCGTCGGCAGCGACGTGATCTTCATCGCGGTCGGCACCCCGCAGCGCGCGGGGTCCGACGCGGCCGACCTCACCTACGTCGACGCGGCGGTCGAGTCGCTCCTGCCGCACATCGGCGAGGGGACCCTCGTCGCCGGCAAGTCGACCGTCCCGGTCGGCACCGCGCAGCGGCTCGCCGAGCGCATCGCGCCGACGGGCGCGGCGCTCGCGTGGAACCCGGAGTTCCTGCGCGAGGGCTTCGCCGTCGAGGACACCCTCGCGCCGGATCGCCTCGTGTACGGCGTCGCGGACCGCGACGACGCATCCGTCGCGCGGCTCGACGCGGTCTACGCGCCGATCCTCGAGCGCGGCACCGACCGCCTCGTCGTGAACTTCGCGACCGCCGAGCTCGTCAAGGTGAGCGCGAACGCGTTCCTGGCCACCAAGATCTCGTTCATCAACGCGATGGCCGAGCTCTCCGAGACCGTCGGCGCCGACGTCACGCAGCTCGCGGACGCCATCGGCCTCGACGCGCGCATCGGCCGCCGCTTCCTCAACGCCGGCCTCGGCTTCGGCGGCGGCTGCCTGCCCAAGGACATCCGCGCGTTCCAGGCTCGCGCCGCGGAGCTCGGGCACGGCGAGACGCTCGGCTTCCTGCGCGAGGTCGACCAGATCAACCTGCGTCGCCGCGACCGCATGGTCACGCTCATCGACCGCGAGCTCGCCCGCCTCGGCGGCGACCGCGTCGCGATGCTCGGCCTCGCCTTCAAGCCCAACAGCGACGACGTGCGCGACTCTCCTGCCCTCGACGTGTGCCGCCGGCTGCAGGAGGGCGGTCGCGTCGTGCGGGCCTTCGACCCCGAGGCCGCCGAGACGGCCGGCCGCGCGATGCCGACGCTCGACATCGCCGGCTCGATCGACGAGGCGATCCGCGACGCGGACGTCATCGCCCTCGGCACCGAGTGGCAGCAGTTCCGCGAGCTCGACCCGTCCGAGGTCGCGACCCGCACCGGCGCGCGCGTCGTCATCGACGGCCGCAACGCGCTCGACGCGAAGCGGTGGGCTGCCGCGGGCTTCACCGTCATCGGCCTCGGCCGGCCCGAGATGGCACCCGCAGCATGATCGTCGGCGTCGTGGGCGGCGGGCAGCTCGCTCGCATGATGATCCCCGCCGCCGTCGAGCTCGGCGTCGAGATCCGCGTCCTCGCCGAGTCGGAGGGCATGTCGGCGTCGCTCGCCGCGACCGCCGTCGGCGACTACCGCGACGCATCCGTCGTGCTCGCCTTCGCGGAGGGCGTCGACGTGATCACGTTCGACCACGAGCACGTGCCGCAGGACGTGCTGCGCGCGCTCGTCGACGCGGGGCACGCGGTGCACCCCGGCCCCGACGCGCTGCGCTTCGCGCAGGACAAGCGCGAGATGCGCGCGCGCATGGCCGAGCTCGGCGCCCCGCAGCCGGCATGGGCGCCCGTGGACGCGCCCGACGACCTCGAGCGGTTCCTCGCCGAGCACGGCGGGGTCGGCGTCGTGAAGACCGCGACCGGCGGCTACGACGGCAAGGGCGTGCGCGTCGTCCGCTCCGTCGAGGACGCCGCCGACTGGCTCGAGGGCGCAGCCTCGGGCGGCCCCCGGCTGCTCGTCGAGGAGCTCGTGCCCTTCCGCCGCGAGCTCGCGCAGCTCGTCGCCCGCCGGCCATCGGGCGAGGCGATCGTCTGGCCGCTCGTGCAGACCGTGCAGCGCGACGGCATCTGCGTCGAGGTGCTCGCGCCCGCGCCCGACGCGGCCATGATCCAGCCGGTCGTCGACGACCTCGCGCGCGCGGTCGCGGAGGGCATCGGCGTGACGGGCGTGCTCGCGATCGAGATGTTCGAGACGAGCGACGGCCGGGTGCTCGTCAACGAGCTCGCGATGCGGCCCCACAACTCGGGCCACTGGACGATCGACGGCTCGGTGACGAGCCAGTTCGAGCAGCACGTGCGCGCGGTGCTCGACCTGCCGCTCGGTGCGACCGCGGCGCTCGCGCCCGCGAGCGTGATGATCAACGTGATCGGCGGACCGGCCTCGGGGTCGATGACCGACCGGTACGCGAGCGCGCTCGCGGCGCATCCCGACGTCAAGGTGCACTCGTACGCGAAGTCGGCGCGCCCCGGCCGCAAGGTCGGCCACGTCACCGCGATCGGCGACGACATGGACGAGGTCGCGTACCGCGCCCGCGCCGCCGCCGCCCACTTCGACGCCTGACGCCTCGGCCTCGCCCCGCCGCGCCGGGCCGCGCGGACCCCTCCCCCCGAACGGGACCCCGCAGACCGGGTCCCTCGCGGGGGAGCGGGTCCGCGCGGCAGGGGATGCGGGGCGCGGCGAGGCGGGGACGGAGCACGCCCCCATCCCGCGTACCCTGGATGCCATGCCTGCGCAGGTCAGCATCATCATGGGATCGGACTCCGACTGGCGGGTCATGGAGGCGGCGAAGGCCGTGCTCGATGAGCTCGGCGTCGCCTCCGAGGTCGACGTCGTCTCGGCGCACCGCACGCCGCAGAAGATGGTCGACTTCGCGCGCGGCGCGGCCGACCGCGGCGTGCGCGTCATCATCGCCGGCGCCGGCGGCGCCGCCCACCTGCCGGGCATGGTCGCGTCGATGACGCGCCTGCCCGTCATCGGCGTGCCCGTGCCGCTCGATCGGCTCGACGGCCTCGACAGCCTCCTCTCCATCGTGCAGATGCCCGCGGGCATCCCGGTCGCGACCGTCTCGATCGGCGGCGCCCGCAACGCCGGCATCCTCGCCGCGCGCATGCTCGGGGCGTTCGACGCCGAGCTCGCCGCGCGCCTCGACGCGTTCGCCGCGGACCTCGAGCGCCAGGTCGGCGACAAGGCGCAAGCGCTGCGCGACCGCGTGGCAGCGAGCGCATGAGCCTGCTGGAGGCCGGCAGCCCCATCCGCCACCCCGACGCCCGCCGCCCGGAGGTCATGCAGCGACGCGGCTGGTGGCTCGTCGCGATCGGCTTCCTCCTCCCCGGCAGCGCCCAGGTGCTCGCCGGCAACCGCAGGCTCGGCCGCTTCGGCATCGCTGCGACGCTCGTGCTCCTCGCGCTGCTCGTGCTCGCCGCGATCCTGTGGTTCGGCTGGCGCGGGGCGCTCCTGACGCTGCTGGGCAACTCCATCGGCCTGCTCGTGGTCGAGGTGCTGCTCATCGCCTACGCGATCCTGTGGCTCGTGCTGGGCCTCGACACCCTCCGGCTCGCGCGGCTGCCGAAGGTGCAGGGCAAGGCGCGCGCCGCGATCGCGGTCGTCTCGGTGCTCGCGACGGTCGCCCCGGCGGCGCTCGCGGGCTACGGCGCGAGCCTCGTCGACGCGACGCGCGGCCTCGTCGGCGACGTCTTCGAGTTCGCCGGCCCTCCGGTCGAGCCCGTCGACGGCCGCTACACCTTCCTGCTGCTCGGCGGCGACGCGGGCGAGGACCGCGTCGGCATGCGCGCCGACTCGATGACGGTCGTCACGGTCAACGCCGAGACGGGCGCCGCGACGATGATCGGCGTGCCGCGCAACATGCGCAACGCGCCCTTCTCGGAGGGCTCGCCCATGTGGGGCCCGTGGCCGAACGGCTTCGACTGCACCTCGAGCGACTGCCTGCTCAACGGCACCTACACCTACGGCGAGGCGCATCCCGAGCTCTACCCCGACGCGGCGGCGAACGGCTCGAGCCCCGGCATCGAGGCCACGCGCGACGCCGTCGAGGGCGTCACGGGTCTCGAGCTGCAGTTCTACGTGCTCGTCGACATGCACGGCTTCGAGGACCTCGTGAACGCCCTCGGCGGGCTCGAGCTCGAGGTGACCCAGCGCGTGCCGATCGCGATCGAGGGCGAGCCGGTGCGCGAGTGGATCGAGCCAGGCACGCACACGCTCGACGGCCACGACGCCCTCTGGTACGCCCGCAGCCGCGCCGGCACGAGCGACTACGACCGCATGCAGCGCCAGCGGCAGGTGCAGGAGGCGATCATCCGCCAGTTCACGCCGCAGACGCTGCTGACGAAGTACACGCAGCTCGCGCAGGCCGGCCAGGACATGGTGCAGTCGGACGTGCCGCAGTCGATGATCGGCTCGCTCTCGGAGCTCGCGCTGCGGACGCGCGAGCTGCCGATCACGAACCTCGAGCTCGTGCCGAGCTCCGGCGTCAACACGGGAGATCCCGACTTCGAGCAGATCCACGCCATGGTGCAGGAGGCGCTCGCCGAGGCGGATGCGGTCGTGCCGCCCACCGAGACCCCGGCTCCCTAGCGCCGGGGGCCGCTACAGGTCGGCGTGGAGCGCCCACACCTGACGAGCGGCGGCCTCCCAGGTGAACGCTCGCGCGCGGTCCTGCGCGTGGAGGGCGATGCGCGCTCGAGCGTCGTCGTCGGCGAGCAGCCGGCCGAGCGCCGCGGCGAGCTCGTGCACGTCGCCGGGCACCGAGACGCTCGCGTCGCCGGCGATCTCCTCGAGGGAGCGCGTCGCCGGGTGCACGGTCGCGGTGCCGAGCGCCGCCGCATCCAGGAGCGACAGGCCGAGGGCGTCGTGCTCGGCGACGTGCAGGTGCGCGAGCGCCCGCCGGTGCGCGACCGCGAGGTCGGCATCGCTGAGGTCGCCGAGCATCACGAGCCGCCCGGCAGGGAGGCCCGCCTCGACGGCGAGGCCCGCGAGCCGCGCCTCGCCCCACTCGACGGGGCCGGCGACGACGACCCGCACGTCCGGCATCTGCGGGCTCGCGATCGTCTCGACGAGGCGCTCGGCCTGGCCGCGGTCGTTCGGCTGCGTGAGCGCGAGCACGTACTCGTCCGGCAGCGGCAGCTCGCGCGCCGGCGGCGTCGACGCGGCGGCCAGGAGCGCCGCGGACGGCGCGGGGTGCACGACGCGCACGGGGCACTCGTCGTCGGCGAGCAGCGCGAGATCCTCGGCGACGGCCGTCGATGGCACGACGATGCCGTGCGCGCGAGCCAGCGCTCGGCGCAGCGCCCGGTCGAACCAGCGCTGCTTGCGCTCGGCGCGATCCGAGAGCGCCTGCAGGCCGTGCACCGTGACGGTGACCTGATCGCCGGGGTCGGGCTCGCGCACGAGCGGCGCGAGGAGGCTCGTCGCGTGCACGAAGCCGTGGATCGGGATCGTCGTGATCGTGTGGAGCCACGCCTCGCGCAGCTCGCGAGCCGACACGGCCGTCTGCTTCAGCTCGGCGAGCCCCGGCAGGAGCGCGCGCGCTCGAGCCTCGCGGGACTCGCTGATCTTCGCCGAGATGCCGGCGACCTCGAAGCCCTCCGGCGCCGTCGCGACGAGCGCGCGCGCCATCTCGGCCGAGTACCGGCCGACCATGGTCCTCGAGCGCTCGGCGACCTCGTCGAGCACGACCGTCAAGCGGCCAGCGGCGTCGGTCACAGCGCAGCACGCTCCTTCAAGGGCTCCCACCACGAGCGGTGCTCGCGGTACCACTGCACGACGTCGGCGAGGCCCTGCTCGAACGGCACCTGCGGCGCGTAGCCGAGCTCGCCCGCGATCTTCGCGATGTCGACCGAGTAGCGGAAGTCGTGACCCTTGCGGTCCTCGACGTGCTCGACAGACGACCAGTCGCGGCCGGTCGCCTCGAGCAGCAGCTCCGTCAGGCGGCGGTTCGACAGCTCCGTGCCGCCGCCGATGTTGTAGACCTCGCCGGGTCGACCGCCCGTGAGCACGAGCGCGAGCCCGCGGCAGTGGTCGTCGACGTGCAGCCAGTCGCGCACGTTGGCGCCGTCGCCGTAGAGCGGCACCGGCAGCCCGTCGATGAGGTTCGTGACGAACAGCGGGATGAGCTTCTCGGGGAAGTGGTACGGGCCGTAGTTGTTCGAGCAGCGCGTGATGCGCACGTCGAGGCCGTGCGTGCGGTGGTAGCTGCGCGCGAGCAGGTCGCTGCCGGCCTTCGAGGCCGAGTAGGGGCTGTTGGGCTCGAGCGCGCGCTCCTCCGTCCACGAGCCCTCGGCGATCGAGCCGTAGACCTCGTCGGTCGACACGTGCACGAAGCGCGGCACGTCGTGGCGCAGCGCCGCGTCGAGCAGCCGCTGCGTGCCGACGACGTTGGTCTCGACGAACACCGAGGCGTCGCGCACCGAGCGGTCGACGTGGCTCTCGGCCGCGAAGTGCACGATCGCGTCCGCGCCGGGCAGCACCCGGTCGAGCAGCACGGTGTCGCGGATGTCGCCGTGCACGAACGCGAAGCGCGGGTGCTCCTCGACGGGGGCGAGGTTGGCGAGGTTGCCCGAGTAGGTGAGGGCGTCGAGCACGGTGACGGATGCGCCTTCCAGGCCCGGCAGGCGGTCGTCGAGGAGCATCCGGACGAAGTTCGAGCCGATGAAGCCGGCGCCGCCGGTCACGAGGAGCTGCACGCGTCGTTCCCTTCTCGCGCCGGCCCGCCGGCGCGTGAGGGCCCAGTCTACGCGGGCGAGGAAGGCTCACCGCGGGGCCGCGCCGCCCCTCGGGGCTCCCCTAGACTCGCGGCAGAGGAGAGGGGGCCGGATGCGCGGCATCATCCTGGCGGGCGGTTCCGGCACGAGGCTGTGGCCCATCACGCGAGGCATCTCGAAGCAGCTCGTGCCGATCTTCGACAAGCCGATGATCTACTACCCGCTGTCGACGCTCATGATGGCCGGCATCCGCGAGGTGCTCGTCATCACGACGCCCGAGCACGCCGAGCAGTTCGAGCGGCTCCTCGGCGACGGCTCGGAGCTCGGCATGCGCATCGAGTACGCGCAGCAGCCCAAGCCCGAGGGCCTCGCGCAGGCGTTCCTGATCGGTGAGCGCTTCATCGGCGACGAGCCGGTCGCGCTCGTGCTCGGCGACAACATCTTCCACGGCACGGGGCTCGGCTCGAGCCTGCGCGCGCACCAGTCGATCGACGGCGGGCTCATCTTCGCGTACCGGGTGGCGAACCCGCGCGCCTACGGCGTCGTCGAGTTCGACGAGCACGGCACCGCGGTGTCGATCGAGGAGAAGCCCGAGCAGCCGAAGTCGTCCTTCGCGGTGCCGGGCCTGTACTTCTACGAAGCCGGCGTCGTCGACGTCGCGCGCGGCATCACTCCCTCGGCGCGCGGCGAGCTCGAGATCACGGCGGTCAACGAGCACTACCTGCGCGAGGGGCGGCTGCAGGTGCAGACGCTCGACCGCGGCGTCGCGTGGCTCGACACGGGCACCTTCGAGTCGATGATGGCGGCGAGCGAGTACGTGCGCGTCATCGAGCAGCGGCAGGGCACGAAGATCGGCTGCATCGAGGAGATCGCCTGGCGCGCCGGCTGGATCGACGACGCCCAGCTCGCGACGCTCGCGCAGCCGCTGCTCAAGAGCGGCTACGGGCAGTACCTGGAGCGCCTGCCCAGCATGGGCTAGCGGCGCTCGTCGCTCACCAGAGGCCGAGCCGCAGCGCGAGGTCGAGCCAGCGCCGCTCCGCGGGCTCGCGGCGCAGCTCGGGCACGAGCCGCCGCAGCGCCGCGCGCGATCCGCGGTCGCTGCGCTCGAACAGCGGCGCGATGCGGGCGAGCCGATCGCCCGTGCCGTTCGTCGCGAGCGCTGCGGCGAGGCGCGCGATCGACGCGCACTGCCGGCGGTAGTCGCCGCTCGCGAGCCTGCGGGCGCGCGAGAGGGCGGCACTCAGGCCCTTGTTGGCCCCCGTCGCGTTGCCGCCGTGCTGCCGGTAGTCGATCGTCGGCGTCGGATCGATGCGCCAGCGGCGATCGGTCGCGCGCGCGATCGCGTAGACGATCCAGTCGTGCGGCACCGTCTCGTCGACGAGCGGATGCGCCGCGATGACGTCGCGCACCGCCTCGAAGGTCTCGCGCGTGAGCACGAACGTGCAGCCCGGCCCCGCCGACTCGAGCAGGTAGTCGAGCTCGGTCTGGGGCTGCGACTTCTCGAGGTACTG
This sequence comes from Agrococcus sp., assembly GCA_031179215.1. Taxonomy (GTDB): domain Bacteria; phylum Actinomycetota; class Actinomycetes; order Actinomycetales; family Microbacteriaceae; genus Agrococcus. Next base: position 14,508 of record JAPSIA010000049.1, read on the forward strand.
GCTGCGCTCGGAGCCGTCGGCCTGGGGCCAGAAGGCGGTGACGCTCGACGAGACCGCGTCGAGCCCGTGCTCCTCGATGAGCGCGAGCTGCCGCGCGAACCGGTCGAGGTGCCAGCGGTCGTCCTGGTCGGCGAACGCGACCGCGGCAGCATCCGAGACGTCGGCATCGCGGATCAGCCGCAAGAAGTTCGCCTGCGGCGAGCCGAACCGGCCGGGCTCGAGGACGACGACCCGGTCGTCGCCGAGCCCGCGCAGGATCTCGAGCGTCGCATCCGTCGACGCGTCGTCGGAGACGATGAGCCGCACGCGCACGCCCTGCTGGTCGAGGATCGAGCGGGCCTGCTCCTCGACGTACCGAGCGCCGTTGTGCGTGGCCATGAGCACCGCGACGAGCGGCAGCGCAGGGGCGCTCGCAGCGTGCTCGTCAGTCATGGGGTGCCCTCCGTGGCCTCGGCGCGCGGGGGGCGCGTTCCGATCGCCCAGCGTACCGCCGCGCGCTCGTGCCGAGCCTGGGCGCAGCCTCTGAGGCGGCCATGCGCCGCGGCTCGCTAGCCTGGGCGCGATGACTGCCGCGCCGCTCCGACTCGCCATCGTCGCCCACCGGGATCCCCGCGGCGAGGTGGGGGAGCGCGTCGACCTGCTCGTCGAAGGACTGCGCACGATCGTCGACCGCGTCGTGCTCGTGGCGGATGCGCTGAGCGCGGCCGGCAGGGAGCGCGCCGACGCGCTCGCGGACCGGGTCGTCGTGGCGCCGGCGAGCTCGGCGATCGCGCTCCTGGCGGCGGGACTCGCATCGGTCGACGACCAGGTGCGGGCTGCGGCGTCGGTGCTCGTGACCGACACCGAGCGCTACGGGCCGCTGCCGGACGCGATGCCGAGCTTCGAGGGCCGCGTCGCGAGTGCGCCGCGCACGGGGGCATGGACCTGGTTCGCGACGGCGCCGCGCGACGAGATCGAGCCCTCGCCGTGGATCGTCGCCGACGCAGCGACGTGCGGCAGCGAGGCGTGGCGCTCCTGGTGGCGCGGCGCGCGCGAGGACGGCGGCTCGCTCGCGCTCCACGACCTCGTCGAGGCGCTGCGCGCGGCGGGCATCGAGGTGGCGGCGCTCATCCGCGGCGGTGACGACCGCATCCAGCGGGC
>JAPSIA010000150.1 GCA_031179215.1 Agrococcus sp.
CGCGGTGCGCGACCGGTGGCGGATGCGGTGCGGTGCGATGGGCGCGAGCGTCGAGCTCGTCGTCGTGCGCGCGCCGCTCGAGACGCTCACGCGCCGCCTGCACGAGCGGCAGCCCGGGCCCGAGTCGGTCGTGCTCGACGACGACGAGCTGCGGGCCTACGTCGAGGGCTTCGAGTGGCCGGGACCCCTCGAGGCGCACCGTACGATCGACACCGGGTGAGCGCCGCGCGACGCCGAGCTCGATGGCGCCGGCCCGGGCGCGCGAGCGGCTGCGCCTCGACGCCCCTGGACGCGCATCCGCCGCGGGTCTAGCCTGACGCCGAACGGAGGGCGGCATGGGCGACGCGGGCTTCCTCGACGAGCCGCCGCCGAGCGCGGCGGTCGAGGCGATGTACACGGCCGACCGGGGCAGCGACGGCTACGTCATGCACCTCACGCGCGTGTGGGCGCACGCGCCGGAGGTCAACGACGCATGGACGGCGTTCGCCGGGGCGGCGGCCGAGGCGGCGGGCCTGACGTTCCGCCAGAAGGGCGTCATCGTCAGCGCGCTCGCCGCCGAGCTCGGCGACGCGTACTGCTCGCTCGCGTGGGGCGCGCGGCTCGCACGCGCGACGGATCCCGCCACGGCTGCCGCGGTGCTCGCGGGGGAGGAGGCCGCGAGCCCCGCCCTCGACGACGCCGACCGCGCGCTCGCCGCGTGGGCGCGCGCGCTCGTCCGCGACCCGAACGGCACGCTGCCCGCAGACGTCGCGGCGCTGCGCGCCGTCGGCTTCGACGATCCCGCGATCGTCGGGCTCACCGCCTACGTCGCCGCGCGCATCGCGTTCTCGACCGTCAACGACGCGCTCGGTGCGGTCCCGGACGCGGAGCTGCGCGCCTCCGCGCCCGCCGCGGTGCGCGACACGGTCACGTGGGGCAGGCAGCCCGCGCGCTGAGCGTGCGTGCCAGGATGAGCGCGTGGATCCGCTCGCGGTCATGTGGCTCGGCTCGTCGCTGCTGACGCTCGACGCGCTCGCGGTCGCCGTCGTCGTGCACCTCGTCGGGCTCGGCAGGATCCCGCCGACCGGCGCGCTCGGGCTGCCCGGCAAGCGCCTGCGGACGGATGCGTCGACGTACGCGGGCACGCACCGCGCGGCCGCGCCGCTCACGTGGCTCACGTCGGCGGTCGCCGCGACGGCCGCCGTCGGCGCGCTCGCCGTCGGGCTGCAGGCGGGGATCGAGGAGTGGGCGGTGCTCGCGGTGCTCTCGGCGATCGTGCTCGTCGTCGGGCTCACGCTCGCGACGTGGCGCGCGCGCACCGCGCTCGAGGACGACGCCCTGCGGGGCGAGCGCCCGCCACGCGACGCGCCGGAAGGCTGAGCGCCCTGCGGGGCGAGCGCCCGCCGGGCGACGCGCCCGAGGACGGAGCGCCGTCAGCCCCGGAGCGTCCAGGCGAACGCGCGCGCCTGCTCGCTGCGCGCCCCGCCGAGCACGCGCGCGCGGTCGGGCTCCTCGAGCGACGCCGTGACCTCCTCGCCGAGGCGAACGAGCGTCGCGAAGGCGTCGGGGCTCGACCATGCCGGCCGCAGGGCGAACGCGAGGTCCTCGGTCGCGGTGTTGCCCGAGGCGCCCGGCGCGAAGGGGCAGCCGCCGAGGCCCCCGAGCGCGCCGTCGACCGTGTCGGCGCCCGCGTCGACGGCGGCGAGCGCGTTGGCGACCCCCGCGCCCCACGTGTCGTGGCCGTGGAAGACGAGGCCGGCCTCCGGGCGCTGCTCGGCGGCGATCGCGACGCGCTCGCGCACGCCCGCCGGGTGCGCCTGGCCGAGCGTGTCGCAGATCACGACGTCGCTCGCGCCCGCGGTGCGCTCGTCGTCGAGGATCGCGCGCAGCCGCTCGATCGGCACCTCGCCCTCGAAGGGGCACGTGAACGACGTCGCGATGCACAGCTGCACCCGGCCGTCGACCGCCCGCGCGGCGGCGATCGCGTCGGGCATCGCGGCGATCGACGTCTCGGTGTCGCGGCCGATGTTCGCGCGGTTGTGGCTGTCGCTCGCCGAGAAGCAGTACTGGAAGCGCGTGACGCCCGCGGCGGCGGCGCGCTCGACGTGCCGGGGGGTCGCGACCCACACCCAGCAGCGGTCGCGCTCCTGGGGCGAGAGCGCCGCCACCACCTCGAGCGTGTCGGCGACCGCCGGCACGAGGTCCGGCCGCGCCATCGAGCCCACCTCGATCTGCTCGACCCCGAGCGCGAGCAGCTCGCGCACGAGCCGCACCTTGCGCTCGGTCGGCAGCGGCTTGCCGGTGAGCTGCAGGCCGTCCCGCAGCGTGACATCGCGGATCCGCACGCTCATGCGACCGCCTCCTCTCTCGTCAGCGCGTCGATGCGCGCGTCGTCCCAGCCGAGCCAGCGCGCGAGCACGTCGCGCGTGTCGGCGCCGAGATTGGGCCCCGGGTGCGAGATCGGCAGGCTCCTGCCGCCGATGACCGGCACGATGCCGGGCATCGCGACCGCCGGCCGCACCGAGGCCCCGTCGTCGATGTCGAACCGCTGGATCATGCCGCGCGCCGCGTACTGCTCGTCGGCGATGACGTCCTCGGCCGTGTAGATCGGGCCCGCGGGCACGCCGGCCCGGTCGAGCTCCGCGAGCGCGTCGGCGCTCGAGCGCTGCGCCGTCCACGCGCCGATCGCGGCGTCGAGCTCGTCGCGGCGCGCCCAGCGCTGCTCGTTCGACGAGAGCTCCGGGTCGGCGGCGAGGTCGGGGCGACCGATCGCCTCCATGTAGCGCTTGAAGATGCCGTCGCCGTTGCCGGCGACGACGATGCTCCTGCCGTCGGCGCACGAGTAGGCGTTCGACGGCGCGATGCCCTCCATGCGGCCGCCGGTGCGCTCGCGGCGCCGCCCGTAGGCCGAGTACTCGGGCACGAGCGACTCGGTGACCGAGAGCATCGCCTCGTTGAGCGCGACGTCGATCGCGCGCTCGTCGAGGGGGATGCGGGGCTCGCCGCCGCGCGCGGCGCGCGAGCGCTCGCGCTCGAACAGCCGCATGACGGCGCCGAACGCCGCGTAGAGGCCCGCGATCGAGTCGCCGATCGAGAAGCCCGTGCGGCTCGGCGGCCTGCCCGGCTCGCCGACCATCTCGCGGAACCCGCCGTAGGCCTCGGCGACGGCGGCGAAGCCGGGTCGCGCCGCCATGGGGCCCGTCTGGCCGAACGCGGAGATCCGCACGAGCACGAGCTCGGGGTTGGCGGCCTCGAGCGCCGCCGGTCCGATGCCCCAGCGCTCGAGCGTGCCGGGACGGAAGTTCTCGAGCACGACGTCCGCCTCGGCCGCGAGCGCGAGCACGGCGGCCCTGCCCTCCTCGCTGCGCAGGTCGAGCACGATCGAGCGCTTGCCGCGGTTGATCGTGCGGTAGAGCATCGACGTGTCGCCCTCGGCGAGCCGCCAGCGCCGCAGCTCGTCGCCCGTGCCGGGCCGCTCGACCTTGACGACCTCCGCGCCGAAGTCGGCGAGCAGGCGGCCGGCGGTCGGGGCGGCGATGTAGTTGCCGAGCTCGACGACGCGCACGCCCTCGAGCGGCTTGCGGGCGCTCACAGGAACACCGACAGCACGAGCACGACGCCGAGCGCGACGATCGAGGCGACCGAGACGCCGACCGTGACCGTCTTGAGCGCGCCGCGCACCGACTGCCCGAGGAACATCTGCAGGAGCCAGAACGTGTTCGAGGTCACGTGGATGCAGAAGAGGGCTCCCGCGCCGGCGGCGAGGCCGATGACGATGGGGTTGAGACCGAGGGTCGCGGCGACGGGCGCGAGGATGCCCGCGGCCGTCATCGCCGAGAGCGTCACGGAGCCCACCGCGACGTGCAGGATCGCCGCGATGACCCACACGAGCAGGATGGGCGCGAACGCCGAGGCGCCGAAGTAGCCCGTGAGGAGGTCGCCGAGCTCGCCCG
>JAPSIA010000151.1 GCA_031179215.1 Agrococcus sp.
CTCGCGGCGCTCGCGCTCGTCGAGCCCGTGTGGGGCGTCGTCGCGCTCGTGTTCATCATCCTGTGGATCTACTGCTTCGTGAAGGCGCGCGGCATCGAGCGGCAGCGGCGCGCGGCCGGGCTCGACCCGCGGGGCGCACCCGGCCAGTAGCTCGCGCTCGGAAGCCCGGAGGATCGGCCGCTCAGCGGCCGCACGACCGCGCAGCGGGCTCGTGCGAGCGCTCAGCGGCCGATCCTCCGGGCGCATCCGAGCGAGCCCGGCTCGGTAGGGTTGCAGGCATGCAGAGCACCCTCGTCCTCATCAAGCCCGACGGCGTCCAGCGCCAGCTGACCGGCGCCATCCTCGCCCGCATCGAGGCCAAGGGCTACCGCGTCGCCGACCTGCGCATGGTGCAGCCCGACCGCGCGCTGCTCGAGGAGCACTACGCGGAGCACCAGGGCAAGCCCTTCTTCGAGCCGCTCGTCGAGTTCATGCTCTCGGGCCCCTCCGTCGCGATCCGCCTCGAGGGCGAGCGCGTCATCGAGGGCTTCCGCTCGCTCGCGGGCACGACCGACCCGACGACCGCCGCACCGGGCACCATCCGGGGCGACTTCGGGCGCGACTGGGGCCTCAAGGTGCAGCAGAACCTCGTGCACGGCTCCGACTCGGAGGAGTCGGCCACGCGCGAGCTCGCGCTCTGGTTCGGCTGAGGATCAGGATCCCCGCGGACGAGGGCTGACGCGTCAGAATCCCGCGAACAGGAAGCGCGGGATGCCCGGCAGGGCGATCATGATCGTCAGGACGACGACCACGGCGAGGGCGAGCGAGAGCACCCAGCCCCACGCCGAGAAGCGCGCGGCGGTCCGGCGCAGGCCCGCGCCGGCCGGCAGCGCGCCCGAGCCGAAGCCCCACACCCACAGCGGGAACGACATCGCGTACATCGTCATCCACACCAGGAAGCACCAGGGGCAGACGAAGCCGAGGAAGAAGATGGACTGCTGCGCGAGGTACAGCACGATCGCCATGCCGCCCAGCACGCCGATCGAGAAGACGGTCCACACCCAGCGGGGCATCGCGACGCGGCCGAGCGTGAGCGCGCCCATGATGATCGGGGCGGGGAACGCCATGAGGCCCAGGAAGGGGTTCGGGAAGCCGAACAGCTCGCCCTGCTCGGAGTTGATCGCGCCCGAGCAGCTCAGGAACGGGTTGAGGTCGCAGCCGAGCGCCTCGCTCGGGTTCAGGAGCAGCTCGATGCGCTCGACCGAGAGCGCGAAGGCGCCCAGCAGCCCCGTCAGTCCGGTGACGATGAGCAGCACGCCGAGCCAGGCGGGCGCCGCGATGTGGGCGGGACGAGTGTCGGTCATGGAGCCTCCTGCTGATCATCCAAGCAGAGCGGCCCGGGCGCGATGAGCCTCGACGCGGCAACCCTCGCGGCATTCATAGGCGGCGCCGTCGTGATCGTGCTGCTGCCCGGCGCCAACAGCCTCTACGTCGCCACGACGGCGCTCCGCGCCGGTCGCCGAGCCGGCTACCGCGCGATGCTCGGCGTCTTCCTCGGCGACGCCGTGCTCATGGTGCTCGCGGTGCTCTCGGCCCAGGCGCTCTCGGCGAACCCCATCGTCTACCGGATCCTCACCTGGGCGGGCGCCGCCTACTTGTGCTGGCTGGCGATCGGCCTCGTGCGCAGCGCCCTCGAGCGCCTCCGCGCGAAGCGCCGCCGCGCCGTCGAACCGGCGCCGAGCGAGAACCCGACGCATCCGCCGACCGCCCCGAACCCGATCATCGCCGAGCCCTCGCTCGCGCCCTTCCGCACCGCGCTCGTCACGAGCCTGCTCAACCCCAAGGCGATCCTCTTCTTCGCCTCGTACTTCGTGCAGTTCATCGACCCGGCCTCGCCGACGCCGCTCGGCGACCTCCTCGTGCTCATGCTCATCGTCGAGACCGCCTCGGGGCTCTACCTCACGGCGCTCGTGCTGGTCGGCGCGCGCGTCGGCCGCAGCGTGCATCCGCAGGGCTGGATCGCGATCATCGGCACGCTCGTCGCCGCTGCCGCCTTCGTCGCGCTCGCGGTGCGCGTGGTGCTCCCGTAGGCGCAGCGCGCGCGTGGGGTAGACTTCCCCGCAGCGCGCCCGACGGGCGCACGCACAAGTTTTTCCGGGCGGCCAGACTGGCCCGGGCCGCTCCCGCGAGGGAGCGAGAGGAAGGATTCGCGCCGGGGCGCGCCCCGGATCGCGAGCGAGAGGTCGACCGGCGGCGCCGGTCGCGACAGGAGCACGCCAGCGATGGCCGACAACACCACGACACCCGACGCCGGGACCGAGCAGCCCGAGGCTGCAGCACAGACCGAGCAGCAGCTGCCCGTTCCGGCCGAGGCCGAGGCGCCTGAGCCGGGCGCAGCGACTGCCGAGAAGCCCAAGCGCAAGCGCGTCGCGGCCCGCAGGAAGGCCGCGCCCGCGGCCGAGCCCGCGACGGATGCCGCGGCCGATGCGGGTTCGTCTGCGGACGCCGCCTCGGTCGAGGACGCCCCGACGGCCGGCGCTGCGGCGACGGGCGCCTCGGCAGGTGGTGCCTCGGCGACCGATGCCGCAGCAGCCGCCACGGCCGACGCCGCGCCCGCACTGCCCGCTTCCGGGGAGCAGGAGCCCGGCCACGAGCCCGGCCTCGCCGACCCCGCGACGAGCGCTCCCGGCGCCGACGCGGCCGAGGCATCCGCCGACGACGAGCAGGACCCCCTCGCTGCCGCGAAGGTGCTGCCGGCGCTGCCCGAGGGCCCCTTCGGGCTGCTCTTCCACGCGCCCGACCTCTCGGCGCTGCCCACGTTGCCTGCCGCGCGCTCCGACGAGGACGACGACGAGGATGACGACGACGAGGATGACGACGAGCCGCAGCGCGGCCGCCGCAGCGCACGTCGATCCCGCCGGTCGCGCCGCCGCGAGGGCGAGGACGAGATGCCCCTCATCACCGAGCCGCAGAAGGTCAAGGGCTCGACCCGGCTCGAGGCGAAGCGCCAGCGCCGCCGCGAGGGCCGCGACGCCGGCCGCCGCCGCACCGTCGTCACCGAGACCGAGTTCCTGGCGCGTCGCGAGTCCGTCGAGCGGCAGATGATCGTGCGCTCGAAGCACGACCGCGTCCAGCTCGCCGTGCTCGAGGACGGCGTGCTCGTCGAGCACTACGTCGCGAAGTCGAGCGAGTCGAGCCTCATCGGCAACGTCTACCTCGGCCGCGTGCAGAACGTGCTGCCGAGCATGGAGGCCGCGTTCGTCGACATCGGCCGCGGCCGCAACGCCGTGCTCTACTCGGGCGAGGTCGACTGGGACGCCGCGGAGCTCGAGGGCCAGCCGCGCAAGATCGAGCTCGCGCTCAAGCCCGGCGACACGGTGCTCGTGCAGGTCACGAAGGACCCGGTCGGCCACAAGGGGGCCAGGCTCACGAGCCAGATCTCGCTGCCGGGCCGCTACCTCGTCTCGGTGCCCGGCGGCTCGATGAACGGCATCTCCCGCAAGCTCCCGGACACCGAGCGCGCACGCCTCAAGAAGATCCTCAAGCAGGTGCTGCCCGAGGGCGTCGGCGTCATCGTGCGCACGGCCGCCGAGGGCGCGACCGAGGAGCAGCTCACCAACGACGTCGAGCGCCTCACGCGCCAGTGGGAGCGCATCCAGCAGCAGCGCAAGTCCGGCTCAGCGCCGCAGCGGCTGCACGCGGAGCCCGACCTGCTCGTCAAGATCGTGCGCGACGTCTTCAACGAGGACTTCCAGAAGCTCGTCATCCAGGGCTCGGAGGCGCTCAGCACCATCCGCGAGTACCTCGAGGCGATCGCGCCCGACCTGCTCGACCGCGTCGAGGCCTACGAGGGCACCGACGACCCCTTCGACCACTACCGGATCGCCGAGCAGATCGACAAGGCGCTCGACCGCAAGGTGTGGCTGCCCTCGGGCGGCTCGCTCGT
>JAPSIA010000050.1 GCA_031179215.1 Agrococcus sp.
GGTCAGGCGCGGTTGGGCTCGCAGGTGCTGCTGCGCGGTATCCGTCATGTCTCCATTCCGCCAGCGACGCCTATGAGTCGCTCGGACGCATCCTATGCGCTCCCTGTGCCTTTCCTTTCCGCGTGGGGTCCTCGCCCTCGGCGCGCGAGGTCGGCGTGTGCGGCGACCGTCTCGGTTGCGCCGGTCGGCGCCGCGCGCGACCTGCGCTGGCATGTGCTCGCCCACGGCGCCCACCGCCGGCAGGCGACCCGGCCATCGCCCTGCGTGCACATCCCAGCGCGCAGCGCCGGCACGGGGCAGCGCGGGGGCGCCGGAGCAGGGCGGGGTGGGAGCGTCCCCCCGGGCGGGCGGGCGCGTCGGCACGGCGCGCGCGACGGCGCGTGCGGAGCGCAACGGCGCGAGCGCAGCGCGACGGCGCCGGCACAGCGCGGGGGCGCCGCCGCGGGGCCGGGCGCGGCGTCTGCAGGCGCAGCGCGACGGCGAGGGCGCAGCGCGACGGCGACGGCACCGGCGCAGCGGGCGACGCCGAGTCGGCGCCATCCACAGGGCGGTGGCTCAGGCCGGCAGCGGCCCGGCGGATGCCCGAGAGTGCCGCGCATGGCCATCGACGCATCGCTGCCGGCGCACGTGGGCGTGCTCAGCCGCCGCCACATCCTCGCGGCCGGCGGTACGGACGGCGAGATCCGACGCGCGGTCGCCGCAGGCGGCATCCGGCGGCTGCGCGCCGGCTGGTACGCGTGGCCGACCGCCGACCCGGCCGTCGCACGCGCGGTCGCGGCGGGCGGTGTCGCATCGTGCGTGACCGCGCTCGCAGTGCTCGGGGTGTGGGTCCCGCACGACTCGCGCGTGCACGTGCGCCGCAGCCGGCGACTGCGCGGCAAGCGGCTCGGCGCCGGCCTCAAGGCCTGCGATCTGCCGCACGGGCGCTCTGCTCCGACGGCCCACGCGGTCGACGGCGTGCTCGACGCGCTGGCAGCCGCCGCGGACTGCCTCTCGAGCGAGATGCTGACCGCGACCCTCGACTCCGTGCTGCGACAGGGCATCGCGACGCGCGCCGCGCTCGAGGAGCTGTGGTCGCGCGCACCGCGCCGCGTGCGGCGCGCGCTCGCGGCGGCCGACGGCCTCGCGGAGTCCGGCACGGAGACCCTCGTGCGCTTGCGCCTGCGGCGGCTCGGCATCCGGCTCACCCCGCAGCACTGGATCGGCGACAAGCGGGTCGACTTCCTCGTCGGGCGGCGTCTCGTCATCGAGGTGGACAGCAGGGCCTGGCACCTCGACCCCGGGGCCTACGAGCGGGACCGGGCGCGCGACCGGCAGCTCGCGGCCCTCGGCTACCACGTCATCCGGCTGACGTACGAGCAGGTGCTGTACGACTGGCCGAGCGTCGCGCGCGACATCCTCGCGATCGTGCGTCGGGGCGAGCACCTGCGCGCCCCCGTCGGCAGCCGGGGCGGCAGCCGGAGCGGTCGCTGAGATGTGCACGCCTGCGGCAGCGGCGCACGGTGGGGGCGGCGGCTGCCGCGAGCGCGCACATCTCAGCGCCGGCGACGCCGCTGCGGGGACGCAGGCGGGCAGCGGGCGGCCGCTGCTGCTGGCGCGCGCAGGCGCGCGCATCCCGGCGCCCGGCGCCCGGCAGCCGGCACCCGGGCACCCGGCGAGGGCGTCCAGGAGCGGCGGCCGCGACGGAGCCGCGCCCGGCCTACGGCTCGGCGCGCGTGAACGTGCCGGTCTCGAGCCAGCGCTGCAGGCGGCGCACCGACGTCGCCGCGTAGTCGGCCGCCTGCGCGCGCAGCTCCGCGGTCGTCATCGAGAGCATCGCGTTCGCCAGCAGCAGCTGGCGCGCGGCGACGAGCGCCTCGAAGTCGGCCTCGGCGATCGCAGCGGCGCCACCTGCTCGTAGCCCTCGCGCATCGCCGACTCGAGCTCGGCGCTGTCGCCGCGCAGGTAGAAGGTGGTGATCGCGAGGTCGAGCGCGGGCACGCCGAGGCCGGCGTCGTCGAAGTCGAACACCGCGAGCCGCCCCTCGTGCCACTTCGCGTTGCCGCCGTGGAGGTCGGCGTGCAGCGGCCGCAGCGCGGCGTCCGCGAACACGCGCGCGAACGCGTCCGAGGCGCGCCGTCGCGCCTCCTCGAGCACCGCGCGCCCCGAGGCCTCGAGCGGCGCCTGATCGAGCACGTCGACGTCGCCGAAGAGCGGCTCCGAGAGCTCGGGCAGCGCCCCGCCGGGCGGCAGGGCCCAGCCGGCAGCGTGCTCGTGGAGCCGCGCCATCGCTGCGCCGAGCGCCCGCGCGGCATCCGGCCCCAGGTCGTCGGCGTCGTCCCCGTCGAGCCACGAGGCCGCGGTGACGAGCAGCGGGCGGCCGAGCGGCGTCTCCTCCACCTGCACCCAGGGCTCGCCCTCCGGGGTGCGCAGCGGCTCCGGCACGAGCACCTCGGTCTCCGCCGCGATGGCGCCGATCCACGCCTGCTGCGCGATCGCGTGCGCGACGGTGCTCTTCGAGTTCGTGCCGACGCGCAGGGCGAAGCGGCGCCCGTCGCTCGCCTCGAGCTCGAAGGTCGTGTTGTAGCTGTGCAGCACCAGCTCGAGGCGCGCGACCTCGAGGCCGAAGGCGGCGGCCGCGCGCAGCGCGACGGGGCGCAGCGCCTCGACCTGCGCGTCGTCGTCCAGCTCGTCGTACGGGGCGGTCATCCGCACATTGGACCACACGCGACGCGCCGCACCGGCACCACCTGCGTCGGCGCCGCGTGGGACGATGGAGGGATGGACCTGCAGCTCGACATCTTCGGCGATCAGGCCGACGCGTCGAGCCTCGCGGCCGACGCTGGCGACGCGCTCGCCGATCCCGTCGCCGCGGAGGTCGTGGCGGGTGCGGCCGTCGTGATCGCGGCACACCTGCGTCGCGTCGTCGCGCGCTCGAGCGACCGGATCGCGTGGCTGCGGGCGCGCTCGCAGGGCGTGACCGCGACCGACGCCGCGAAGCTCTCGACACCGCGCTCCATCCATGCCGTCGCGATGGAGAAGGTGAGCGTGCGCGGCTTCAGCGGCAACGCCTTCACCGACCACGGTCGCGCCCGCGAGCCGCACATCGCGCGCTGGGTGCACGACCACTTCTCGCTCGCGCCCTCGGATGCGCTCTTCCACTCCGTGCCCGAGCGACGGCACCTCGCGACGCCCGACTGCATCAGCGACGACGGCGCGGTGCTCGCCGAGATCAAGACGACGTCGAAGGCGTTCGACCGCATCCCCAAGTCCTACTTGCGGCAGATCTGGTGGCAGCAGTACGTGCTCGGCGCCGAGCGCACCCTGTTCGTGTGGGAGCAGCACTGCGAGTTCGTGCCCGTCGGCCCGCCCCGCTACCAGTGGGTGGAGCGCGACGAGGACGAGATCGCCGCGCTCGTCGATCGCGCCGACCGCCTGCTCGAGCTGCTCGCGCGCTGATGCTGCTCGCGATCCACGGGCTCGGCTCCGACTCGAGCGCGATGCGCGACTACCTCGCCGGGGCTGTGCCCGCTGGCGTGCGCGTGCTCGCGCCCGATCTGCGCGCGCACGGCGCCAACCCGCTCATCGGCGGGCCCGACGACTTCGCGATCGACGCGCTCGCCGACGAGGTGGCGGATGCGCTGGTCCGGCACGGGGACGGCACGCCCGTGTCGATCGTGGGCGTCTCGCTCGGCGCCGCGCTCGCCGCGCGCATCGCGCGCTCCGGGCGGTTCCCGCTCGATCGGGTCGCGCTCGTGCGCCCCGCGTTCACGACCGAGCCGCTGCCTGCCAACCTCGCGATCTTCCCGCTGCTGGGGAGGCTCCTCGAGGAGCATCGGCCGAGCCGCGCGCTCGAGCGGCTGCGCGCGTCCGGCGCGTGGCGCGCGATCGCCCACGAATCGCTCGCGCACGCCCGTGGGCTGGAGGCGCAGCTGACGCAGCCGCTCGCGGTCGAGCGCCGCATCCGCTTGCTCGAGATCCCGCGCAACGTCGCCTACGCGCGGGGAGCGCTCCGCATCGCGGCGCCGACGGTCGTGCTCGCGAGCGAGCGCGATCCCGTGCATCCGCTGCACGTCGCCGAGGCGTGGCGGGATGAGCTCGACTGCCGCATGCTCGTCTCCCCCGCTCGCGACGACGGCGAGGCGCGCATGTTCGCGTGGTTCCAGCAGCAGCTCGGCAGCTTCCTCGTCGGCATCCGCTAGTCGCGGACCGAGCGGCCGGTCGCGGCCGCCGGAGCGGGAGGCTCGAGGCGCCCGTCGCTGCCACGGCGCGAGGGCGCGGCCGCGACGGGGTGCGAGCGTGCGTGCACGGCGAGCATCGCGAGCATCCACACGACGCCGATCGCTGCCGCGACGTACTCGAGCGTCGAACCGATGTCGGTGTTGCCGCGCGCGAGCGAGATGATGCCCCCGGTGGCGGCGATGATCCCCACCGCGAGCCCTCCTGCGGTCGAGAGGCGCGCGACCCACCGGTCGCGGGCGGTGGCGAACTGGAGCATCGCGACGCAGCCGGCGGCGAAGGCGAGCACGGCCGCGACGATGTGCACCCAGTCGCGCCACTGGGCCGCGGGCGTGAGCAGCGACGGGCAGCCCATCGAGCACGGCACCGCCGCCGCGACGAGGAAGAGCCCGCCGGCGACGACGAGCGCCGCGGAGGGCGCCCAGCTGCGCAGCAGCGGCAGCCGCGTGCGCACGTCGCGCACGACGACCGCGACGAGCAGGATGCCCGCCACGACGAGCACGAAGCCCACCTGGAACTGCGACGCGGTCGGCATCGTGAGCGCGCCGAGCTCCGAGATGTAGAGGTAGCGGCCGAGCGCGGCGCGAGCGTGGCCGATCACCGTCGCGCCCGCGATGAGGCACACGGCGGCGAGCGCGGCGACCGCGGTGTCGGCGGCGACAGCGCCGGTCCTCGCAGGCTGGGGCACACGTGCACTGTAGCCGCGGGGCGTGCGTCACACGTCGTCATCCCGACATCCGGCCGTCACACGCGTGCGCTAGCGTCGAGGCTCGAGCGGGAGGAAGTGCGATGCGAGCAGTGCTGGTGCGGGCGTTCGGGCCGACCGATGGGGTCGAGATCGGAGAGGTCGAGGCGCCCCTCAAGCTCGGCACCGAGGTCATCGTCGACGTGCACGCCGCCGGCATGAACCCCATCGACTACAAGACGGCGCTCGGGAAGGGCGCCGCCAAAGCCGTCGAGCCGCTGCTGCCGTGGATCCCGGGCGGCGACGTCGCCGGCACGGTGGCCGAGGCCCCCTACGAGGCGCACGACCTGCAGCCGGGCGACGCGGTCTTCGGCATCGTGAACCACTGGCGCACGCGCGGCTCCTTCGCCGAGCAGGCGGCGGTGCCGAGCCTCGCGCTCGCCCTCAAGCCCGAGTCGCTCAGCTTCGCCGAGGCGGCGGCAGTGCCGTGCGCGGCGCTCACCGCGTGGGATGCGGTCGTGCGCGTCGCGAAGGCACGCGCGGGCCAGCGCATCCTCATCCACGCGGGCGCCGGCGGCGTCGGCCACTTCGCGGTGCAGTTCGCGAAGTACTTCGGCGCGCACGTCGCGACGACGGTCTCCGAGCGCAACGTCGACTTCGCGCGATCGCTCGGCGCCGATGAGGTCATCGACTACTCGAAGGTGCGCTTCGAGGACGCGCTGCAGAAGGTCGACGTCGTCGTCGACCTCGTCGGCAACGTGGCGGACGACACAGGCTCGCGCTCGCTCGACGTGCTCAAGCACGGCGGGCTCTACCTCAACGTGCCCACGGGCTCGTGGCCCGAGTACGCCTCCGCCGCCGCGGCGCGGGGCCTGCGAGCATCGGCGGTCAAGGTCGAGGCCGACGGCTCGAACCTCGGCATCATCGGGCGCCTGATCGACGCCGGCGATGTGCGCGTCGAGGTGCAGCAGGTCTACCCGCTCGCGCGGGTGCGCGACGCCTTCGCCGAGCTGCAGCGCGGCCACGTGCGCGGCAAGCTCGTGCTCCAGGTGCGCTGACGCGAGTATCCTGTGCGCCAGGAGGTGCCGTGGCGTCCGTGATGCTCGTTGTCGATCGGCCATGGCCGCGACGGTGAGCGCTGGGGTCACGGACAACTTCCGCCTCGAGTGGCTGACGAGCTTCCTCGCGGTCGTCGACCACGGCGGCTTCGCCGCGGCTGCCGAGAACAGCTACCGGAGCCAGCCGCGCATCAGCACGCACGTCGCCGAGCTCGAGCGCCAGCTCGGAACGACGCTCTTCGACCGCCGGGAGCGGCCGGTGCGCCTCACCGAGGCCGGCATCGCCTACCTCGAGCACGCGCGGCGCGTGGTGCGGAGCATCGAATCGGGTGCGGCGAGCGTGCAGAAGCTGCTCGGGCTGCTGCGCGGCCGCGTCGCGCTCGGGATCGCTCCGAGCATCGGCGGCAGCTTCGCGCCCACGCTCCTGCGCGCGTTCACCGCAGCGCACCCGGGCGTGGACGTCTCGCTCGTGGAGGCGCTCGGACCGGACCTCCCGGCGCTCCTGTCGGCAGGCGATGTCGATGTCGCGATCGGCCCGTCCGGGCTTGCTCACGGGGAGCACCCCGTGCGGCACCACCCGCTCTGGGAGGAGCCCTTCGTCGCCGTCGTGGGCCCGACCCATCCCATCGCCGAGCTCGCCTACGTGTCGCTCGCCGACCTCGTCGCGTCGCCCATCATCGCGCTCGGCGCGGATGAGAACGACGCCGATACGCCGGCAGAGCTCCACCAGATGTTCGTCGCCGCAGGCGTCGCCGCGTCGTTCGCCTTCCAGACGCGAGACCCGCAGACGCTCGTCGCGCTCGCGCGCGAGGGTCTCGGCGTCGGCGTGACGAACCTCCTCGCCGCCGAGGTCGCCGACACGCGCGGCGCCGTCGTCGTGCCCGTCAAGGACGCGGGCACCCGTCGGCACGTCGACGTGTGCTGGGACGCATCCCGCCCGCTGCAGCCGGCGGCGCGGGCGCTGATCGACCTGATCGCTCAGCTGCCCGCGCCGGAGGCGGTGCGGCGGTTCCAGCGGCGCGTCTAGGCGCTCGACGCCGCGCGCAGCTCCTCGAGCAGCGCGTCGGCCTGCCGTCGCGTCGGCACCGGATGCACCGCGCCGAGGTTCTGCACGACCTGCGAGGCGGCGGCAGCCGCGAACGTGGCGGCGTCGACCGGATCCCGGCCCTCCACCGTCGCGACGGCGAACGCCGCATCGAACGTGTCCCCGGCGCCCGTCGGATCCTTCGCTCGCACGGGCAGCGACGGGATCGGCTCGAGCCCCTCCGGGGTGGCGACGATGGCTCCCGAGCCGCCCATCTTGAGCACGACGAGCGGCACCCCGAGCTCGAGCAGCTCGGCGGCGATCGCGCGCGGATCCTCGTACCCGGTGAGCAGCCGCCCTTCCTCGAGGTTGGGCACGGCGATGTCGACCAGGCTGATCGTGTGGCGAGCGACCGCGCGAGCGGTGTGGATCGGCCAGATGGCGGGCCGGATGTTGGGGTCGTAGCTGATCTTCGTCCCTGCGGCGCGCGCCCGTTCGATCGCCGCGAACACCGTCTCGCTCGCCGTCGTGCTGATCGCCTGCGTGATGCCCGTCGTGTGGAGCAGCTTCGCCCCTTCGACCCACCCGTCGGGCAGGTCGGCCGGCGACAGCGTCGAGGCGGCCGTTCCGGCGCGGCGGTAGACGAACTCGGTGGTCGCCCCGTACCGCATGATGAAGTAGAGGCCAGTGGGGTGGTCGGGATCGACGATGACGGCGGACGCATCGACGCCCTCCTCGTGCCAGAGGTCCTGCAGGAGACCGCCGAACGAGTCCGCCCCGACCTTGCTCAAGTAGCCGCTCCGGCCGCCCAGGCGGCTGACCGCGACGGCGAAGTTCGAGCTGTCGCCGCCGAAGCCGATGCTGTACAGCGAGCCCGCTCGCGGTCCACCGACGGCCTCGGAGTTGAACTCGACGAGCGGCTCGCCCAGCGAGACGATCTCTGGCATGTGCGCAGCTCCTAGATCCGGGCGTACTTGGCGAGGCCTGCGGCGAGGGAGCCGGACTCGAGGATGAGCTTGGTCTGCTCCCGCTCGCGCTCCTCGATGTCCTCGGCTCCCTCGATGACGGCGAGCACGTGCTCGGCGGGAACGATGACGACGCCGTCGCGGTCGCCGAAGACGAGGTCGCCCTGGCGCACCGTGACGCCCCCGATCGTCACCGGCTCGCCGGACGAGAGGGTCTTGAACCGGCCGACGGTGGTCGCCGGCGAAGTGGCGTGCGCGAACACCGTGAACTGCGGGAAGTCGCGCTGGATCTCCGTCACGTCGCGGACCCCGGCGCCGAGCACGGCCCCGGCGAGGCCGTTGGCCACCGCGCCCGCCGTCATGAGACCGCCCCAGACGGCGACGTCCCGCTCGCCGTCCAGGTCGATGACCATCACGGATCCCGACTCGGCCGCATCGATCGCGTCGAGCGCGTGCTGCGGCGGCTCCGCCGTCTCCGCGGGGCCCTCCTTGACCGTGATCGCCGGACCGACGACCTGCGAGCCGGCGATGAGCCGCACGTCCGACGACACGTAGCCGTGCACGCCGAGCGCCTGCAGGGCGTCCGAGACGGAGGCGCTCGTGACCGCGCGATAGCGCGCGGTGATGCTGGGATCGATGGTCATGGTGTGTTCCCTTCTCTGACCTGACGGATCGTGCGGATGATCTCCGCCGCGTGCGCGCGCACCGTCGTCGCGGCACCCGCGTCCACGGCTCCCGCGGGGCTCAGTGCGCCCCCGATGCCGACCGCGGCGGCCCCCGCGCGCAACCATGCCTCGAGGTCGTGCATCCCCACTCCACCGCTCGGGATGATGCGGTAGTCGGGGAACGGCGCGAGCAGGGCGCGCAGGTGCGCGACGCCGACCGTGGATGCGGGGAAGAGCTTGAGCGCGATGGCGCCGAGGGCGCTCGCGCGCATGGCCTCGGTCGCGGTCTGGACGCCCGGCAGGACCAGCACGTCGCGGTCGACGCACGCGCGGATCACGTCCTCGTCGACGCCCGGCGACACGACGAAGCGCGCCCCGGCGTCGATGGCGTCGATCGCCTGTGCCCGTCCGATGACGGTCCCCGCGCCGACCGTGGTCGCCGGCTCCTCCGAGAGCTCGCGGATGACCTCGAGCGCGTCGGGGACCGAGTAGGTCACCTCGACCACCTCGGCGCCACCGTGCCGCGCGGCGGCTGCCGTGGCGCGCGCATCCTGCGCGCTCGCCGACCGCAGGATGACGACGAGCCCAGCGCGCTCCAGCACCTCGAGCGTCTCGCGCGCGCTCACTCGGACTCCTCCGGAGTCGTGAGCCGGTCGACCCAGTAGACGCGCGCGAGCATGCCCACGCTCTCCGGGCGCACGTCGCGGAGCACGACGCCGTCGGTCGAGACGCCGCGCACGTGCCCGTAGTCCTGCAGGAACAGCGTGTGGAAGCGCTCCGGCGGGAAGCCGAGCTGCACGACGAGCTCGACGGGCTCCCCGCGCGAGGCTGCGGCCTGCAGCTGCTCGCTCACGACACCGGTCGCGCGGATCGAGAGGAAGATCTGCCAGGCGACGACCGCTGCTGCGACGACGATGAGCGTCTTGGCGAACCTCGTCCTCAGGAACCGGCGCAGCATCAGAGGTCCTCGACGCCGAGCATCGTCATGAGCTCGGTGCGGAGCTCCGCGAACCGCGGATCGGCCTGGATCTCGCGCCACGTGCGGGGTCGCTCGAACGGCACCGCGATGTCGGCCTGCACCGTGGAGGGCCTCGCCGAGAGCACGATCACGCGATCCGCCATGAAGATGGCCTCGTCGACGTCGTGCGTCACGAACAGGACGGTGGGGCGCTGCGAGTCCCAGATCTGCAGGACCTCCTGCTGCAGGACCCGCCGGGTCTGGGCGTCGATGCTGGCGAAGGGCTCGTCCATCAGCATCATCGTGGGGTTGGTGGCGAGCACGCGAGCGACGCCCGTGCGCTGCCGCATGCCCCCGGAGAGCTCGTGCGGGTACTTCGAGCCGAACCCGTCGAGCCCGACGAGCGCGAGCATCTCCTCGGCCCGCCGCTCGCGCTCCTCCTTGCCAGCTCCCTGCATCCTGAGCCCGAAGACGATGTTCTGGCGCACCGTGAGCCACGGGAAGAGCGCGAAGTCCTGGAACACCACGCCGCGATCGGGGCCCGGGCCGGCGACGGGAGCGCCCTCGACGAGCACCCTCCCGCCCGTCGACTCGACGAACCCGGCGACGATGTTGAGCACCGTCGTCTTGCCGCAGCCGCTCGGGCCGAGGAGGGAGACGAACTGCCCCTGGGGCACGGTGAAGCTCACATCGCCGATCGCGAGCGTGCGGTCGCCCGTGTACGCGTCGACGTACGACTGCGTCAGATGCTCGATCTCAAGTACGTTCATCGTCCGATCCCCTCCACCATTCCCCAACGTTCCACGGTCGCCTTCTCGAACGGCGCGAGCAGCAGCGCGTCCGTCGCGTACCAGAGCGCGCCGAGCACGATCATCCCCACGAACACCTGCGTGACGTCGCCCTGCCGTCGGGCGTCGAACATCATGAAGCCCACGCCGCTCGTGCCGATGATGATCTCGGCGGCGATGAGCGCTCGCCAGCCGTAGCCGAGGCCCGTGCGGATGCCCGACGAGAGCCCCGGGAGCGCGGCGGGCACGACGACGAGCACGATGCGCTGCAGCCGGCTGGCGCCCAGGCTCCCCGCCGCCCGCAGCATGTTCGCCGGGATCGCGTCGATCGCGGCGACGATGCTGATGATGAGGGGGAAGCAGACGGTGTAGACGATGACGATCGTCACCGACGTCAGGCTGAAGCCGAACCAGACGATCAGGATCGGGAGCCACGCGATGTCGCCGATGGCCTGGAAGAACAGGAGCGCGGGCCAGCAGAACTTGCGCGCGCGGGCGCTGAGGCCGATCACGAAGCCCAGCAGGATCCCGATGACGAGGCCCCACGCTGCGCCGACCGCGAGTCGGATGAGGGAGTCGCCGACGTAGGCCGGCAGGATGCCCCGCTCGACGAGCGAGAGCGCGCGCTCCCACACCTCGGCCGGCGACGAGAAGAACGCGGAGGGGAAGATGCCCGCCGCGGAGATGAGCGCCCACAGCACGAGCACGACGAGGAACGGGCCCCAGGTGCGGATGCCCGAGTACCGCACGATCGCGTCGCGCGGCCGCACGGGACGCACGCTCGCTCGCTCCTCGAGCTGCGCGACGGCGCTCATATGCCGACCTCCCTCGACGCGCCCCAGCGCTTGACGGTGCGCCACTCGACCGGAGCGAGGATGAGGCGATCCATGACGAGCCAGAGGATGCCGATCAGGATCATCATGAGGATGATCACGTCGGTCTCGTAGTACTGCCGCGCGAGGAAGAGGCTGTAGCCCATGCCGGCGCTGGTCGCGATGATCTCGGCGGCGATGAGCCCGCGCCACGCGAAGCCCATGCCCACCCGCAGCCCGGTGGCGATGCTGGGCGCCGCGCCGGGCAGGTGGACCTGCCAGAACATGGTCCACGGCTTCGCGCCGAGGCTGCGAGCGGCACGCAGCACGTTCGTGGGCACCTGCCGCACGCCCAGCATGGTGTTGTAGACGATGGCGAAGAACACCGCGTTGAAGACGACGAAGATGACGGCGAGGTCGCCGTAGCCGAACCACAGCGTCGCGAGCGGGATCCACGCGATGCCGGCGAGCGCGACGGAGAAGCGGAGCAGCGGTGCGAAGAACGCTGACACGGCCTTGCTCACGCCCATCAGGATCCCGAAGGGGATGCCGATCGCGATGGCGATCGCCGCGCCGATGAGCACCCGGAGCAGGCTCGCGCTCACGTGCGTCCACAGGGAGCCGTCGAGGAGCATCGCGCCGAAGGTCTGCGCGACCGCGGGGAGCGACGGGAACACGCGGGAGGAGACGCCGGCCGCCGGCACGATGACGACCCAGAGCAGGGCCATGAGCACGAACGGGCTGGCGAACCACGCGGCGTCGACGGCCCGGCTCCGCGCACCGCCGCGCAGCGGGCTCTCCCCCGCGACGCGTGCGACGTCGGTCGCCGTCATCGTCATCCGCACTGACCGGCTGCGGGGTCGAAGCTGAACCCCTCGCCGATCGCTGCAGCCGCCGGCACCGGCGGGAGGTCCTCGAACAGCTCGGGGTTCGCCGCTTCCACGTTCGCGATGTGCTCCGGCACGAAGACCTCGTTCACGTCGAACGTGCCCTCGATCGTGCCGAGCTCGTGCAGGCTCGTGACCGCGGCGTCGAGGGCGGCGAAGTTGCACGCCGAGATGCGCGGGTCGAGCTGCTGCACGTTGAACTGCATCGCCTCCTGCGCGATCTGCGGGTCGAGCGACGTCATCCACCGCGACGCCACGGCCGCAGCCTCGTCCGGGTTCTCGCGCATCCACTGGTCGGCCATGGCGCGAGCCGTGAGGAACTGCTCGACCACCTCGGGGTTCTGCTCGACGAACTCGCGCTTGGCGACGATGAAGCCCAGGAAGCCGATGTGGCCGCCACCGCGAGCGATGAGCGTCGTGCCCTCGACCTGCTGCTGGATCGTCATCGGCCACGGGTCCCAGATCACGACCGCGTCCACGCCGGAGGTCTCGAGCGCCACGGCCATGTCGGGCGCAGCCGTGTTCACGATCTCGACGTCGTCGGCGCTCAGGCCCGCATCCTCGAGGACCGCGAGCAGGTAGAGGTGGTTGATCGACCCGACGGTGACACCGATGCGCTTGCCCGCGAGCGTGGAGAAGTCGCCCTCCGTGATCCCGGAGCCGTCGCGCGCGACGACGGCCATCGTCTCGTCGACGCCGGGCTGGCTGGCGCTGCCGGTGTAGTTGCCCACGAGCACGTAGTCGGCTCCGGAGATCTTCGCCCCGATGAAGGGAGCACCGACCTGCGCGAACTGGATCTGGTCGGCCTCGAGGGCGTTGAGCATGTCGACACCGCTCGCGAACGGCTCCTGGATCTCGACGTCGAGGCCGACCTCATCGAAGTAGCCCTGGTCGAGGGCAGCCGGGAGCCCGATCTGGTCGATGGCGCTGACCCAGCCCGCGGTGACGCTGGCGCTCTGGGCCGACGCGTCTCCACCGGATTCGGAGGGAGTCGCGGGAGTCGGGCTGCTGCACGCCGCGATCGTCAGCGCTGTGAGGAATGCCAGGCCGCCAGCGGCCAGTCGGGACGAGCGTCGCATCATGGGACCTTTCACTTCTTCGTGCAAGGGAGGCACCGCGCCGTCGCGGTGCAAGGTTGCTCGAACTCTACGGACGGCGAGGCCGCGCACGAAGATCGACTCCGAGATGACCACCATCCGCGACGCGAATACTGCGCCGCGGCGAGCGATCGCGACCGGCGGGCCGCGGCACTCCTCGTCGCACGAGCGCGGAGTCGCCGAAAGCGCGCTCGGCAGGGCAGGATGGTCGCCATGAGCGACGCGAAGAGGCCGCTGCTGGAGGTCCGAGGACTCAAGGTCGAGTTCACGACCCAGGACGGGCCGGTGACGGCAGTCCACGAGGCGAGCCTGACGATCGCCGAGGGCGAGACGCTCGCGATCGTGGGCGAGTCGGGCTCCGGCAAGTCCACGACCGCGATGGCGGTCATCGGCCTGCTGTCCGGCAACGGGCGCGTGAGCGAGGGCAGCATCACGCTCGCGGGCGAGGAGCTCGTGGGCGCGAGCGAGGGGACGATGCGCACCGTGCGCGGCCGCCGCATCGGCCTCGTGCCGCAGGATCCGATGTCGAACCTGAACCCGGTCGCGAAGATCGGCACGCAGGTCGCCGAGACGCTGCTCGCGCACGGCCTCGCGACGCGCAAGGACGTCGACGCGAAGGTCGTCGAGACGCTCGAGGCCGCGGGGCTGCCCGACGCCGCCGCGCGCGCCAAGCAGTACCCGCACGAGTTCTCGGGCGGCATGCGCCAGCGCGCGCTCATCGCGATCGGCCTCGCGTGCCGGCCGCAGCTGCTCATCGCGGACGAGCCGACGAGCGCGCTCGACGTGACCGTGCAGCGCACCATCCTCGACCAGCTCGAGTCGATGACGAAGGAGCTCGGCACCTCGGTGCTGCTCATCACGCACGACCTCGGCCTCGCCGCCGAGCGAGCGCAGCGCGTCGTGGTCATGCATCGCGGTCGGGTCGTGGAGCAGGGGCCCGCCAAGCAGATCCTCGAGTCGCCGCAGCATCCCTACACGCAGTCGCTCGTCAAGGCGGCCCCGTCGGTCGCCATGGCTCGCCTGCGCCCCGAGGACTTCAGCGCGAAGGCCGACGCGTCGGCGGTGGAGACGATCGTCGAGTTCGACCGCGTCACCAAGGAGTTCCCGATCCGCGGCAGCCGCGAGCCGTTCAAGGCGGTCGACGACGTCTCGCTCAAGGTCCCGCGGGGCTCGACGGTCTCGATCGTCGGCGAATCGGGCTCCGGCAAGACGACGACGGCGCGGATGCTGCTGAAGGCCTTCGCCCCGACGAGCGGCACGGTGCGCTTCGAGGGGAAGGACGTCTTCGCGCTCTCCCGCGAGGAGCAGCGGGAGTTCCGCCAGCGCGTGCAGCCCGTCTTCCAGGACCCCTACTCCTCGCTGAACCCGATGTTCACGATCGAGCGCATCATCGAGGAGCCGCTGTCGTTCTACGGCAAGGGCTCGAAGGCCGAGCGGCAGCGACGCGTGCGCGAGCTGCTCGACCAGGTCGCACTGCCGAGCGACATGGCGCGCCGCTACCCCTCCGAGCTCTCCGGCGGTCAGCGCCAGCGCGTCGCGATCGCGCGGGCGCTCGCCCTCAAGCCCGACGTGATCGTGTGCGACGAGCCGGTGTCGGCGCTCGACGTGCTCGTGCAGGACCAGATCCTGCGGCTGCTGGGCGAGCTGCAGCGGGAGCTCGGGCTCAGCTACCTGTTCATCTCGCACGACCTCGCGGTCGTGCGCCTCATCAGCGACTACGTCGCGGTGATGCAGCACGGCAAGCTCGTCGAGGCCGCGACCTCCGAGGAGATCTTCACCAACCCCCGCGACCCCTACACGCGTCGGCTGCTCGCGTCGATCCCCGGCAACGAGCTGCGGATCGCGAGCTGACCGCAGCGCCCTTCGACACGGTCAGCGCGCTGCGCGCGCGGACCGGCTCAGGGAGCAGCTGACGAGCCGCTGCGCGCCTCCAAGCCTGCCCCTGAGCCGCTGCGCGCCCGCAGGGCGCACAGCGCGTCGAAGGGCACAGCGCGTCGAAGGGCACAGCGCGCCGAAGGGCGCAGCCCGCCGACGCGCCAGCCCCTCGACGAGCCGCAGCGTCAGCGCTTGCGGGTGCGCGGGTCCATCGCCTCGCGCAGCGCCTCCCCGAGAAGCGTGAAGCCGAGCGCCGTGATCATGATGCACACGCCGGGCAGGAACGCGAGCGACGGCGCGATCGCGAGCTCGTTCTGCGCGTAGGTGAGCATCCGCCCCCACTCCGCCGTCTCCGGGCGTCCGC
>JAPSIA010000152.1 GCA_031179215.1 Agrococcus sp.
CTCGCCCGTCGCGACGTCGACGAGCGCCGCCTTCACGCCCGTCCCGCCGATGTCGACGCCGACCGCTTTGTCCTCTGACTTCGCCACGGCGACGATCCTGCCATGGAATCGCCGAGGGCCGCCCGCTCCGGCGGTGGGCCGCTGCGGCCTGCACCTGCACGGTTCGGCGCCGCTCGCAGCCGCATGACCGCCGATCCGTGCAGGCGCGTCGCGCCCACCTGCACCGCTCGGCGCCCGTGGCGGGCAGGAGGCAGCCATCCGGTGCAGGCACCGGTGGTCCGAGGGTCGCTGGCCGCGAGGCGCGGGCGGGGCGGCGGGCGAGGCGGCGGGTGGACGCTCAGGCGGAGGGCAGCGTGAGGATCTCCGCGCCAGACTCGCGCGCGACGACGGTGTGCTCGAACTGCGCCGTGATCGAGCGATCCCGCGTCACGACGGTCCAGCCGTCGTCCCACATCTCCCACTCGTGCGTGCCGAGCGTGAGCATCGGCTCGATCGTGAACACCATGCCGGGCACGATCTCGGTGTCGTACCGCTCGGTGTCGTAGTGGGGGATGATGAGGCCCGAGTGGAACGACGTGCCCACCCCGTGGCCGGTGAAGTCGCGCACGACGCCGTAGCCGAAGCGCTTCGCGTACATCTCGATCGTGCGGCCGATGACGTTGACGCGCCGGCCCGGCATCACCGCCTTGATCGCGCGCCGCAGCGACTCCTCGGTGCGCTCGACGAGCTGCGCGACCTCGTCGGCGGCGCTGCCGACGACGAAGGTGCGGTTCGAGTCGCCGTGCACGCCGTCCTTGAACGCGGTGATGTCGATGTTGACGATGTCGCCCTCGGCGAGCACCGTGTCGTCGGGGATGCCGTGGCAGACGACCTCGTTGATGCTCGAGCACACCGACTTCGGGAAGCCGCGGTAGCCGAGCGTCGAGGGGTAGGCGCCGCGGCTCGTGACGGCGTCGTGCCCGATGGCGTCGAGCTCGTCGGTCGTGACGCCCGGGCGCACGGCGGCGCCGACGGCGGCGATCGCGTCGGCCGCGATCGTGCCCGCCGCGCGGATGCGCTCGATCGTCTCGTCGTCGTAGACGTCGCCGCCCACGTGCTTCGCCGGGGCCGGCCTGCCGACGTACTCGGGGCGGGCGATGGATGCGTCGACGCGGCGGGGAGGCGCGATCCGGCCGGGGATGAGGTGACCTGACGCGTCCTTCGGCATAGGCTCCATCCTAGGCAGAGCCCACCGAGCCGACCGAGGAGGAGAGCATGGTCGAGTACTGGTACAACCTCGAGACCGGCGCCGTCGAGGAGGGCATGGTCTCGCCCGGCTACGACCGCGCGGGGCCCTTCGCCACGCGCGAGGAGGCCGCTCGCGCGCCCGAGATCATCAAGGAGCGGTCGCGCGCCTGGGCCGCGGAGGAAGCGGCGGAGGACAGCTGGGGCAAGCGCTCCGGCAGCGCCGACCGCTGATCGCTCGGCGGGTCGCCGGGCTCGGACGGAGCCTCACGCGGCGGCGAGCACCTTCCGGAGCGTGCGCAGGTTGCGCGTCGTGACGCGGTCCTTCGCGGTGCGCTCGAGCGCCTTCGCGAACGCGCTCGAGAGCGTCGTCCCCTTCGGGTTCGACCAGTGCACGACCGCCCCGCCGGCACCGAGCGCGATCGCCTCGCCCTCGCCCGGCTCGAGCGCCGCGAGCTCGGCGGCGACGCCCGGCTCGAGCTCGAGCACGACGTAGGGCGTGTGGTCGTCGTCCTCGGCGTGCGGGTAGTCGGCGACGACCGCGGCGAGCGCGTCGATCGAGATGCCGAGCACCCGGATGCGCCTGCCGTACCTGGCCGCGAGCGCGTCCTCCGCGACGCGGGCCGCCTCCGAGGCGACCGCGGCGGTCACGACCGCGTTGCCGCTCGCGAGCACCGTGACGACGTCGCCGAGCCCCGCCTCGGTCAGCAGCGCGCGCAGGTCGGCCGAGCGCACGGTGACACCGCCGACGTTGACGCCTCGCAGCAGCAGCGCGACCCGCATCCGGTGTCCTCGGTTCAGTACTCGTGCTCGGGCGCGGGGTAGGCGCCGCTCGCGACGTCCTCGCGAAAGGCGACCGCCGCCTGCTCGAGCGTCGCCGCGAGCTGCGCGTACTGCTTGACGAACTTGGGGATGCGACCGGTCGTCATGCCCGCCCAGTCGCTCCAGACGAGCAGCTGGCCGTCGCAGTGCGGCCCCGCGCCGACCGAGAGGGTCGGGATCGACAGCGCCTCGGTCACCGCCCTCGCCGCCTCCGAGGGCACCATCTCGAGCACGACCGCGAACGCCCCTGCCTCCTCGACCGCGCGCGCGTCGCGCAGCAGCTGCTCGGCGCCGCGCTCGCCGCGGCCCTGGATCACGTGCCCGCCGAGTCCGTGCTCCGACTGCGGCGTGAAGCCGATGTGCGCCATGACGGGGATGCCGGCCTCGACGACGCGGCGGATCTGCTCCGCCGAGCGCTCGCCGCCCTCGAGCTTCACCGCGTGCGCGCCCGTCTCCTTCATGAAGCGGATCGCCGTGTGCAGCGCCTCGCGGGCGTCGACCTCGTAGGAGCCGAAGGGCAGGTCGGCGACGACGAGGGCGCGCTTGACGGCGCGCGCGACGCCGCGCGTGAGCGGGATGAGCTCGTCGACCGTCACGGGCAGCGTCGTGTCATAGCCGAAGACGGTGTTGCCGGCGGAGTCGCCGACGAGCAGGAAGTCGATGCCGGCGCGGTCGAAGATCTGGGCCGAGAGGAAGTCGTAGCTCGTGAGGCCGACGATCTTCACGCCGTCTTGCTTCGCCTTCTGGAAGTGCCGGATGCGCACGCGCTTCTGGCTCGTGCTCGCGCCGCCGTAGGGCGCGACGACCTCGCGGGGCTCGCCGGGCGACGCGGAACCGGTGTCGGGGAATGCCATGCGCCGAGCCTAGCCCGCGCGGCCCACTAGCCTGAGGGGAGGCGAGAGAGGGGCCGGGATGGACAAGCAGCAGGACTTCGTGCTCCGCACGATCGAGGAGCGCGGCGTGAAGTTCGTCAGGCTGTGGTTCACGGATGTGCTGGGCTCGCTCAAATCCGTCGCGATCGCCCCGGCAGAGGTCGAGGGCGCCTTCGTCGAGGGCATGGGCATCGACGGCTCGTCGATCGAGGGGCTCTCGCGCTCCTCCGAGGCCGACGTGATCGCGAAGGCCGACCCGTCGACGTTCCAGGTGCTGCCGTGGCGGGGCGAGATCGACCCCACCGCGCGCATGTTCTGCGACATCTTCACGCCCGACGGCGAGCCCGCGGCGGCCGATCCCCGGCACGTGCTCAAGCGCACGCTCGCGAAGGCCGCCGACCGCGGCTTCAGCTTCTACACGCATCCCGAGTGCGAGTTCTACCTGCTGAAGTCCGCCGACGTGCACAACCCCGAGCCCGTCGACCGCGCGGGCTACTTCGACAACGTGCCCGGCGGCACGGCGCACGACTTCCGCCGCGCGAGCGTGCGCATGCTCGAGGACATCGGCATCTCGGTCGAGTTCAGCCACCACGAGGCCGGCCCTGGTCAGAACGAGATCGACCTGCGCTACGCCGATGCGCTCTCGACCGCCGACAACATCATGACCTTCCGCACGATCGTCAAGGAGGTCGCCATCTCCGAGGGCGTCTTCGCGACGTTCATGCCCAAGCCCTTCGAGGGCCACCCCGGCAGCGGCATGCACACCCACATGTCGCTGTTCGAGGGGGAGCGCAACGCCTTCCACGACCCGAGCGGCAAGTACCAGCTCTCGAAGGTCGGCCGACAGTTCGTCGCGGGCCTGCTGCACCACGCGCCCGAGTTCACGGCCGTCACGAACCAGTTCGTCAACTCCTACAAGCGCCTGTGGGCGGGCGACGAGGCGCCGAGCTTCGTCAGCTGGGGCCACAACA